>JAJPZH010000021.1 GCA_021204515.1 Alistipes sp. | reverse complement strand
ACCGAGGTTTTCTGGGGTTTGAGTTTTTGGCTCTGTCGGTTTCGGGGTTTCGGGTTTTTGCCGAGATTTCCGGCTGAGGATTTTGGGCCGGTAGGGGCGGGGCCTGACGGTTTCAGGGTTCCGGCCGAAGTTTCCGCCCGCAATCCGCTTGCATGCGGGAAGTCTCCTTCGAGGAAGGGGGCTTAGGGACGGGGCCGATTTGCAAACGCCGCCAAGGGCGGCGACACCGACCGTCGGAGTCGATCCGCGGTCCGAATAATACATACATTACAATAAAGTAACTACGCTATTTATGGCAATTCTTTTTTCCAACGCAACGATCCTGCCGATGACGGCGGCCGAAGGCAGCTCCAAAACCTTTACGGGTTTCGTGGGCGTCGCGGGCAGCCGCATCGCGCTGGTCACGGCGTCCGCTTCCGAAGCCGACGCATTCCGCGCCGCGCATCCCGACGCGCGGATCATCGACTGCACGGGCCGGCTGTTGATGCCGGGGCTGGTCAATACCCACTGCCACGCCGCCATGACGCTGCAGCGCAGTTATGCCGACGATATCGCCCTGATGGAGTGGCTCCACGACTATATCTGGCCTTTCGAAGCGCGTCAGACGGCCGACGACGTGGCGCTGGGAATGACTCTCGGTGTGGTCGAGATGCTGTTGGGCGGCGTGACCTCGTTCGTGGATATGTACTACCACGAAAACCGCTGCGTCGAAGTGGTCGAGCGGCTGGGCATCCGTGCGATGCTGGGCTGCAATTACTTCGACAGCAACGTCGAAGAGGTGCTTCCCGAAGTCGGTAAGGCGGTGGAACTCGCCGCCGGCTGCGACCGGATCCGGATCGCCCTCGCACCTCATTCGCCCTATACCGTGTCGCCCGAAAACCTGCGGCGCGGCAAAGAGACGGCCGAACGGTACGGACTGCACCTGATGACCCATATCGCCGAGACGCAGGACGAGGTGCGTATCGTACGCGAGAAGTACGGCTCGACGCCCGTCGAACATCTCGACGCGCTGGGCATGCTCGACGGCAGAACGATCGGCGCGCACTGCATCCACGTCACCGACAGCGACATCGCTACGCTGGCCGCACGGGGTGTGGCCGTGTCGCACAATCCGCAGAGCAACATGAAGATTTCGAGCGGCGTCGCACCCGTCGAGAAGATGCGCGCCGCAGGAGCGCTGGTGACCATCGGCACCGACGGCACCTGCTCCAACAACGATCTCGACATGTTCGAAGAGGTGCGCACGGCGGCTTTCCTGCAGAAATCTGCCACGGGCGATCCCGTCGCGCTCCCGGCCTACGAAGCGCTGAAGCTGGCGACGGTCAACGGCGCCCGCGCTTTGGGCTACGCCGACGGCGAACTGGGCGTCGTCCGTGAGGGCGCATTGGCCGATCTGATCGTCGTAGACCTCCAGAAACCCCATTTGCAGCCCATTCACGATCTGGTTTCGAACCTTGTCTACTGCGGCAAGGCGTCGGATGTCGATACGGTCATGGTCGATGGCCGCATCGTGGTCGAAAACCGCCGTGTGGCGGGCGTGGACCTGCCTGCGCTCTATGCCGACGTCGCCGCCGCCGTGAAACGCATCACGGCGAAATAACCGTCCGACCATGAAAATCGTCTCCGTCAGGGAACACCCCGAATTCGCGGATACCGCGATCGGTTATATTTCGGCCTGCTGGCCCGAAGTGCCGCCCGTTCTTTATGAGGACTGTATCCGCCACGCTGTCGGCGCTGCAGGGCCGCTTCCGCAGTGGTACCTGCTGATGTCGGGCGGCGAGCCGGTCGGCTGTGCAGGGTTGATCGCCAACGACTTTATCAGCCGCATGGACCTGTGGCCGTGGGCCTGCGCCCTCTATGTCGAGGAACGTCTGCGCGGACACGCCTACGGACGGCTCCTGCTCGACCGTGCGGCCGAAGACGCTCGCCGCGCAGGATTCGGCAAACTCTACCTCAGCACCGATCACGCCGGATTGTACGAAAAGTGGGGCTTCCGTTATCTCGGACAGGGCTATCACCCGTGGAGCGGGGAGTCCCGGATTTACGAACGGGAGTTGTAGCGCCGAACTGGGCACGTGTATACGGAACCGTATGCAGGCATTGCCTTACGTCCGCTTTCCGGAACGCCTGTCGGCAGCGCGGGTGCGCCGTTTTTCCGGCAGCAGATTCGGCCGGCTGACCGCTAACTCGGTCGGTTGCCCGGCAACATGGTAACGCAGGGATGTTCCTGCGTTATTGATGTGCTGTCGCCGAGGGACATACCGATTTCCGCCGCAGACCGATATGGCCGACAGCCTGATCGGATCGGGATTTTTTCAGGTTTCATGGTTCGGGGGGGGCGCGCCGTTTCCTCCTGCCGAATTGCCTATTTCTTTCGCAGATATACCGTCGCCGTGCGCGAGGTGTTGTAGATACGGACATGCGGCCGCTCGGTATTATCCCCGTCCTGCGCCGGGAACGAGAAGTGTTCGACGTCCATTGCCTGCCGCTGCTGGCCGCCGAAACGCTGCTCGTCGGTCGAGAGTACGGGCACGTATTTGCCGGGCACCTGCACGGGCAGCTCGTAGTCGGGAATCGACGCCGAGGGATGCCAGTTGAAGACGAACAGCAGGTCGCCGTGTGCGAAGGCCATCGTCTTGTTGCACTCGTCCATCACGAGGTTCCACGCATAACCGTCGGCCAGCACCTTGTACCGTTTCACCAGTTTGAGCATCGCCTTGTCGAAATCCCCCAGCCACGCATAGCGCAGAAACCCGTTTTTCGCCAGCGACCACTGCCGCCGGGCGTGGGCGTAGCTCCACCCGTTGCCTTCGCGCGGGAAGTCGATCCATTCGGGATGTCCGAACTCGTTGCCCATGAAGTTGAGGTAGGCCTGCCCGCCCGTCGATATGGTCATCAGGCGGATCATCTTGTGCAGCGCCATGCCGCGGTCAATCACCACGCTCTGCGACGCGCGGTCCATGTGGAAATACATCTCCTTGTCCATCAACCTGAAGGCCAGTGTCTTGTCGCCCACCAGCGCCTGATCGTGCGATTCGGCGTAGGCCACCGTCTTCACTTCGGGCAGGCGGTTGGTCATGACGTTCCACATCTCCCAGATGTTCCAATCCTCGTCGGGCACCTCCTTGAGCTGTTTGATCCAGAAGTCGGGAATCGCCATCCCCAGCCGGTAGTCGAAACCGATGCCGCCGGCCGTGTCGGGACTGCACAGCCCGGGCATGCCGCTCACGTCTTCGGCGATGGTCACGTCGCCCGCACGGAAGTCGTGCACCAGCCGGTTGGCCAGCGTCAGGTAGGTCAGCGCGTCGCCGTTTACCCCCGCGTCGAAGAACCGTTCCCGGCAGTCGAAATCGACGTAGCCGTGGTGGTGGTAGATCATCGAGGTCACGCCGTCGAAGCGGTAGCCGTCGAAATGGAATTCGTCGAGCCAGTATTTGACGTTCGACAGCAGGAAATGCTGTACCTCGTCCTTGCCGTAATCGAAGAGCTTCGAGTCCCAGTAGGGCTGGTAGCCCGCCTTTCCGGGCAGCGAGTAGTGGTGGTCCGTGCCGTCCAGTTCGTTGATCCCTTCGTTGAGATTCTTCACGTAGTGGGCGTGTACGAGGTCCATGATGACCCCCAGCCCCAGCTCGTGGGCGCGGCGCACCAGCTCCTTCAGCTCTTCGGGCGTGCCGCAGCGCGACGCCGGGGCGAAGAAACTCGACACATGGTAGCCGAACGACCCGTAATAGGGATGCTCGGCGATGGCCATGAGCTGCACGGCGTTGTAGCCGTCTTTTTTTATTATAGGTAATATCTTCTCCGTGAATTCGCGGTAGGTTCCGACGCCCTCCTTCTCCTGCGCCATGCCTACGTGTGCCTCGTAGATGAGCAGGTTTCCGTTTTTCGAAATGTCGAATGCGTCGCCCCGCCAGTCGAACGGCTCCGGCGCCCAGAACTGCGCCGTGTAGTTCTTCGTCTCCTCGTCCTGCACCACGCGCGTCGCGTAGGCCGGAATGCGGTCCAGCCAACCGTTGTCGCCGTGCACGTGCAATTTGTAGAGCGAGCCGTGCACCAGCCTGCCGCGGTACATCGCCGTCGGGAAAAAAGCGCTCCATACGCCGTGCCGGTCGCGCTGCATGCGGATTTCGGTTCGCTGCCAGTTGTTGAAGTCGCCGAAAACGTAGACGTCGTGCGCTCCGGGCAGCCATTCGCGCAGCCACCAGCCGTCGAGCGCCTCGTCGCGCTGCCAGCCGAAATAGCGGTAGCCGTTGGCGTAATCGACGAGCGACCCTGCCGCCTGCACGATTGCGTCCATTTTGTTCATATACCGGTCGTAACGGTTATTGAGTTCCTGCTCGGCGGGGAGCAGCCACTCGTCGCGTTCGACGATCGGAAGCCTGCGGGTCGTTTTTTCCATAACTGGTTTTGTGTTTATACAAATATATGGAAAATTTTTCTATCTTTGTCAGCAAACAAAAAACGAATCATTTATTACTAACTCCAAAAATTAACTTATGAAAGGACAACCCCACGGACTGATCGCCGCGGCTCTGGCCAATATGGGCGAGCGATTCGGTTTCTACATCATGATGGCGATCCTGACCCTGTTCATCTCCGCCAAGTTCGGTCTCGACGAGGCTACGGCGGGTTACATCTATTCGGGATTCTACGCTTCGATCTACCTGCTGGCGCTGGTCGGCGGCATCATCGCCGATAAAACCAAGAACTACAAGGGTACTATCATGTGGGGACTGGTGGTGATGTCGCTGGGTTATCTGCTGATCGCCATTCCCACGCCCACACCGGTTCCCAACATGCCGCTCTACCTGACGCTGACCTGTCTCGGACTGCTGGTGATCGCCTTCGGCAACGGCCTTTTCAAGGGTAACCTGCAGGCGCTGGTCGGCCAGATGTACGACAACAAGGAGTTCAGCGCCAAACGCGAGTCGGGGTTTCAGATTTTCTACATGTTCATCAACGTCGGCGGTTTCTTCGCTCCGTTCGTGGCTATCGGCGTGCGCAACTGGTGGCTCAAAGTCAATAACTTCGACTACAACGCCAAACTGCCCGAACTCTGCCACGAATACCTTGCCAAAGGCCAGAACATGGCCGGCGAAGGTCTCGCCAACCTCACTTCGTACGCCAATTCGGCCTATCTCGACGGTTCGCCCGTCGGTGATCTGCACGCCTTCTGCAACAACTACCTCGACGTTTTCAACCGCGGTTTCCAGTACGCCTTCATCGCCGCTATCGTGATGATGCTCGTCTCGCTGGTTATCTACATGTCGAACAAGAAACGCTTCCCCGATCCCTCGCAGAAAGCTGCCGCCAAAGGCGAGAAGGCTTCGGCCGAGGAGATCACGATGTCTGCGCAGGAGATCCGCCAGCGTATCTACGCGCTTTTCGCCGTGTTCGGCGTGGTGATCTTTTTCTGGGTTTCGTTCCACCAGAACGGCTATTCGCTGACCTACTTCGCCCGTGACTACGTGAATCTGGACGTCATCAATATCGACTTGGGCTTCACGGTCATCAAGGGCGCCGAAATCTTCCAGAGCGTCAATCCTTTCTTCGTCGTGACCCTTACGCCGCTGATCATGTGGTTCTTCGGCTGGCTGCGCAAACGCAACGTCGAGGTTTCTACGCCGATGAAGATCGCTATCGGTATGGGTATCGCCGCTACGGCTTACCTCTTCCTGATGTTCTTCTCGCTGGCGCTGCCCGACAAGGCCGCCCTCGCAGGCATGAAGGCCGACGAAATGCAGTCGATTCTGGTTACGCCGTGGGTGATGGTGGGACTCTACTTCATTCTGACCGTCGCCGAACTGTTCATCTCGCCGCTCGGACTGGCATTCGTATCGAAGGTCGCGCCGCCGCATATGCAGGGTCTGATGCAGGGCTTCTGGCTGGCCGCTACGGCCGTGGGCAACGCACTGCTCTTCGTGGGCGGATGGCTCTACCTGCATACCCCGATGTGGGCAACGTGGTTTGTCTTCGTGGCCGCCTGCGGACTGTCGATGCTCGTCATGCTTTCGATGGTGCGGTGGCTCGAACGAGTTACCCGATAGGGGACGGTCCCGCTTCACGATTCCGGACCGGGCCTGTCTGAGAAGGCGCCGTTCCGTAATGCCGGACGGGATGCCTGACGGCCGGTCCCTGTTCCGCCGAGTTTGCCGCCGCGTAATTTTACGCGGCGGTTTTTTTATGAGATGCGATAAAAAAGGACTTTTTTTGTTGATTCCCCGGTTGAAAAAGCTATCTTTGTATCGCTTAACGTCGCTTTATACATGCGTATTCCGTCATTTCTCACCGCTTTTACGGTCTGCATCCTCTTTGCCTTCGCCCATACCTTCCCGGTGCGGGCCGGCGAACAGGCGGGGCCGGTTCCTTCGCAGGCGGCGGACAGCGCTTTGACGGCGTATTATAAAATCTGCAGGGAGCATCGCGCCGACGCCGGGGCGCCTGCGATGTGCGACACGCTTTTCCGGCGGGCCGGCGCTGCGGGCAACGTGCGTATACAGGCTGTTGCGCTTTGCATCCGTCTCGATCATTTCTACTATAAGAACGACCGGGAGAAAATCGTCGAAGGCGTGGAGCGTGTGCAGGAATTCTGCCGGAAGCATCCCAAGGAGGACCTGCGCTACTTCTATTACTTCGTCTGGTCGAGCCGGCTGATTACCTATTACATCAAGCAGAACCAGTCCAATACGGCGATTTACGAAACCCGCAAGATGCTCTCCGAAGCCGAGGCGGACGATTATCCCGAGGGCGTCGCATCGTGCTACCGGATGCTCGCCAACCTTTATCTGACACAGGGCGCGTGGCGGATGGCTTACGACAACTTCCGCCGTCAGATCGAGGTGCTCGAACACAACGGTATCGACGACATCAACCTGCCGACGCAGTACGCTTCGCTGGCGCAGTGCGCGCTGGAGTTGGACATGCCCGATTCGGCGTTCGTCGCGCTGCGGAAGGCCGCATCGTTGCCCAAGCGGACCACCTATCAGGAATTTACCGTCGATAAGGGCTTCGGCCTTTACCATATCCGAAACAAAAATTTCGACGAAGCGAAAAGATATGTGGACGCTGCGGAAGAGTTGTTCCGCAGCGATCCTGCGCTGCGGTTCCATACGGCCGGACTGAGGTATCTCCAAACGGCCTATTTCAAGGCTTCGGGGCAGTACGACAGGGCTTTGGAGACGATTCTGGCAACACAGCGCGATACGGTGGTCCGCAGTTCCGGATTCAACAATTACTCGCTGATCGCGGACCTCGGCGACGTCTACTGGCATCTGCACGAGATGGGTCCTGCGGCAGCCAATTACCGGGAGTATATCCGTCTGTCGGACTCGGTGCGCAACCGCGAAATCCGGACTGCGACGGACGATTTTTCGGGAATCCTCGAAATCAGCCGCCTGCACAACGAGACCAAGGAGCTGCAGTACGACCTCCAGCGCAAACGCCTGCGCAACACCTATCTGATTATCTGCCTGCTGGCGGGAGTACTGCTGATGGGCGGCGTGGGGTATGCGCGCGTGGTGAAACTCAACCGGCGGCTCAAGGTCTCCGAAGCGACGGTGCTGGCTCAGAACGAGCATCTCCGGATCAGCGGCGAAGAACTTCTCGAAGCCAAGGAGCAGGCCGAGCAGGCCAGCCGCATGAAGACCGAATTTATCCAGCATATCTCGCACGAGGTACGCACGCCCCTCAATTCGATCGTCGGGTTTTCTCAGGTGCTGGCGTCGGAATTCCGCGATAAGCCCTCCACAGGCGAATATGCGTCCATCATCGAAGCCAACAGCGCATCTCTGCTGCGGCTTTTCGACGACGTGCTCGAAGTCGCCTATCTCGACCAGACGGGCGATCTGCCGCGCAACGACGTCGCAGCGCTGAACGGCGTCTGCAATGACTGCGTGGAGAGTACGCTGCCGGAACTGCATCCCGGCGTGAGTCTGCTGGACGAACTCACGCCTTCCGATCCCGTGGTGCGCACCAACCTCAAACGTATCGAGCAGGTGCTTCTGCGTCTGCTCCGCAATGCCGCTAAATTCACGCTCTCCGGGCATATTACCCTGACTTATGACTGCCTGATGCAGGAACGGCTTCTGCGTTTTACCGTGACCGATACCGGGCCGGGCATTCCCGCCGATCTGCACGAAGAGGTTTTCGGGCGTTTCGTGAAACTCGATCCCTTTTCGCAGGGCACGGGACTCGGCCTGTCCATCTGCCGGCTTATCGCGGCGAGACTGGGCGGCCGCCTGTTCGTTGATCGGGAGTATGCTTCCGGCTGCCGCATGATTTTCGAAGTGCCGTTCGACCTGTCCGAAACATCTGCCTGATTAAAATATCCGGGGTGCTGAATCGTCTGCATAAATAAGAAAAGACGAAACGGCATGTACCCGGAAACAAGATTGTATACACGAAACGCGGCGCGGCGCCGTTTTGTTTCCGCCGTTTTGTCTCCGCACACCTTTCCCCGCTGTTGCCGTCCTTTTTCCGTCGCTTGCCGACTCCGTTTTTTTCGGCCCTCACACCCCGTTCGGCGGTCTCTTTATTATTCAATACGTCTTATTTCAGACCCGTCTTTCCGGCTTGCATTGTTCTATATGGCCTCATTTCTGCTTGTTAGGTGTATAATCGGCGAAAGAAACTGTAAAATATAGAAAACTTTTTTGGTTTCGTGGGTTTTCTTGCTATATTTGCCCACGAATGAAATGACTGATGATATGACCCCTCCTCAAAAAGAACGCATTATCGACCAAGCGATGCAAATGTTCGTCACTCAGGGCATTAAATCCGTGCGCATGGACGATATCGCACAGCATCTCGGCGTATCGAAGCGTACGCTCTACGAACTGTTCGGCGACAAGGAAGGGCTGCTCTATCTGGCGATGGAGCGCTACTTCCAGCGTGACCGGCAGCGCTGGACCGTCCTTACCGCCAACGCGCACAACGTCCTCGAAGCTATGTTCATGGTGCTGGGCGAGGTGATGAACAAGGCCGAAGTATCCAGCCGCATGATGGACAACCTCAAGAAATTCTATCCCGCCGTCCACGACAAGCTGATGCGCGAAGGAATGGAAAAGAACCGGCTCAGCCTGCGCAGCATGCTCGATCAGGGCATTATCGACGGTTTGTTCGTCGATAACATCAATATCGACCTTGCGATTTCGGTGCTTTATTATACGGCCTCGGCGCTGGTGACCCGCAAGGAACTGATGCTTCCCGCCGGAATGACCGAGCGCGAAGCCTTCGTGCAGATAATCAGCAATTTCTTCCGCGGTATTTCGACGGCCAAGGGGCTGCGGATGATCGACGACAACCTGAAAAGATACGAACTGACCAAGTACGGCAAATAAAAATTGAATTTGGGATATTTTATGAAAAAAATGATTTTAACTATGTGCCTTACGGCGGCGGACGTTTTCGGCGCTGCGGCACAGATGCGTCTCACGCTCGGGGAGGCCGTCGATCTGGCGCTGAGCGAAAATCCGACCGTCAGGGTCGCCGAGATGGAGGTGCAGCGCTTCGATTACGTGAAGCGGCAGACGTGGGGGAGCTGGATTCCCCAGATTTCGGTCGGCGGGACCTATACCCGCTCGATCGTCAAGCAGAGCATGACCAAGGGGCTTTCGTTCGGCGCCGACAACACGCTGGCGGCGCAGGGCGACGCTACGTGGACGCTCTTCGCACCTTCGGTGTTCCGTACGCTGAAGATGAACGACGCCCAGCGGGCCGCCGCCGTGGAATCGGCGCGGGCATCGCGCATCGACCTTGTGGCCGATGTAAAAACGGCGTTTTTCAACATTTTGCTGGCCGAGCAGTCGCTCGAAGTGCTTCTCGAATCTCAGGCGACCGTACAGCGCACGGTGGACGACACCGAACTGCAGTACAAGAACGGCCTTACCTCTGAGTATGACCTGCTGACGGCTCAGGTGCAGCTGAGCAATCTGAAACCCACGATCCTGCAGACCGAGAATTCGATCCGACTGGCCAAGCTGATGCTCAAAATGTATCTTTCGATTCCCGAGAATGTCGAGATCGAAGTGGTGGGCGAACTGGACGCCATGCGCGATGCCGTACTGGCGGGAACCGACGGCCTGACGACCGACGTGCAGGAGAACTCCGACCTGCGTACGCTCGAACTGCAGGAGGATCTGCTCAAACGCCAGCTCAAAGTGGCGAACGCCGGACGCATGCCCACGGTCACCGCATTCTTTACGGCGACCTATACCGGTAACGATATAGACATGACGAAGCTCAATTTCGGCGGTGCGGAGGGAGGACAGCAGGGCGACGTGCTCGACGGTTCCAAATTCTGGTGGCAGCACCCGATGTCGGCCGGCCTGCAGGTTTCGATCCCGATTTTTTCGGGCCTTACGAAGATGAACAAGTCGCGCGAGATCAAGAACCAGATTTCGCAGATCGGTCTTCAGCGCGATTACGCCCGGCAGCAGATCGACGTGCAGGTGCGTTCGGCTCTGAACGACCTGCTGACCGCACGCGAAACGATGTATGCGCAGGAGCTGACCGTCGCGCAGGCCCGCAAGGCTTACAGCATCTCCGACACCCGCTATCGTGCGGGCGCGGGGACGATCCTCGAACTGAACAGCGCACAGCTGGCGCAGACACAGGCGGAGCTGAATTTCTCGCAGGCGATCTTCGATTACCTGACTGCCAAAGCCGAGTACGACCGTATCGTCGGCAAGGAGAATTAGCATAAAATCGAAAAACAGATAAAATCCTATGAAGAATTTAACAGTTATGTTGATCGCCGCCGCAGCTCTCGCCGGCTGTACGGGCAAAAAAACCGCCGACGTACAGCAGGACAGCGGAGTGCTGACCCGCACCGAGACAGCCTCTTCCGCCACGGTGCAGCTTACCGAGGAGTTCACCTCCGAGATCGAACCTTACAAGGAGAACGACATCACCCCCGCGGCGTCGGGCGTACATATCGACCGGATTCTGGTCGAGGTGGGCGATCCCGTGCGTCAGGGCCAGCTGATCGTGACGCTCGACCCCACGCAGTACACCCAGCAGCTCGTGCAGCTGAAGACCGTCGAGGACGACTACAACCGTCTGCTTCCAGTCTACGAAGCCGGAGGAATCTCGACCCAGCAGATCGAGCAGGCCAAGGCCCAGCTCGACGTGCAGCGCGAAGTGGTCGCCAACCTCAAGAAGAATATCGAGGTGCATTCGCCCATCACGGGCGTCGTTACGGCCCGCAATTACGAATCGGGCGACCTGTTCGCCGCGCAGCCGATCCTGCACATCATGCAGATCGACCCGTTGAAGGTCGTCGCCAATATCTCGGAGCAGTATTTCCGTAACGTGAAGGTCGGCATGCCCGTCGATCTGAAAGTCGATATTTTCCCCGGCGAGACTTTTCCGGGTACCGTATCGCTGATCTATCCGGCGCTCGATCCCGCGACCCGCACGTTCAAGGTCGAGGTGAAGGTTCCCAATGCCGAGCGCACGCTGCGTCCGGGCATGTTCGCCCGCACGGGTTTCAATATGGGCGAGAAGGAGGGCGTCATGGTGCCCGACGTGGCCGTTCAGAAGCAGGTGGGTACCGCCGAGCGGTTCCTCTATGTCATTAAGGGCGACAGCGTCGCCGAACGCCGCCGGGTAGAGGTGGGGCGTCAGGTCGGCGACCGCGTGGACATCCTTTCGGGCGTCGCTCCGGGTGAACAGGTGGCCGTGACAGCTTTGTCGAAGCTCTTCGACGGCGCCAAGGTCGAAGTCAAACAGAATTAAACGCCCCGACGAATATGAAAATTTACGAAAGTGCGGTCCGGAAACCGGTCTCCACAGTGCTGTTGTTCGTCGGCGTGATGGTCTTCGGACTCTTCTCGCTGATGAATCTGGCCGTGGACCAGTATCCCGAGATCGAGATTCCGCAGATTTCGGTTATCACGATGTACCCCGGCGCCAACGCCGCGGAGATCGAGACCAACATTACCCGTGTACTGGAGGACAACCTCAATACGGTGAGCAACCTCAAGAAGCTGACTTCCAAATCGCAGGACAACGTGTCGATGATTACCGTCGAGTTCGAATACGGCTCCGACCTCAATGAGGGGGCCAACGAGATCCGCGACGTGGTGAGCCGTGTGCAGTCCATGCTGCCCGACGACATCGACTATCCGACGATCTTCAAATTCTCGACCTCGATGATTCCCGTGATGATGATCGCCGTCACGGCCGAGGAGAGTTATCCGGCGCTGAACAAGCTGCTCGACGACAAGCTGGTCAATGTGCTGAACCGCGTGGACGGCGTGGGCGCCGTGTCGGTGATCGGTGCGCCCGAACGCGAGGTGCAGGTCAATGTCGATCCCGCCAAGCTCGACGCCTACAACCTGACGGTCGAACAGTTGGGGCAGATCATCGCCGCCGAGAACGTCAATATTCCGAGCGGAACGATCGACATCGGCAACAACACCTTCAATATCAAGGCCGACGGCGAATTCAAGCTCAGCGACGAACTGCGCAAAGTCGTGGTGTCGAACGCCGGAGGCCGTACGGTGATGCTTTCCGACGTGGCCGAAATCCGCGATACACTCGAAAAATTCACCATGGACGAACGTGTGAACGGCCAGCTGGGCGTGCGCGTGATGTTCCAGAAGCAGTCGGGCGCCAATACCGTGAACATCGTCCACGAGATTCAGAAACGTCTGCCCGAAATCCAGAAGACGCGCTGCCCAAGGACGTGAATATGGAGCTGATCTTCGAGGGTTCGCAGGAGATTACCGACGCCATCGGTTCTTTGTCCGAGACCATCATGTACGCCTTTATCTTCGTGGTGCTCGTGGTGATGATCTTCCTCGGACGCTGGCGGGCGACGCTCATTATCTGTATGACCATTCCCGTCTCGCTGATCTGTTCGTTCATCTATCTCTTCGCCACGGGATCGACGCTGAATATCATTTCGCTTTCGTCGCTCTCGATCGCTATCGGCATGGTCGTCGACGACGCTATCGTGGTGCTGGAGAATATTACGACCCATATCGAACGGGGATCGAGTCCCAAGGAGGCGGCCATCTACGCCACCAACGAGGTGTGGCTGTCGGTTATCGCCACTACGCTCGTGGTCGTCGCCGTGTTCCTGCCGCTGACGATGCTGCCGGGCATGGCCGGCATTCTCTTCCGCGAGCTGGGCTGGATCGTGACGATCGTGGTCTGCGTCTCGACGACGGCGGCTATCTCGCTGACTCCGATGATGTCGGCCTATCTCCTGAAACTCGACGGCGGCGTACACGACTACAAAGGTCTCGGTATCGTCTACAAACCGATCGACAAGGCGCTCGCATGGCTCGACGCTTTCTATGCCCGTTCGCTCGACTGGGTGGTCCGCCACCGCCGTATTACGATCTTTTCGATGTTGGGACTCTTCGTCGTTTCGCTGGGACTGATTACCCGTGTGCCGACCGAGTTCTTCCCGCCTTCGGACAACAGCCGTATTTCGGCGATGGTCGAATTGGAGCAGAATATCGCCGTGGAATATACGGCGCGCATCGCCCGCCAGATCGACAGCATCATCTATGCGAAATATCCCGAGATCGTGCTGGTGTCGGCTTCGGCCGGAGCCAACTCCTCGGACAACGCCTTCGCCGCGATGCAGACCACCGGCTCGCATATCATCAATTACAGATTGGCGATTGCCTTATAGAACAATGTGTTAGAAAACTGTGCATCAAAAATGCATCAATTTTTCCTATGCAGATTTGAAATAGCTTCTAATAGCTATTATCTTATTATTCAGAACGTTGCAGTCTATTCGGATTGTCTGTGCAAAAATAGCAAAAAAATTGCAGTTTTACGAGTTGTCAGGGCTTTTTTTAAGGATAATTCTGTCGTTTTTTTAAGGTTCCTTTTAAATATTTTAGGAAGTATTTCGAGTCGCATAAAATATGTTCTCGCTGTCTGCGATAGCTTAAATCTCCATTCCCGAGAATTTTACCTTCGGCATTAAGGTATACGTCTCCATATACCGAGTTCGTTTCCGTGAGGTATATTGGATGTACCGGATTGGGATAACCATCTTTGCTTCGCCCCTCTTTGAATAGGAAAATATTTTCGGACTGTCCTCTGAGACCAAAGAATGGGTAACGCCCTAAAATTTCGATTACATCAGAATGATGGCTCTTGTCATGAAACCGATCATCGCTCATTTCGAGCATATGGCTCCGAGGATGTTGTTCTTTGTCTTCTTGGTAGTCGTATAGTGCTACGCAAGCTTTGATGAATTGGTCCGAAATTGATGATAGGGAGCCATTTGTAACAAGATAAAAATTTCCGACAGTGATGTCGAACGATTTGAGTTGCTGCAAGATATAGTGAATGGTCTTGGGCACGAGAGATGGTTCGCCTCCGGTGATATTGAATCGTGCGATATGTTGTGTATGCTTGAGAATATTGTGGATATGACAATGAGCGATGTCTGTTTGTTCGGCGTCTCCGCGCATACAGTGAGCACAAGACATGTTGCAGCGTCTTGTTACTTCAATGGATAGATGTTTGATATATAATTTATTCGATTGTTCCATATTGTAGCTATTCGTGATTGACCTAAAACTTTTTTGGGCTTTTGCCAAGTATTTATTGAAAACAAATCGCTTTTATATTTCGATGAATCGAACAAACTGTTCTCTGCCATCGAATTGCTCATTGGCGATTCGCTCGGCGAGCTTGTCCAATGTGAGTTGTTCGACGGCATGCAGGATTCCATTGTCCGGATCGTCATGCGGTGAAGAATAGGGACCTTTCCTGCCATGCCGTGATGATTTCTGTATCCGAAGGATCGGATGTGTCGAAGCACTTGTAGTAACATATGAAGGCTTTTATCCGGTCTTTGGCGCAGAGCGGTTTCTTGTTTTCGGCAAGGTTGAATGTCATATCGTCAGCATTCGTACAAATGGATCGTCGTTTGTCTGAGGTTAACACTTTCAATGTGTGCTCTTCGTTATTTTCCTCGTGAGAGAGGGTATATTGGGTTTCAACCAGAGTTTCCGAAGTATTGAGACAGATTCGTGCGTCACAGACATCGGTGATGCATTTATGGCTTAATCCGCTTTTGCAGATAATTGCTTCGGCGATCTTTTCAGATTCAGCCGTTACCGTAAAGACATGGCGTTGCTACACCATGTTTTTTTCGTCATGGAAATATTTGTACTTGGGCATATCGGTTTTAGTTTTGTTGTATGGGTGTGTCATTTCTACGAGTTTTAATGTAGAACTCTCGACATTCGAGGCGGAATACCGAGGTTATCGTGAAGGTTTTCGAAACAAGAGTTAGTCCGGATATTCTTCGAGGGCAAGGGCATTCCGATCGAAAGGCTTGTCTGCATTGTCGAACAGAAGACGTTGTCGTCGGTCAAAGGTCTCGATGGTAGCTTGGCCGTCGTTCTCCTCGACCGTCAGGTCCCTGATATTGTCGAGCAGGAAATCTCTGTCGGAAATATGGAAATACTCTGTGTTGTCGTGTTTTGTTACATCGTCTGCAACTTCCGCCAGGCGCTCGGCTGCCTGTTGGTCGTTATCGGCCTCAATACAAAAATGAATACGTTCCCAACCGATAATTTTGCGGTCTTGATAAAAATAATATTTCATAGGGTAAGAGTTTTGAAGATATTGTTGGTTTTATTCGATTTCGATGAATCGCACATAATACTGCCCGAACGCGCAGTTGTTGTCGTTAATCTCTGCCGCCAATTCGTCCGGGGTCAGTTTTTCGACTTCGTACAGGGTTTTATCGTCCGCGTCATCGATGCTCCGGGACGGTCCTTGCTCATACGTCGTGATGATCTGTTCATCGGTCGCATTGCGGGGCAGTAGCTGGAAAGGCCAGACGAAAGCCATGAGTCTCTTTTCCGGAGCCGTCTGTCCGCGACCTGCCGTATGCTTGCCCGTCCACTGCCGGAACGCTGCGATATTCTCCTCGTCTGAGGCGAGGTTCTGCCAATGGTCTCCGACGAACTCGAGAATGTCGGGCAGCGAAGCATCCGTTTCCTGTTCCAGTAGGTGAATAGCCTGTTCACGCCAGAGCCCTTGTTCGACACATAGTTCCCGATAACGGTTCCACACCGTTATGAGCCAGTCGATGTTGATTTCGTAGAGGTGTCCGCTGCGTCGCTCGTTCGTTTGCGGGTTATAGAGTGTGCAACTTCCGTCTGCCTTGTAGTCTTCGAGCTTATACATCGTATATACCGGCATCCCGAAGCAACTTGCATCTTCTCCTTCTTCCTCCACATACACCGTATGCGGGAGCCAGTCATCCGGCTGTTCCGTAATCCGGCAGAGGTCAGCGATCAATTTGTCGGTGATGCTTTTGACCTGCTCTTGGGGCGACAATGTCTTCTTCTCGGCTGGTTCTGTGCAGGAAAGTTCTGATCCTTCGGAAAGCCTGTCGTCCGCATTCGTGCAGACGGACCGTCGTTTGTCGGCCGTGAGAACTTCCAGCGTGTGCCGTCCGCCGTTTTCGTCGGGCTCGATACGGTTCTGTGTCTCGAAGAGCGTTTCCGTGTTTTCGAAGATGATGCGGGTATCGTCGACATCCGTGACACACGTTTGATTCAACTCGTTTTCTCGAATGATACGGTCGGCCTCCGCTTCGGATTCGGCCACGACCGTAAAGGCGTGGCGCTGCCACACCATGGTTTTCTCGTCCTGAAAATATTTGTATTTGGGCATATCGGTTTAATTTTTGTTATATAGGCAGTGTCATTCCGACGATGTTTTCGTCTCTCCACGGTTTGTTCCGCAATAACTCGCAAACACGATTGTCATAACCCAGAAAACGGGAATAATCGCTGTTGCGGTAGTAATATGTACTAATCTCGTTCTGCTTCCGTATCGCGTCCTCCAAGACTTCGTCGTCCGAGCAGCCCCTGTGCAGTCCGTCCCGCTCTATTTGGCGGACGAGGGCTGTCAGTTCAGAAAAAAGCCGTTCTATATCCTCGCAGGCGGCGCAGTATGCCGGGTAGAGTTTGCGGACGGCGGGCATGAATTTGGTCGAGCCTCTGAGCCTGACCTTTCCGGACGTCTTGGCTTCGTGTCGCAGTTGGCGAAAATGCGTCTGTACCTCTTGCAGGGTAACCTTCCGGCAGTTGTGGATATGGATGAACAAGGTACAATCATTCTGCACCCGAATCTCTTCCTCGTCGATTTTGTAGACGACGCCCTCGATCGGAGGGCGTCGCAGGTATTCTTCTCTTATCATCGTTCAATACTCTTCGAGTGATTTTACTCCGTACGTGTCGGCCCATATAGCCACGCCGTTCCAGAGCATGTCGGCATCCACCTCGACCTTTTCAGCGATACGGTCGATCAGACCGGCGTCATGTTCCGTCACGTCGTAGCCGTGCTCGCGCATCTGCTCCACGGTCAGGGATTCGACCACGTAGTGGCGTCCGTTCTCCTCGATCTGGTCGTTCAGCTCGTCGAGCAACTTGCGCTGCTCGGGTGTAATGTCCGTCATGGTCGATTCCAGCCGACGGAGGGTTTGCTGCATTTGGATACTGGTGAAGTTCATAATGTCTTCTATTGAGTAAGGTACTGTTCGATGGATTTATAGCGGTTGGGGCTGTTCGCGTTTTCATTGAAGCCGTTCAGACAGTGCAGCAACGCCTCTGCGAGCGAAGTGTAGCGACGCGTGAAAGTTTGGATGTTGTCCAAACAGAATGCCTCTACGGTATAATGGAACGGGGCGTACAGCTTCTCCCGCTCTTTGCGGATTCGCACGAACCACTGGAAGCGGAGCTGCAATTTGAAGCTGTCGCTCTCGCCGGGCTTCATCAGCCGCTCTTCGTCCAGAAGGCGCCGGATGAGTGCCGCATCGAGCCACCGCTCGCATCCCCGATAGGATTTGATCCGGGCCGTGCAGGCAGCCGCATACTGTTCGATCTCTTCCTGCGTCAGGTTGTGCTGCTTCGGGTAGAACTTCAATACCTCTTCCGTAGTTACGGGGATCTGTTCGTCGTCGATCTCGATCAGATAGGTGCGGTTTTCCATGATTGGCCGAAACTCGAAGCCCTGACATTCGACGAGGGTGAATCCCCGTTCGGGATTGGGTTCGGTCAGGATTTTGAGTTCTTCGAGGTCTTGGCATACCGAGATGGCGTCTGGACCATTGGCCACGTTCTCCGGTCCGCCGATACGGATACGTGCCTGTTCGTATCCGTCGTAACTGTCGGTACGGACGATCTGGCAAAGGGCGAAATTGGGATGCGAACCGTTCCTGACCGTGTATTCCGCCCACCGTTTGTCGATGTCGGTCTTTATCTCATCCGGATCGGTCAGTACGACATTGCCACATTGACCGCATTCTCCATCGAGGAAGGCTTCGTGGCCGAACTCGATAAACTCTTTGGTGTTGGGATCGACGACGGCGGCACACTTGACATGTGTACCGCCGCAAATACTGCACTGTATAGCCATAATCAAAGAATTAAGCATCTTTGACAAGCAAACAGAAGGCATCGAAGAGTTCCACGGTGCACAGGTCGGAAACAGGTACCGTCCGCAGTTCGCCGTTGTCGTAGTCCAACAGGGCATAAAGTACATCTTCGTCCACTTGAAATCCATATACGCAGCAAGCGTCGTGGTCTTCGTCGCTGATGCGGACGGAGTATCCTTCGACCTCGAAATTTTGGTCTTCGAACTGAGCGACGAGGCTCTGCATCTGCTCTACCAGCTCTTTGTCGCGTATCCGGTTCCGATGCTCCTGCATGGCGAGTTGCTCCCGATCCACATCGGAGATCGGGAATACGATCGTCAGATAGTCGGCCGGAATATCCCATGTCTTCTCTTCATCACCGATACGGATGATACGCTCGTTTTCCGGTTTACCGGCATTGAGTTCTTCTTGAGGGTCGAGTACGTCGTATTCGCCCGTTTTTTCGCAGATCGGGTCGTCCCACCAGACCCGCTGTCCTTTTTTGAATGTCGTCATAATTGTCGATGGATATTAGTGAAAATTAGGTCTTGCCTGCTACACGACGTGCAGATCGGCATAGCCTGTGGTTATTAACTCGGCCAGCAGATCGCGGTATTCATTCGGCTGTGCCGGATGTGTTGTAGAGATTACATCCCTATAGTCGGCGTCACCATGCTGACCGATGTGCATGTAAGAGGTCACGGTTCTGTCGTGCGGATTCGTATAATCAGGAAAAAGGGCGATCACCGCGCCGTCTTTCCATTTTCTGAAAACCACCTTAGTCATTCAGTCCGCAGATTTCAGTGTCGGTAATCGTGATGCCGCTGCCTTCCGGCGCGGTAAACCTGTAATCCACCTCGTTAATGAGATCCTGCACCTCTTCGTCGGAGATGACCTCCTCCGCCGTACTCTCCAGATCGAGACGGACGGTAATGTAAACAGCTTTCGTCGCCATAGTTACAACACATATTTGAGGAATAGTGCGATGTCGTAGAGTTGTTCGTCATAGATTTGGAATCCGGTTCTCTTGTCGCCGTCCGAGTCGATACCGTCGGCCATGATACAATTTTCCTCTTCGAGGTAGACGTCGGTGATATTAAGGCGGATATGTTCGTGCCTTCCGTGGAATGACGCGGTAACCGGATACTCCCCGTCTTCCTCTTCCGGTATGTATGTCACACGCCTGCCGTTCTGGCGGAGCGTTTCGACGATCCGCTCGCGAGCCTCCTCATGCCATACGTTCGCACGGGATACGAGCGAGGCGATCGGATCGTCCGTGCGGTCTTCCTTGCGGACGCCGTCGTCTTCCCCGATATCGAATTTCATCAGCGAGGCTACGCGCTCGTATTCCTCGTCGTAAAATCGGTTGTACTCGTCCTGAAACTCCTCCTTGTAATGAGTGCCGCCGTCGGGATCGTCGGGGTCGTCCGGCTCGACGAACGCCTCGAAAGGCTGCTTGTATTTGTCGACCATACGGCCGACGGCCAGATCCGAGGCGATCTCCATGATCGACGAGTTGATGTCATCCTTGCTCTCTTTATAATAGTGATTCAAGTCCATATCGTTTGTTTTTAATGGGTTAATTAAACATTGAAAAATGATCTCAGTTCCTCGATATCGCGTTGTTCCCGGTCGAGGCACCGGTTGTACAGGTCGAGGTCGATCAGCTCCTCGACCGCCTCTTCCGCGAGCCGGATCAGCTCTCTGGGCGGCAGGGCGTCGAGCTCCCAGCTCGTGCGTCCGTATTCCCGGATGTACCATTTGGCCCGAAGATCGGTGATCTTGGCCGGATTGGGCGGCGGGTTGAACCGGCGTATCTGTTCCATAGTCAGGGCCACGGGACGCACGTCGACCTCGCGCCCGAACTCCTCCATCCGCTCGCGTATGTCGCGGACCATGTCTTTTCCCGAAGGGTCGTGGTCGCCGAAGTAAAGGATCACGTCGCCCGAGAGGAGTCTCCGGTGGGCGTCGTACATGGCCGAGATACTGCTGTACCCGCGGTTGACCATCAGCCGGATGTGGTACTTGCTCGTTACCCGGAAGAGCACGTTCGAGAGCGCGTCCTTCTCGACCCATATCTCGATGTTGCGCTGCTGGCCCTGCATACGGTCTACGCGGTACTGCTCGATGGTATCCTGAATGGCATGCTGCACGTCGCGTACCCAGTACGGCAGCTTGGGCACGCGCACGCGGTCCTCGATGGCCGACCAGTCGACGATGCCTGCCATACGTCCCTTTTTGAGGATATTGCTCAGCTTGGCGTATTCCCGGTCGTTGTTGGGGATGATGTCTTTCGATACGAGCTGATAGTAAAGCTGTCGCAATGTCAGCACGTAGCCGTCGTTACGGTATTCCTCCAGAATCGTGTTGATCCGTTCGAGCATGATCCGGTTGGCCTTTGACAACCGGAGTTCGCTGTCGAATTGCTGTTTCATGTCGTGTCGTATTGGTTATCCGGAATGAGTCAAGAGTGAGCGAGGCAATCGTCCTCGATGATCTCGAAGTCCAGCCCCTCGACAAGCAGCACCGTGGCGCCGTTATCATAGTGAAGCATGGTACGTTTGCCCATGTAC
>JAJPZH010000068.1 GCA_021204515.1 Alistipes sp. | reverse complement strand
GATTCTGGCCTTGTTCCTGCTGCTGGTTCTGCTCTCGCTGGTAGCGTACGAATTCCGGGGCGTTCGTTTCAGGATTGATGCGGATGTTGGAAGTGTAGGGGCGCCCGTTGCGATCTTTGAGTTGTCGGCCGTCCACCTCTTCGTATTTCATCAGAGCAGCAAGGGTATCCGGAGAAGCGCTTTTAGCGATATGTTCCGGAATGTAGGGGCGCTCGTAGTGGGGATCGGCAATGACGAAGTCCATGCGGTGTACATCGAATTGTGCATGTCCGAAGAACTTGTTGTCGCTGTTGTTGTAGTGGCAGTTTTCGACGAGGGCACGACCTCCGCGGCCGAGTTCATCCATCTGCGCCGCATTCAAGCGGGTGTTGTTGATAAACGTCGGGACATTGACGTCCTTACAGGGGATGTAGATCATGCGCTGGGTGAGGCGGTTGAATGCGGCATAACAGTATTCGCCATCGTGCTTGATTACGCGGTCCAGTGTTTTGCCGGCGCGCAGATCCTCCCTTTCCTGCCCGTTGATCTCCATACGGAGAGATTCGTCCAATACGAACTCAGGGATCGGCAGGGCCGAGAGTGCCGTAAATCGGATGTCTCCGTTTTCGTCGAAAGATGGACGCAGGGAGTAGTAACTTTCTGAAGAGATGTGCTCACCGAGTTTTCCGGTAATGGGATAGAGTTTGGAGTCCTTGCCGAGCTCCATATCCGCGAAAACACCTTCTTCCTCCATCTTTTTGACGTCGAAGCCTGCGGCTGCCAGTTCGTTGATCGGCATACGAGCCCGGTCGTAGATGATTCGGCTCAGAGCTTGTGTCGACGTTCGGAACATACGCGCAACAGCGAGAGCATCTTCGTCTTTGGGGTTTTGCTGGAGTTTGAGAAGTTCCGCACCGAGCATTCCCACCTGACTGTAAGGCACGACGTAGATCTCAGGGACGGTTTTGGTGTCTCGGCCTTCGGCGGATGCCTGGGCGCGCATCGTGCTGAAGAAATTTGCGACGAAACGGCTGTCGGTCTTTTCATAGAATGAAGCCTGGTTCTTACCCGATGGTTCGACAGTCGTGAGCGACGGCCTGTTGTTCTCCATCTTCATGTCACTGACGACGGCGACCCTGCCGTCGAGCGGATAACGTACTACGATCGTCTCTTTTCGGGAGTCGGGGTGAACGGGCTGCTGCTTCTGCTCGCCCTGTTCGGTTTTGTTCTCTTTTTTTGCCATAATGTTAATTAATTAAGTGTTTTGGTGGTTTTCTGTCGCAAATATATAGTACTGATTATTAAGTTGTTCTGCTTGTCATTCGCTGGCACTGACGGGCACTTGGAGGCATTGAACGCCATGGTGCGAGAATCCTTATTTTGCACCTCCGGGTTGTTTGGGCTGCGGGATGAGATGCTTGAGTTTGGGGTCTTTCTTGATGCGTTCCATTTCATCCTTGATGATCTGATTTACCTCGGCGCGAATACGTTGGTAGTTATCTTCTATCTCGCGTTCCATCGTGTTGTTTCCGTCTTCGTCTACGAAAGAGGTTATTTCGGGGATCGGGACGTATGCCGCAGTTTCGCGGGCCAGGGCATCGTTGTCTACGACGATTTGTGCGTGAAAGATCTTCTGCTCGATATGTTCGTCGAAATTATCCGCTACGGCTCCGACGAACATACCTTGACTGAGGTTCGAGATTTTCGAGGCCGGGATAAGGCTGTCGAGTTGTGTGCTGATCGAGGTCGACCTTTGTTCCGGGGAGATGGACATGGATTGGCGTCGTTGGAGGATTTTCCCGAAGCGTTCGGACAGAGTCTTGGCCGTTTCGCCTACCACCTGTCCGGAGAAGATGTTTCCGACGGTGTTTTGGATCACTTTGGATTCCTTGTCGCCGTAGTCGCGGGTAAGCTGGGAGAAGTCCTGAAATCCGAGACAGACGGCGACTTTATTCGAGCGGGCCGTTGCAATAAGATTGTCGAGTCCTCGGAAATAGATGGTCGGGAGCTCGTCGATGATCACCGAGGATTTGAGTCGCCCCTTTTTGTTGATCAGACGGACTATTCGGCTGTTGTAGAGGCCGAGAGCTGCGGAATAAATGTTCTGACGGTCCGGGTTATTGCCCATGCATAGGACCTTCGGAGCTTCGGGATTATTGATATCGAGCGAGAAGTCGTTTCCGGACATCACCCAGTAAAGTTGGGGCGAGATCATGCGCGAGAGCGGTATTTTCGCGGACGCGATCTGACCTTGCAGCTGGTCCTGAGCTCCGCCTCTCCATGCATCCATGAATGGCGAGAGGTAGTTTTCGAGTGCCGGTATCGACGTGAGTATGATGAAAAGGTCTGCGTAACGTTTGTTCAGCAGTTCGATGGCATGGGGAAATGTACAATATTTGCCGTCCTTGTATATTCGCAGGTACCAGATAATCGCTGCGAGAAGAATGATCGGGGATTCGACGAAGAAGTCTCCCTGCTTCTGAATCCAAGTTTTATTGAGGTTGAGCATGATGGTGTAGGCTGATTCATAGGCGTCGGAGATGTCGGTCATGAAGCGTGCATCGATCGGATTGCAACGGTGGGAACGTCTGGGATCGTCGAAATTGATGACATAGAATTTGGGCGGGATTTTGTAGCAATGCAGATGTGTCCGCAGGTGGTTGTACGCGATGACGGAAAGGTCGTCGAACTTGAAATCGTAGATATACATGGCATATCCTTTCTCGATCTGTTGCTTGATGAATTGATTTACGACGGCGAAGCTTTTTCCCGAACCGGGGCTTCCGACGACGACGCACCCTCGCATCGGGTTCACGACATTGATGAACCCGTTGTGCCAAACCTTGTTGTAGTAGAATCGCGTCGGCAGGTTCACCGAATATTCGTTTTCGATCAGCCGGGTTTCTTGCATGAAACTTTCGTTTTCGTTGTTGAAGGGATCGTCCATAGT
>JAJPZH010000121.1 GCA_021204515.1 Alistipes sp. | reverse complement strand
GATATACTGCTGTCGCGCGGCATGGCCGAAAAACTGATGCTCGGCGTGGGCGACAAGGTCGAAATGCTTTTCGTCGAGACCGGCGACATGCCCCGGCGCGACCGTTTCAAGGTGGCGGGAATCTACTCGTCGGGAATGGACGAAATGGACGACGCGGTGATTATGACCGACCTGCGCAACGTGCAGCGGCTGGCGGACTGGTCGGACGGCGAGATTTCGGGCTACGAGATTTTCACCTCGGATTTGGCCGCAGCCGACGATTTCGCGCGCAGGCTCGGGCGGACCCTGCTCTACGACGATGCGGCCGATACGGCGAATCTCGCCGTGAGCAGCGTGACGGAGCTTTATCCCAATATTTTCGACTGGCTGAAGGCCCATGACGTCAATGCCGCGGTGATTATCGGCATTATGCTCGTAGTGGCCTTTTTCAACATGACTTCGGCGCTGCTGATCCTCGTGCTGGAACGTACGCGGATGATCGGTCTGCTGAAGGCGTTCGGCATGCGCAACGGCACCCTGCGGGTGGTGTTCCTCTGGCGTGCGGCGTTCGTCACGCTGCGCGGACTGGCGTGGGGCAACGCCGCGGGGCTGGCCGTGTGTCTGGTGCAGAAATATTTCCATGTCGTGAAACTCAGCTCCGAGGGTTATCTGCTCTCCGAAGTGCCCGTTGCGCTGGGGTGGGGCTGGTGGCTGGCGCTCAACGTCGGCGTCGTGGCGGCGATCGTCGCGCTGCTCGTGGTGCCGGCCTGTATAGTATCTACCGTAAAACCCGACGAATCGATCCGATACGAATGAAACCGTACAATACCGAACAGACCAAAAAAGAGGAGGTCCGCGAGATGTTCGACAACATCTCGCCGAAGTACGACCTGCTGAATCATACGCTCTCGATGAGCATCGACCGCATCTGGCGCCGCCGCGTGGTGCGCATCGTGCGCCGCTGCCGCCCGCGCCGGATACTCGACGTGGCGACCGGCACGGGCGATCTGGCGATCGAGATGGCGCGCCGCATCCGCGGCGTGCAGGTGCTGGGCGTGGACCTTTCGGAAGGGATGCTCGACGTGGCGCGCCGTAAGGTGACGGCGCGGGGGCTCGACGGACGTGTCGTGCTCGACGCGGGGGACGCCGAACATCTGCACGTGGCCGACGCATCGGTGGATGTGGCGACGGTGGCCTTCGGCGTGCGCAACTTCGGAGATCTGGATGCCGGACTGCGCGAAATGGCCCGCACGATAAAACCGGGCGGCAAAGTCGTTATATTGGAGTTCTCGCGTCCCCGCAACCGGATATTCCGGGCGCTGTACGAATTCTATACCTATAAGATACTGCCCCGCATCGGCGGTATGGTGTCGAAGGACAAACGGGCTTACGAATACCTCCCGGCGTCGGTCGGGGAGTTTCCGGCGCCGAAGGAGTTTATGGCGATGATGGAACGCGCGGGGTTCAGGGAGTGCCGCGCCCGGAGTCAGAGTTTCGGGATCGCGCAGATTTATACCGGACAAAAGTGACGATGAACGTAAAACGCATACGACCGGGCAGTGCGCCCTCGGATAGTGTACTCCGCCGCCGGATTCCGTGTTCGGGCGGGGACGTATCGGCAGTGCCGGTCCGTTCCTGTTCCACTGCGGCGGGCGGGGGTGCATCGGCGGAACCTGTCCGTTCCTGTCCTGCCGTGGCGGGCGGGAGCGTGTCCGTGAATTCGTTTTGCTTCCGGTCCGATGCGGCGGAAAAGGCTCCGGCCGGTTCCGGGAAAAGGGGCCGGACTTTCGGGCGGATGCTGTTTTACATATTGCTGTTCTCGGCGGTATTGCCGTTGGGCTCCTGTCGCCGGGCGGCCGAGAAGGCACGGCGCAACATCCGGCTCGAAGCGGTCGAGGAAGCCCGGCGGCAGGGGTTGTCGGGGGCCGAGGTCGTATTGCGCATAAAGAACGATACGGGGCACAAACTGAAGCTGGAGAAGGCGTCGTTCTCGGTTTTCTATGCGGGAGGAGTCGTGACGAAGGTCGCCCTGCGCGAACCTGCCGAGGTGCCCCGCCGCACGACGGCGAGCGTTGCGACGCTGTGGCGGATCCGAACTTCCGACCCGATGGCGCTTCATGTGATGACCAAGAAAATCCGGGAGGACGATATTTCGAAGATCGGCGTTTCGTTCTCCGTCGAGGGGCGCGGAGGCCCCGCACGTGTAAAAATTTCGCAGGAGATGATGCCGTTGTCGGAATTTTTGAATATCTTTGGACTGTCGTTGAACGACATAAAAAACTACTTGGAAGAGTAATGCGCAGATCGCTGACCATCCTGCTGATTCTTTTTGCCGCCGCGGCTTACACGCCTCTGTGCGCGCAGTCGTTGGATGCGTTCAAGGAGCGGCTGGCCGCCCCTGTGGTCTCCGACGCCGCATTCGGTACGGCCAAGGTCACCGTTAGGGAGTACGGCGATGCGGAACACGCCGTGAATGAAGCTTCGCGTGCGGGCGCGCGTCTGCGTTTCCCCGGCTACCGGGTCTGCATTTTCTTCGACAACGGGCAGGACGCCCGCGCCGGGGCCATCGCCGCCAAACAGCTTTTCGAAGAGAACTATCCGGGAATCAAGGTATATATGGTCTACGAGAATCCTTATTTCAAAGTCGCGGTCGGAGACTGTCTCACTTCGGAAGAGGCCATCATTCTCAAGGGCAGAGTGTCGTCTGCTTTCCCCAAGGCTTTCGTCAAAAACGAAACGCTCTCCATTGCCGACCTTTTGAACTGAAAAACTTCCCTTTTCGAAAGTTTTTTTGTTTTTTATTTGCATTTATCCTGTTAATATCTAACTTTGCGGCGTTACAGAATAACTAATAATTAAACATTTAACGTGATGAAAAAGATTTTCTCTTTTGTCGTCGTTATTGCTGCCGTCGCAATGGTAAGCTGCTGCGGTATGTCTAACAAAAAGGCAGCCGAATGCGAAG
>JAJPZH010000273.1 GCA_021204515.1 Alistipes sp. | reverse complement strand
GCAAGAGGGTTACGGCCTCCAGCCCGCGCACCGTGCGGTTGCCCGTCGCATATACGCGGTCGAAGGCGAGACCCAGCTTGTAAAGCGAGTCGAGTACGGGCGTCAGGCGGTTCGTGTTGCCGAAGCGCTCCATGAACGAAGCGCTCATGCTCTCGATCGTGATCAGCACGATGTTGCGGCGGATTTCAGGCCCTTCACTGCGCACGGCGTGCAGGTTGTCGCCCGTACTGCCGTAAATTCCGTGGACGAAGGCTTCGGCCTGCTCTTCGGGTTCGGTGATGTAGAACTGCTTGTAATTTAGTTCGTTTTTAACGAATGCGTCGTAGAATTTGTAAAGCCCGTTGGCCTGCAGTTCGTTTACATAGACGTTCTGACTGTCCTGAAAGCGGGTGTTGAAGTTCAGCAGCCAGACCGCGATGAGCATGGCGGCGATGTATGCCGGACCTGCGACCGCTTTCCACTGCCAGCCTTTCAGCCGGTCGGCGTGGGCCAGATCGCGGCGGAAAAGATACCATGTAACGGCCAGCGTCACGAGGATAAGTCCCAGCGTCATCGGCACGATGGGGTAGGACTCCATGATGTTGCCGACCACTTCGTTGGTGTAGACGAGGTAGTCTACCGCGATGAAATTGTAGCGTACGCCGAATTCGCTCCAGAAGAAGTATTCGCTAAGCCCATTGAAGAGGATGGCGCCCACGTAGAGCGTGATGATGAGTGCAAACCATACCGTGGTCCAATAACTGCGGAACCCCTTGAAAAATAGACGCAGGGCGAACGTGCCGGCCCAGTAGCCGAGAACACCCGAGGCGATCTGCGGGGCGACGCTGCCGTATTCGTCGAAGATCGTGTTGCAGAATGTCACATGGCAGAATGCCGCGACGAGAATTCCGAGGATGATGTAGCCCCACGGTCTGCTGTACTTGGTCTCGGAGACGCTCATCGTGAAAAGCCACAGAAAGGCGAATCCGATCGTTGCGGCGCAGAGGTCGTTCACGGCGCCCAGCAGGAAAACCTGCAGCCATTCGCCGAAGGAGAAACTGAGGTCGGTGGTCTGCTCGTTGAAGAGCAGTACGATGCGCAGCAGGAAGCCGACAGCGAGTGTCAGCAGGGTAAGTTTGAGATACAGGCCGGAAACCAGCCGGAGACTTTGACGCATAGGTGATAGCTAATTGTTTTAATTGTCTGCAAAGTTAATGTTTTTCGCCGGGCTGACAAATAAAAAGCCAGCCGTTATGCCGGCTGGCTTTTTTGTCGGATTCAGCGCCTGTTATTTAGCTTCTTCCTTTGCAGGACGCATGATGACCTTCACGAGGTTGTTGTCGCTGAGTATCTTCTTGGCCATGGCCTGTACGTCGGCGTTGGTGAGCGACTTGATTACCTGCTCGTAATCTTTCAGGTACTCCAGTCCCGAACCGTATTTGGCCTGAATGTAATTCATCCAGCCGGCGTTCTGTTCCAGACTGTTTTTCCAGCTCTTGAGCATGAATTCGCGGTTCTTTTCGATGTCCTCGGTCTTGGGACCGTTCTCTGCGATCTCCTGAATCTCCTTCATTACGATTTCGCGCAGTTCGTCGGCCATCTCTTCGTTCGTGTCGAAGCGGATATCCATCTTGTAGGTCTCTTCGGGAATGTACTCGGTCGAACCCGAAACCTGCACGCCGTACGTGCCGCCCTTCTCCTCGCGGATCGAAATCAGGTAACGCGAGTTGAGCGCCTGCGTGAGGAACGTCAGGGCCGCTTTGTCCTTGAGCGTGTAGGGCATCCTGCCGGAGAACATGTAGTGTACCGAAACTTTCGGCTGCTGCATCGGAGCTGTGAATTCCTCCGTCACGTCGCCCTTGACGGGTTCGCACTTGTCGTCAGCGAACGTCATGGCTTTCTTCGATACGGGAATCGAACCGATGTACTTCTCCACGAGCGGTTTCAGCGCGTCGAGGTCCACGTTGCCTACGATGGTGAACGTAAAGCTGTTGGCATCCGGATAGAGCTTCTTGTAGATAGCCGGCAGGGCTTCGAAGCTGAACTTGTCGATGATCTCGGTCGAAATCATCTGGCGGCGCGGGTTGCTGCCGTAGGCTACGTCGATGAATTTCTCCTCCATCAGGTAGTCGGGGTTCGACTTCACGTTGTCGAGCTGCGAGCGCAGCATCTTCATCAGCGTATTGTAGTCGTTCAGGTCGAAGCGCGGCTGCGTGAAATTCAGGTAGAGTAGCTGCATCATCGTCTCAAGGTCTTTGGGCGAGCAGTAGCCGTTCACGGCGCTGGCATAGTTCTCCACCGAGGGCTGGACCGAAGCCGACTTGCCCGAAAGCTGTTTCTTGAGGTCCGTCGCCGAGAATTTGCCGATGCCCGACATCGAATTGAATGCGGGCATCATCTCGCCCATGTAGAACTCCTCGTCCGAAAGGATCGACAGTCCGCCTTTGGCCACGGCGCTCATGCGCACCTCGTCGGCCTTGTAGGTCGTGGGCTTCACGACGACCTTCACGCCGTTGGCGAGCGTCCACTCGGTCGTACCGAGCGTCGCGTCCTGTGCCGTTTTCTTTACGGGCGAACCTTTCAGAACGGTGCCTTCCGGGATCAGCGGCTCCTTGACGGTGTTGTCCTCGTATGCCTC
The DNA here is from genome assembly GCA_021204515.1 of Alistipes sp. Lineage (GTDB taxonomy): Bacteria > Bacteroidota > Bacteroidia > Bacteroidales > Rikenellaceae > Alistipes. The sequence continues at coordinate 348 of JAJPZH010000273.1, read as the reverse complement.
GATTTCGGCATTGGTGACTTTCTCGCGGATGGCGAGCAGTTCCTCGGCCGTCGGATTCACGATGCCCTCCTTTTCGGGCGCCGTGACGACGATCACCTGATTGCGGGGGTATATGACCTGCTGGGCGAATCCGTTGACCGCCTCGACGTTGATCATCTTGATCAACATGCTGTCCAGCTGCCATTCGGTCTCGGCGTCGGGCATCGGAGTATTCTTCGAGTAGTTGTTCAGGTAGGTCTGTACGAACTCGCCGTTGAGGCGGTCGTTGCGGTTGGCGTACTCACGTTCGGCACGGCGCATCAGATAGTTCTGGGCGCGATCGAATTCGCCCAGCGTGAAGCCGAGGCG
>JAJPZH010000224.1 GCA_021204515.1 Alistipes sp. | reverse complement strand
GTCGTATCGTCCAGCGTGACAACGCCCCCGTCCGGCCCCGGCTCGAAATGGACACCCACGCACTCTTTAGCCTCGTGTTTTCCTCCGAAATAGTTGCGGACAGTGTCTACATCGATTCCTAACTCATCTGCAATGCGCTGCGAGCTGCCGCTGGGCAGTCTGTCTTTGATACGGCGCAACTCGTTAAATGTGATAATCATATCCGTTGAATTTTAAGTTGAAGTTCTGCATCACTAAGTTAATACATTTTTGTTGAACTGCAAAATTTCTGCCTTAAAAATGTGTAATAAAAACGAAACGGGAAAATAATAAAAAAGAAACCGCTCCTTCCTTGAGGAAAGTGCGGTTTTTTCGCGTTCGGATCCGGCGCCGGATTACTCCTTCGGTTCGATGTAAAGCTGGAAAATAAGCGGCGTGAACGAGGGGATCTCGGTACTGATGGTCGTAACCGTCGTTCCCGTGCTGGAGCTGTCGTAGTCGCTGCCGTAGATGTCGCCGTAATAACCGCCGTAGTAGCCGCCGTAATAATTGTTGTAATAACCGCCGTAATAGCCGCCGCTGCCGTAATAGCCGTTGGCGTAATTCAGGTAGTTCAGGTAATCGTAATAGCTCGACGAATAACCGCTCGTGCCCGAAGTGGAGGAGCTGGTCGATCCGGTTTTGCCCGACGAACCGTAGGCGTTGGTCGAAGTGGTGATCAGCTCGGCCCACTGACCGTACTTGAGGTTGGGAATCGTGTAGTAGAAGGCTTGGATCATACCTCCGCTCGACGGCGTATAGGAAAGCGCCGAACCGGTGGATTTCACTTCGCCGTAGATGATCTTCTTCACCTCGTCGATATTCGTATCGAAGATGAATCCGTCGAGGAAGCGGCCGATATACCAGATTTCGGCCGTACCTTCGAGCGTCACCGAGTCGGCGTCGAGTTTCACGACGCCCTCGTACTTATCGTCTTCATCGGGATAGAAACGCTTTTTCAGCGCCTCGGCGATCTTCTTGTCTATATCTGCCATCGCCCCGGAGGTGTACGGTTCATAAGTCGATTCATAGGGTTTCGGGAACGTCAGGCAGTCGCCGTCGGCCTGCGTCGGATCGTAGCGCACATTGACGTAGAGCTGCGCAATGGTATCGCAGGCGCTGACCCAGCGGTTGGCCGTAACGTAGGCGTGGTTCTTGTCTTCGGGATCGGTCGGACGAACGACGATTCCCGCCTTGTCGTCGGCTTCCTTGCCGTAAACCAGACGCCCGCCGTTATCGTCGCAGAACTCGTCCACATCTCCGCCTTCACGTTCGAGGGGATTGCTGACCGTATCGCGGATCTCCATCGTGACGATGAACGGCCGTTTGGAACTCAGCGTGTACTGGCCCTCGTAGCCGCCGGTGCCCTCGACGCCGTTGCCGACGACCGACGAGGGCATGTAAAGCTGGATTTTGGTGCCGTAGCGCAGCTGCAGTTCGGGCGACTGAAGTCCGAGACGGTCTTTGTTTTCGTTATAATACTGTTCACCCAGCTTCAGCGTATTGCGCATGGCCAGCCACGTACCTTCCATCAGGCCCGTATTCTCCGTACCGCAATAGCGGTAGAAGGGCACGTAATGGGTATATTTGGAGAAAGTCCCGGCAAGTCTGGCCGAATCGGCGCTGCGCGTGAGGATGATGTTGCCGGCCAGATCGCGCCCCGTGAAGTCGAAGGACACCCAGACAGGCTCCTTGCTGATCGGATCCAGCGACTGGTCGCCGGCCTCGATCACGTCGATATAATAACCGCCGTCGGACTGGTAGTTCTGCACCAGATCGGAACGGTGCTGGGTCATCCACGCTTCGAGCGCCTGATTTTCGAACTGAGCATACGATTCGTCTTCGTCTTTCGCGCAGGATGTCAGCGCCAGAAGGCCGACAACCGGCACGTATAAAAAACGGGTAATAAATTTCATATTTTCGGTTTGTATTTTACTCGACACTGTTTACCGTAAAAAAATAAGCGATGGGACTCTCCTTCGGAATCGTACTGAAGTTGATGTCTCCGTAAGCCATGTTATAGGTCATATAGGATTCGACATAGTCGCCCTCACGACAACCAAGTAACGCATCGTAAAGTCCTTTTATTATGCCGGAGCTGCGCATATCTATCTCCAGCGGTTCGGACGACCACGCACCGGGAGTCAGACCGGGACCGTTCTCGGCGTCTTCCATCGCCGCGATCATCACCGGATCGTTCGAATAATAGGGCATCGTAAGGTTGGTGGTCGAAGTCGCGGGCGTCACGATATTGGCATAGGTGAAGACGTAGGCGCTGAAGGTGATGGTCACCTTCGACGTGCGCGTCACTTCGGTCCAGTTCACGCGGTCGGGATTGTTGATCCCCGCGATGTAACGGTAGACCGCATTGCCCGAAGTGGTGAAGTACGCCTCGTCGCTCCCCTCTTCCAGTTCCTCATAGGCCACGAGTTTGGGCGAATGGGTACCGGTCAGATAGGAAACGATCTTCGTTTTCTGCGTGGGCAGAATGTCCTCCTCGTCATCGGAGCATCCGGCCAGCAGCACGAGCGCCGCGAATATGGATATAAAAAATCTGTTCATCGTCGTATAATCGTGCAAATTTACAAAAACTATCCGATTTTACAGCATGAAACGAAAAAAAAGCCCCGGTTAGCATGCCGGGGCAAAAAAAAGACGGCCGAAGCCGCCGATTCTATTACCGATAATAATCTTTCCGGGGATTTTTCAGACGCTGGACGCGCCGCTGCTTCAGGTATATCACCCCGACACCGATCAGAAAGGCGCAGGCGAATACCCCGAGCAGGATACCGATAAAACCGAGAGGAATTTGTTCTTCCATAAACCAACAATCAAGTAGCGGGTGCAAATGTAAGGCAAATATCTTACCAAACCAAATAACCGGCGGGGGGAATTTCCCACTTTTATCGGCTAAAACAGCCATTTCATAGGCTTTTTAGGCCCATTCGTACC
>JAJPZH010000231.1 GCA_021204515.1 Alistipes sp. | reverse complement strand
ATAATACAGTCTGCGGCACATAAGTTTCGAAAAAAAAACTTCATGGTTTCGTTTCGAATCCCAGATTTTTTTGATAGATTTGTAAACGAAAGGGGTAGGGATGCCGCGCCGGGCGGGAGAAATCCGCAGAAAACAAAAGGCCACGGGACTGACAGGCATTCAACGGAAATGGAATCACAGCGGGCAGAGAGGTTTCCGCCGCGGCGGAAACAGCAACGATAAAAACTCAAGCACATGGAACAGTACATTTTGGCATTGGATCAGGGGACGAGCAGTTCCCGGGCGATCGTATTCGACCGCAAAGGGCAGATTCGCTCGGTCGCCCAGCGGGAATTCACCCAGCTGTTTCCCAAACCGGGATGGGTCGAGCACAATCCGCACGAGATATGGTCGTCGCAGGCGTCGGTCATCGCCGAAGCGATCGCCGCCATCGACATCAACGGACTGAACATCGCGGGCATCGGCATCACCAACCAGCGCGAAACCACGATCGTATGGGATGCGGAGAGCGAAGAGCCGGTGTACAACGCCATCGTCTGGCAGGACCGCCGGACCTCGGAGTACTGCGACCGTCTGAAAGCCGACGGAAAAACCGAATTCATCCGCGAAAAAACGGGACTGATAATCGACGCCTATTTCAGCGCAACGAAGATAAAATGGATTCTGGACAATGTCGCCGGAGCGCGCGAACGCGCCGAGAGGGGCAAACTGATGTTCGGCACGGTCGATACGTGGCTGATCTGGCGGCTGACGCGCGGCGAAGTGCACGTTACGGACGTCAGCAACGCCTCGCGCACGATGCTTTTCAATATCCACACCCTGCAATGGGACGAAGAGTTGCTGAAGCTGTTCGACATTCCGGCTTCGATGATGCCCGAAGTGAAGTCGTCGAGCGAGGTATACGGAGCGACCAAAACCACGATTTTTGCACACAAGGTGCCCATCGCGGGAATTGCGGGCGACCAGCAGGTGGCTCTGTTCGGGCAGATGTGCGTCGAACCGGGTTCGGTGAAGAACACGTACGGCACGGGGTGTTTCCTGCTGATGAACAGCGGCGAAAAACCGATCGCTTCGTCGAACAACCTGCTGACGACCATCGCATGGAAGATCGGCGACAAGGTCGACTACGCCCTCGAAGGGAGCATCTTCGTCGGCGGGTCGGTCGTACAGTGGCTGCGCGACGGGCTGGGGATCATCCGTTCGTCGTCGGAAGTCGAGGAACTGGCGGCATCGGTGGCCGACACCAACGGCGTCTACTTCGTACCTGCGCTGACGGGACTCGCGGCCCCGTACTGGGACCAGTATGCGCGGGGCGCGATCAGCGGCATCAGCCGCGGCACGACAGCGGCCCATATCGCACGGGCGGCGCTGGAAGGCATTGCCTATCAGACGCTCGACATCGTCGGGGCCATGCAGCGCGATTCGGGCATCACGCTCCGGGAGCTGAAAGTGGACGGCGGCGCGGCGCGCAACGACCTGCTGATGCAGTTCCAGTCGGACCTGCTGGACACGCGCGTCATACGCCCCAGCGTGACGGAGACCACGGCGCTGGGCGCGGCTTACCTCGCAGGGCTGGCGGTAGGGTATTGGGACAGCATCGACGACATCAAACGGCAGTGGCAGGCCGAGCGTATTTTCGAACCGACGACCGACCGGGCGCATATTGCCGAGGCTGTGGAAGGCTGGAAAGACGCCGTACGGCGGGTATTGCGCAGTTAAACCAACCAATCGGAACCGCATATGGAAATCACATTTTTCACCAAATGTCTGTTCGAGTTCATCGGGACGCTCGTGCTGGTGTTGCTGGGCGACGGGGTAGTGGCCTCGACGGTCCTGAAACAATCGAAAGGGTACAACGGCGGCTGGGTCGTAATCACGATAGCGTGGGGACTGGCCGTGATGTGCGGCGTACTGATTGCAGGTCCCTATTCGGGTGCGCACCTCAATCCGGCGCTCAGTATCGGGCTGGCCGCTGCAGGTTCGTTTCCGTGGGCGTTCGTGCCGGGGTACATCGCCGCGCAGCTGCTGGGCGGATTCTGCGGCGCGGTGCTGGTATACATATACTATAAGGACCACTTCGACGCGACGAACGATCCGGGTGCGAAACTGGGGGTCTTCTGCACCATGCCGGCCATCATGGACAAGCCGCGCAACCTTTTCTGCGAATTCGTCGGAACGTTCCTGCTGGTATTCGTGATTCTGGCCATCGGCAACGAACAGAATACACCCGAAATAGGACTGGGAAGTCTGGGAAGCCTGCCGGTGACGATGCTGATCATGGCGATCGGCATGTCGCTGGGCGGAACGACGGGCTATGCGATCAACCCTGCGCGCGACCTGCCGCCCCGCATAGCCCACAGCACCCTGCCCATCAGGGCGAAAGGGCCGAGCGGCTGGGGATACAGCTGGGTGCCCGTCGCAGGTCCAGTATTGGGTGCGCTCGCGGCGGCGCTAATCTACGGATGCGTCTATATATGCGGCTGAGCGAACGCGCGATACGATAAAAACGACCTTTTTTCGGGGTCGTTTTTTTGTTTTCAGGCACGTCAAAAATCATTGTCCCGGCTTATGGAATATCACCCGATCCCGTCCCCGATTCCGGAATAATTTAGGATACCGTTCTTTCGGATTTCAGCGTTCGGACAGGAGTGAAAAAAGAGAAAAACGACTGTTTTATAAAAAAAATTAAAAATATTTCCACAAAAATTCCGTACTCCCGAAGGTCCGGAAACGAGTAAACGACGCACCGGAATTCAGAATCGGTCCATTCCGGATCCGGTCCGCCGGAAGCAGTGGAAAAACAGCGGATACAGAAACGTAACAACCGCATTTACTTCAAAATTCCGATTGTCGGGATACCGCCGGATTTCTGTAAAAACACACGAAAGAAATCGCCCGAACGACCTGCTGATAAATGTAACGCACACACCGTCAATACGCTATTTGGGCAGAACCGGCCGGCAATATTATTAC
>JAJPZH010000038.1 GCA_021204515.1 Alistipes sp. | reverse complement strand
TTAATAAATGCCTCAATCGTTATTTACTTAAAAAATTGTAAGATGACAATTAACCTCGATTAAAAGCGGTATTTCACATTTTATTTCGTAAAAATACGTCACAAGAAACTGGCCGTTTTGAATAAAATGTTAATCATCGGCCATTCAAATCACTGGTGGCCGAAAATACGCCTCGAAAAACACGTTCGTACAATTTGTAAGCATTATCGTAGAATTTAGTTACTGTTTTCAACATATTTTCTGAAATTACACCGTGAAAAATCGCAAATTTCGCCTCTCAACGGAAAAATAATTTCTCATTTACCCCGTACGACGCGTAGAATTCCGCAAAAATCGAACGATTGCAATTTGAAACCGATTCCTTCAAAAAAACATATATACCTATATATTAAATGATCCAAGAAAAATTAGGTCTTTACCAAATCTTATATAACCTTACGCTCAAGACTCATAATACATTCAAAAATACAAATTGCAACTGGACCAAGTTCCGCACAAGACAACCATTTCCTACACCATTCTCTGTACTCAAAAGCGGAATAATATTATAGAAATCCGTCCTCATAGCGACAATGAAAACCAATATGACAAACCTAATCAGTCGTTTGACACAACTCTTCCGAATTTTCACATGATCAATAGCCGATTAAAAGTTCTCAAATATGCCTGACAAACAAAAACCTTGACAACAACCGTTCGACGGACTTTTACATTATATACCCATCCAAACAACATTTAAACGTGTAGGTATAAGATGAAATTACTAACTAAATTATCGACATGTCAAATTTAAATACCCAAAAATAGGTATTGTGCCCCTTCCCCTCGCCATTTACCTTTGCAGGTATCGTCGAGGCCCACAGCAAGCTCTACACCTCGGTCGTACCGATGGACATGAGTAAATACGGTATCAAGAAGTGGCCGGAAAAAGTGACCGATCAGGAGTTGATAACGACGAAGGACGGCGGTTCGGGCAGCGGTGCCTATACGGCTGGCGTGATTCCTTCGACCCAGTATCCGGACAAGGCTTACGTCGCCATTTACAGCGGGGACAATTTCGATGAGACACCTGTCATCGCCCAGACTGATAAGATCGGCTTTGCCAGCGGCCGCATGCGTTCGCAGTACTATCAGACCATCTGGGCCGCAGACAACGGCGACCTCTATGTTTTCTCGCCGGGTTACGGCCGCACGTTCACATCGTCCGACGATCTGAAGAAAGTGACGGGCACACTGCCTTCGGGCGTAGTGCGCATCAAGAAGGGTGATACGGCGTTCGATCCCTCTTACTACGTGAATTTCGAGGAAATCGGTACACGACATCCAATCTTCCGCTGCTGGCACGTGACGGAGGATTATTTCCTGCTTCAGCTCTATTCCGACGGTGTCGAAGGTATGATGAGCGGCACGAGTGCCGTTACCGACGAGCTGGCCATCTTCAAGGCCGAAGACAAAACCATCACGCCGGTAACGGGATTCCCTGCCGATCTGGCCGGGTTCGGTGGCGAACCTTACGGCGAGAACGGCAACGCCTACATCGCCGTCACGATGACGGGCGGCGACAAGCCCGCCTTCTACAAGATCGACGTGAAAACCGGTCGGGCGACCAAAGGCCTCACGGTCGAGGCCGACGCCATCAGTACGGCCGGCAAACTCTCCGTACAGCGCTAAAAGACGATGAAAAGGTTTTTTGCGAAGATTCACCTCTGGCTGTCCGTTCCGCTCGGCATTCTCGTTTCGGTCATTTGCCTGACCGGTGCAGCGCTTGTCTTCGAGCAGGAGATCACCCGGGCGCTCGATCCGCAGTTATACCGAGTCTCTCCACCCGTGAGTATGCAGCCGCTGCCGCCTTCACAGTTGGTGGAGCGCATCCGTGAGCAGATACCCGATTCGCTGGAACTCTCCACCCTGCAACTGTCTGGAAATCCCCAAGAAACCTGCATGGTGAGTTTCAAGGGCGCGGGACGCCGGACGTTGAGTGTAAATCCCTACACCGGCGAGGTGAACGGATGGACGAAAAGCCCTGCGTTTTTCCAGACAACACGCAAACTCCATCGTTGGCTGATGGATGCCCCGGCGGCAAAGGGGCAGAAGTCGGTCGGAAAAATGGTGGTGGGCGTCACGACGCTGCTGCTGGTCGTGATCCTTGTGAGCGGCCTTGTGATTTGGATTCTCCGTACCCGTAAAGCGTTGAAACACCGGCTTAAAGTATCGTGCAACAAAGGTTGGCGGCACTTCTGGTACGACAGCCATGTGACGCTGGGATTCTATGCCGCTCTTTTCCTGCTGGTGATGGCCCTGACCGGGCTTACCTGGTCGTTCGGCTGGTATCGCAAGGCCGCCTATTCGCTCTTTGGGGGCGGCACGCAGCAGACTACGGTTGCGCACACTCCGGCAAAGGAAAATCCGGGCCAAGATGTACGCGGCGGACATGGCGGCAGGAATGCGGAAACTGAAAGGCAATTAGACTACGCCGTATAGGACAATGTGCTGGACGGATTGAAAACACAGTATCCCGTGTATAAGACGATTACGCTGAACGAGCAGAGCGCGCAGAGCGCTCCTGATCCGCATGCGTCAATGCGCCGCATGGACACGGCGCAGTTCGATCCGCACAACGGCCGGATCGGGGAGATCGTCCGTTATCAGGATACGCCTCGTTCACAAACCCTGCGCGGGTGGTTCTATACTTTTCACACCGGATCATGGGGCGGAATACTGACCAAAATTATTTACTTCCTCTCCGCATTGATTGGAGGAACCCTCCCTCTAACAGGCTATTATTTGTGGCTAAAGAAAAAAACAAAATACAAACATCGACCTATGAAACAATAGCAGATAAAACCAGCAAAAGAAAAACTCTTTCCGCTGGTTTTATTCTTTTTCTACATGCAGTTCAAATTCATCAAAGACAATAGGATTAAATCAAAATTCCTGTGGAAAACATTTATTTATCTATGGTTTCTTTTGTAG
>JAJPZH010000077.1 GCA_021204515.1 Alistipes sp. | reverse complement strand
GCAGATGTGTATAAGATACTGTTTCGCAATCAAGCACATACCTTCGGCTTTCAATTCACAATCCACGCGCGCCGTGCTGCTGCTGCACGAGCACCACGAGGAGTTATGGAAAATCGTAAAACGCACGCTGCGGGCGATCGTTCCCGAAGATGCGTTCGCACGCACCGAGGAGAAAATCGAGCGCAGTTTCGCTGCGGGATACGGCACGGTGCTTTTCTTCGAGGATACGAACGTCGTCCGCGATCTGCAGCAGAAGTTTCCGGGTTATGCCGGGAATTTCCCGGTCTGGTCCGAACAGACGTCGGCCATGCACCAGCTGGCAATATGGACGATGCTCGAAGACGCCGGATTCGGCACATCGCTGCAACACTACAATCCACTGATCGACAATGAGGTGCGCAAACACTGGAGCCTACCCGAAGAGTGGAAATTGATCGCACAGATGCCTTTCGGCACTCCGGCAGGAGATCCCGGAGAAAAGACGTTCAAACCGCTGGACGAACGTATCCGGATATTCAGATAATCGGGTATTCAGGCCGGTTTCGCAGTAAAAATCCACAGAACACGCCGGAAAAATTTGGAGTTTCGGAATTTTTATTTACCTTTGCACTCGCAATTGCGAAACACGCCATGCGGAAATAGCTCAGTTGGTAGAGCGCAACCTTGCCAAGGTTGAGGTCGCGGGTCCGAGTCCCGTTTTCCGCTCCAAAGAGGTCGAAATGACCTCTTTTTTTGTTGCGCAAAGCGACGCAAATAGAAGCAAATAATCCTGTATATCAATGATATGCGGGATTATTTCGTTTTCCGGTCATAGCAGAGGGACGCACACGAAAGCAGGTCACTAAAGTGCTTAATCGTGGTACATGGGTACGAGTTGCGAAAATGTACCACGCGAATGGTGATAATGCGCTGAACGACATCGGTTTGCTCCAAACATTCAGGGCTTTTCAATCGTAAGGATTGTTAAACTAAACTGAATTTTAAACGATGGAAAGAAAACGATTTTGCGTGACCTTTTTTCTGCGCAGGGCACGAACCAACAAGGCGGGACTGGCCCCGATTCTCGCCCGCATTACCACGAACGGGGTGTCGAAAGAGGTGTATATCCAATGCTCCGTGCCTGCCGACCGCTGGAACCAGTCGAAAGAGTGGGCTACGGGCCGGGACAAGCTGTGCCAGCAGGTGAACGCCTACCTGAACGAATACCGGGCGCGGATATTGGCGATAAGGCAGGAACTTATAAGCAAAGGGCGCGAGGGTAACTGCATCGAAATCAAAAACCTGCTGCTAAACCCCGCGGCACAATCCAAGCAATTCCTTTCGGAGTTCGGCCAGTACTGCGAGAAACGGCAGGGCGAGGTCGGGGTGCGGATTACCCAGCTTACGGCGAACAAGTACCACCGCCTGTACCGCTATCTGAAAGAGTACACCACGGAACGCTACAAAAAGGACGATCTGTCGCTTGCCGCCGTGGATTACGCCTATATCGACGGGCTGAATACCTTTATGCAAACGGCGCACAACTGCAAGAACAACGGCGCGGTCAATCTCTTGTGCTGCCTGAAAAACTTTATGCTGTATGCTATAAGAAACGAGTGGATCGAGAAAAACCCGTTCCAGCACTATAAGATGAAGCCGGAACACAACAAGGATAAGGACCACCTGACAAAGGCCGAGTTGGAAACCCTGATAAACAGACCGATGCCGAACGAACGGCTGGAGCGCATCCGGGATGTATTCACGTTCTGCTGCCTAACGGGACTTGCCTTTACGGATGCCGACCACCTGCGTCCGGAACATATCGGCGCGGATGCCAACGGGACGCTGTGGATTCACAAACCGAGAGAGAAAACGGCCATTATGAGCCGGATTCCGCTGCTTCCTTATACGATCTCGCTGCTCCGCAAATACGAATCGGACAAAACCTGCCGGGAGCGGGGCCGGATGCTGCCGATACCGAGCAACAACAAGATGAACGCCTACCTCAAGGAGATCGCGGCAATCTGTAATATCGACAAGACGCTGACAACACACGTCGCCCGACATACGTTCGCCTGCCTTGCCGTGGAGTACGGAATGCCGATAGACGTGCTGGCGAAGATTCTGGGACACTCCAATACGAATATGACGCGCCATTACGCGAAATTCTCCGAACAGCTTATCGGCCGGGAAATGCAGAAGATCGGCCAAGTGTTCGCCGCGGCAAACTGAACGACGGTAACAAAATAAGCGACCGGGCATCGGAGTTATAAACTGCTCTGATGCCCGGTTGCTTATTGTAGTAGTTATTACTATTCTTTTGGTGGATATTTTATTGTGGAAAAAAACTCATCCAACGTCATATTATAAAACTTACAGAATATTGATAGCGTCTGCAATGAAGCAAAACGTTGTCCGGATTCATAATGAGGTATGTCCAGTTGAGTATTATGACTTACATACTCTTGTGTATGATTATGCAATTCTCGGATTTCTTTCATCCGTTGAATAATCAACCCTATTAATATTTTGTCCCTCCGTTTCAGTTGAATAAATTTTGAACAAAAGAATGTATGATCTTAATTTTTTAATTTGGCATAAATGCCAGTATTACAATTTTTCTTATTATATTTGCCAATGAAGCTTTGAATACAGAAATTATGCTAACTTTGCATTTATATAGCTCGGCATAGCCGACGGACATAATAAAGAGCAGCAACTCTTTATACCGTGCCAGTAAAAATTGGGAATTTTTAAGCGAAGGTATAAATGTTGCCAGCCCTTGTTTTGTTCCGTCCTTTGTGGACGGAACCTGCAAGGGCGCGGTGCATTTCTTCGCTACGGTATCCCAATGCCTTCTGGCCGGAATGTTATCGCGTCCCTTGCTTTTTTTATGCCTTTTTGGGACGCGAAACCCAGCTTCAAATTCATCTCACGAATCTATGAAACCCCGTTGCGTCCTGCTGTCCATGCG
>JAJPZH010000213.1 GCA_021204515.1 Alistipes sp. | reverse complement strand
CGTAAACACAAAAATCCCGCTCACAATGAGCGGGATTTTCGACATTCGTCTCCGACCTGTCCGACGAAATTTACACGGGAACTATTTCTTGCCCTGATTGGCTACGGCGGCCATCAGCTCAGCGATCTCTTCGGGATCGCCGAGAAAATAATCCTTTACGAAATTCAGTCCGTCGTCGAATTCGAAGACATAGGGCACGGCGGTCGGAAGATTGAACTCCGAAATAGCCTCGTCGGAGATACCTTTCAGGTGTTTGATGATACCGCGCAGGCTGTTGCCGTGGGCCACGACCAGCAGGGAGTCGTGGCGGGCGAGCGCAGGCAGTATCTCGCATTCCCAATAGGGCATGATACGCCTGACGGTGTCGAGCAGCGACTCGGTGCGGGGCAGTTCCGCCTCGGGCACGTCGCGGTAGCGGGGATCGAAGCGCGGGTTGCGCGGGTCCTCTTCGCCGAGCGGCGCCGGGGCCACGTCGTAACTGCGGCGCCAGATATGCACCTGTTCGTCGCCGTATTTCTCGGCCGTCTCTTTTTTATTGAGTCCCTGCAGGGAACCGTAATGCTTCTCGTTGAGCCGCCAGCTCTTCGAAACCGGCACCCAGTCCTGATCCAGCTTGTCGAGTACGACATCGAGCGTCTTCACGGCCCGTTTCAGATAGGAGGTATAAGCATGCCCGAACAGGAAGCCCTCCTCGCGCAGCAGTTTGCCAGCTTTTTCGGCTTCGGCGACGCCCTTTTCGCTCAAATCGACGTCCGTCCATCCCGTGAACCGGTTTTCCCGGTTCCATGTGCTCTCGCCGTGGCGGAGCAAAACAACTTTTTTCATCGTTTAATTAATTCATCGCTTTTTCCGGTTCGGCGCGCACCTCGTTCTGCAACTTCCGGCGCTCGGCGAAATCGTTGATATTCTGCAAAGTGGTATGTGCTATATTATCCAGCGCTTCACGTGTGAAAAAACCCTGATGGGAAGTCATCACGACGTTGTTGAACGAGAGCAGACGCGCCAGCACGTCGTCGTCCATGATCCGGTCCGAGGTATCCTCGTAAAAGTAGGCAGCCTCCTCTTCGTACACGTCCAGTCCGGCCGCGCCGATCTTCTTCTCCTTCAGCCCCTCGATCAGCGCTTCGGTGTGGATCAGCTGACCGCGACCCGTATTGATGAGGACGACGCCGGGTTTCATCTTACCGATGGCGACGCCGTCGATCATGTAGCGGGTTTCGTCCGTCAGCGGGCAGTGCAGCGAGATGATGTCGGAACGCTGGTAAAGTTCGTCCAGCGACACGTATTTTATCCGGGCTTCCTCAGCATATTTCGGGTCGGGGAAGATGTCGTACGCGAGAACCTCCATGCCGAATCCCTTGAGAATGCGGATCAGTTCTCGGGCGATTTTTCCGGTGCCGACGATACCCGCCGTCTTGCCGTACATGTCGAATCCCAACAGGCCGTGCAACGAGAAATTCCCGTCGCGCGTCCGCCAGTAGGCACGATGCACCTTGCGGTTGAGCGCCAGCATCAGCGTCACGGCGTGTTCCGCCACGGCATGCGGCGAATAGGCCGGGACGCGCACGACGGGAATGTCGTATTCCGCCGCGGCTTTCAGGTCCACGTTGTTGAATCCGGCGCAGCGCAGGGCGATCAGTTTCACGTCCATCGCCGCCAAAGAGCGTATCGTAGCGGCATCGGCCGTATCGTTCACGAAGATACAAACCGCATCGGCCCCCTGCGCCAGCGCAGTGTTCTTGCTGTTCAGATGACTTCGGTGGTAATTGAATTCGAATCCGTAACTCTCGTTGACGCGGTCGAACGACTCCCGGTCATAGGGCTGCGTCCCGAAAAAAGTTATTTTCATAATGCGCGATTTTATCTTTTTCTTACTTGCAATAGCCCGGCCGTTATCAGGCAATCGTCACTTCGGGGTCGAGATATACGTCCTGAATGGCATTGAGCAGGGCTATGCCTTCGTTCATGGGCCGCTGGAACGCTTTGCGGCCGCTGATGAGACCCATGCCGCCGGCACGTTTGTTCACCACGGCCGTTATGACGGCTTCCTGCAGGTCGGAAGCTCCATGCGACTCGCCGCCCGAATTGATCAGCCCCACACGCCCCATATAGCCGTTGGCGACCTGATAGCGGCAGAGGTCGATCGGGTGTTCGGTAGTCAGCGTCGTATAGACTTCATCGCGGGTCTTGCCGAAACCGATGGCCCGGAAACCGCCGTTGTTCTCCGGAAGTTTCTGCTTCACGATATCGGCCTTGATCGTCACACCAAGATGATTCGCCTGCCCGGTAAGGTCGGCCGAAGCGTGGTAATCGACGCCGTCCTTTTTGAAACCCTCGTTGCGCAGGTAGCACCACAGGATCGTCGCCATGCCCAGCTCATGCGCATAGTCGAACGCTTCGGCGATCTCGACCAACTGGCGGCGGCTCTCCTCCGAACCGAAATAGATCGTAGCTCCGACGGCGGCGGCTCCCATGTTCCAAGCGTCGCGCACGGTCCCGAACATCACCTGATCGTAGGAATTGGGGTAGGTGAGCAGTTCGTTGTGGTTGAGTTTCACGATGAACGGAATCTTATGCGCATACTTGCGCGCCACGGCGCCCAGCACGCCGAACGTCGAAGCCACGGCGTTGCAGCCCCCTTCGACGGCCAGTTTCACGATATTATCCGGATCGAAATAGGCAGGATTCGGAGCGAACGAGGCGCCGGCCGCATGTTCGATGCCCTGATCTACGGGCAGGATCGACACATACCCCGTACCGGCCAGACGGCCGTGGGAGAGTATCCATTGCAGACTGCCGAGGGTACGGATATTGCGGTCGGATTCCATCCACACCTTATCGACGGTATCGGACGCAGGCAGATACAGCAGTTTTTTATCGATGGTCCGGCATACATGGGAAAGGTAGTATTCGGCCTTTTCCCCGAGAATTTCAATGGTCTTGCTCATAATACAACATTTTATAATAATTAACGATATCCCCTGCAAATCAAAGTCCAAACAGCATATACAAAATTAGAAAAAAAAACACCCTGAATAGGAGA
>JAJPZH010000207.1 GCA_021204515.1 Alistipes sp. | reverse complement strand
TCGACCGCACGTTGCACGATCTGAATACCCGTCGTCTGGTCCTCGTTGTCGCCCTTCATGCCTTCGAGAGCCGCCGTAGCGCGGATGTATGCCACACCGCCGCCCGGAACGATACCCTCTTCGACAGCGGCACGGGTTGCGGCCAGCGCGTCGTCCACACGGTCTTTCTTCTCCTTCATCTCCACCTCGGTAGCAGCGCCCACATACAGCACGGCGACACCTCCGGCGAGCTTGGCAAGGCGCTCCTGCAGTTTCTCCTTGTCGTAATCCGACGTAGCCTTCTCGATCGAAGCGCGGATCTGAGCCACACGGGCCGCGATCTCCTCCTTCTTGCCGGCGCCATCGACGATCGTGGTGTTCTCCTTGTTGAGCGTCACCTTGTCGGCCGTTCCGAGCATCGAAAGGTCGGCATCCTCGATCTTCATACCCTTGTCGGTCGAGATCACGGTAGCGCCCGTCAGGATGGCGATGTCTTCGAGCATCTCCTTGCGGCGGTCGCCGAAGCCCGGAGCCTTGCAGGCCGCGATTTTCAGCGTGCCGCGCAGCTTATTGACAACGAGCGCCGAAAGAGCCTCGCCGTCCACGTCCTCGGCGATGATCAGCAGCGAACGGCCGCTCTGAGCCACCGGCTCCAGCACGCCCATCAGCTCTTTCATCGTCGAAACCTTCTTGTCGGTAATCAGGATGTAAGGCTTTTCGAGCTGAGCCTCCATCTTTTCGGGATCGGTCATGAAGTAGGCCGAGATATAACCGCGGTCGAACTGCATACCCTCGACCACCTCCACGTGGGTCTCGGTGCCTTTGGCCTCCTCGACGGTGATAACGCCCTCCTTGTTCACCTTGCCCATCGCCTCGGCGATCAGCTTGCCGATCGTCTCGTCGTTGTTGGCCGAAATGGTGGCGACCTGCTCGATCTTGGCGAAGTCCGTGCCGACTTCCTGACTCTGCTTGCGCAGCGACTCCACGACCTTCAGCACCGCCTTGTCGATACCGCGCTTCAGGTCCATCGGGTTGGCACCCGCCGTGACGTTCTTCAGACCTACGCCGATGATCGACTGAGCGAGCACCGTCGCGGTGGTCGTACCGTCGCCCGCGTCGTCGTTGGTCTTCGAAGCTACCTCCTTGACCATCTGGGCGCCCATGTTGGCGAAAGCGTCTTCCAACTCCACCTCCTTGGCTACCGTCACGCCGTCCTTGGTGATCTGCGGCGCACCGAATTTCTTGTCGATAATCACGTTGCGGCCTTTGGGACCGAGCGTGACTTTCACAGCGATCGACATCGCATCGACACCCTCCTTGAGCAGTTCGCGCGCCTCAACATTGTATTTGATATCCTTTGCCATGATTGTTTTCCTTTATTAGATGATCGCTAAAATATCACTCTGTTTCATGATCAGGTAATCGACGCCGTCGATCTGAATTTCCTGACCGGCATACTTGCCGTAAAGCACCTGATCTCCGGCCTTGACCTCCATCTTGACCTCCGAAGTGCCGGGGCCTGCTGCGACTACTTTACCTGCCAGCGGTTTCTCCTTCGCCGTGTCGGGGATGATCAATCCGCCCGCCGTCTTCTCTTCCGCAGGATTCGGGAGAATCAGCACACGGTCCGATAATGGTTTTACATTCATAGCTTTTGTTGTTTTTGGTTTATAATGATGTATTAATTAGCATTTGCATCCTTTGTTCCAACAATTGATGTGCCAACCGTTTTTTGGCAGACGCGGAGTGACAAAGGTACATGCCGGACTGTCATTTTGTCACCCGGCGCAATTTTTCGGGCGAAATTTTTGCACGGACCGAAAAAGTATATTACATTTGCATCCCGATACGACCGGACAACGGTCACACGGTGGATGTAGCTCAGTCGGTTAGAGCGTCGGATTGTGGTTCCGAAGGTCGTGGGTTCGAGCCCCATCTTCCACCCGAAAGGGTCTTCGAAAGAAGACCTTTTTTGTTGGCAGACCGCCGCAAATCAGCACGAATAATCCTGCATATCGTTGATATGCAGGATTATTCGTTTTTGAGCCACAGCAAAGACAGTCATCCGAAAGCTGGTCGCCAAAGTGCTTAATCGCAGTAGATGGGTATGAGCTGGGGAAATACACCACGCGAACGGCGATAATACACTGAACGACATCGGTTTGCACCAAATCGACTTTACAGAAGAACATCCGATTGCCCCCGCCAGATCCACACTTTGGCCGGGGATATTATGCGAAAAGAATTTCCGGACGCACTGTCAACCGGAATAACGAATGAAACAAAGCGAAGATACGGATTCTGAATACGCAAGCACTCCCAACCCGACAAAAAATAACTGTCATGTCGTATCCATACGAAATACAATGAACCGGAACTCCGTCTCAAAACGAGAACGAAAATTATCACTTTGAAATGATCACACAATAAACACATTTCAAAATACACACTGACTGTCAATAAGATAACGTAAATTTCCAAGAAATGGCATACCGGTTGATTTCTTATATGGCATGAAACTTTTTATCGTATCCAACAGACTGCCCGTAAAAGTCTCGGAAAAGCAGGAACGGCTCCTTTTCACGCGGAGCGAAAGCGGACTCGCCACCGGACTCGATTCATTGCAGACCCAATACGAGAAACACTGGATCGGCTGGCCGGGGCTCGACGTGGGAAAATCCGAGGACCGGCAGCGAATCCGCGAAGAGCTGGAAAAGCTGGACTTCCATCCCGTATTCCTCACCGGAGAGCAGATCGAGAACTACTACGAAGGGTACAGCAACAGCACGATCTGGCCCCTGTGCCACTACTTCTTCTCCTACACGCAGTACCGGCAGGATTTCTGGGAGAGCTACCGCGAGGTCAACCGGCTCTTCTGCGAGGAGGTGCGCCACATGGTCGGTCCCGACGATATCGTCTGGGTACAGGATTACCAGCTCATGCTCCTGCCCGGCATGCTCCGTGAGATCATGCCCACGCTCTGCATCGGCTATTTCCACCACATTCCGTTCCCCAGCTACGAACTATTCCGGATTCTGCCCGAACGGGCCGAACTGCTGCAGGGAGTGCTGGGCGCCGATC
>JAJPZH010000203.1:740-21346 GCA_021204515.1 Alistipes sp. | reverse complement strand
ACGTATTAAAGCCCCAACCGCCGGGCGGTATGCCGCTGCGGGCAGGCGGCCAACAAGCCCTACTGTGACGGCACGCACGCCGAAATCAAGTGGCGGGACGACCTCGCAGGCGAACCCGTCGGCGAAACGCTCCCCGAAGAAGTGTATTGAGTTGCGCCGACGGGACAGCTGCGCCGAACGTTTTCGACGGGAATGGTCACGCCCGAATATATTACTCCAAATTAAAAAGCATAAAATTGGATTTCAATAGCATTTGTACTTGCAGAAAACATTTGTTTTGTAGAAATTTGCATGGAATTTTTTACATGAGTGTTGTTCTATGTGAAAATTATTTTCTACTTTTGCTTCGTCGAGTAATCGACAGACATATAGAAAGTGTTTTCGCACTTGTCCTTGTTAGAAAATGTGGAAGTTTTCAGAATTGGAGGACACGAACAGCACTCATTTCTTGTTTAGATTATAGCAAGGAGGCATCTCTATTGCATCCGTTATAACTATATCTATTCAAGTGTGGGGTATCGTACCGTTTATTCCAATTCAGGTTTTTCCACAACCTTCTAACAGATAAACGAAATCGGCTCCACACTTTCTTTTTCAGCTAATCGCATCGTTGGAGTCGGGATGTACCTAAATTTCTCGTTATGAAGAAATTTCTTATTCCTTTATTATTAACGGGCGTTGTTTCGTTCGCCAGTATTCACGGTGCATTTGCCCAGCGCGGTTCGACCAAAACCATTACGACAACCAAGCTGACCGGAGTGCAGGAAACTTTCGAACACACCGAGGCTTTCAGCCTTGAAGCCGGGCACGAAATGCTCGTTACGCCGCTGATTGCTAGCGTCAAAGTTCTTTCCAAAAACAATGACGGCAAAACATTCGAGCGTGCAACCTTTACAGGCTCATCCCGATTAGACATTCCTTCGGGACTGGCGGGAAACGAATATTTGGTCGGCAAACTCATGGATGGCAAACGGGTAGCCGCTATTGACGTAGACCTATTGAAAGCACAAGCAACCTACGATTTTTGCAGAGAAACAGGAGCTGACCTAATCGTAGTTCCCCAATTCAATATCCGTCACAAAACACATGTGGTGAACACGACCGATGCTGAAGGAAATCCCATCAAGGTAGAGGAGCCAGTGGAACGCGATGGTAAATATGTAATGATCGTCGATATGGTCGGCTTTCCAGCCATTTATACAGGCTTCCGCGAAGGAACTCGTAATGATGGTTGGATCAAGGAGCTTTTCAAAGAAGGGCAAATTGAAAATGAGGATGCGCATATCCACGTAGAAGAAACTGTTACAAGAACAAAATAGACATCTAAACCCTAATTCTTAATAATTTAAATTTTTAGAACAATGAAGAAATTATTTGTCTTGACTGCTGTGGCTATGCTGGCCGTTCCCATTGTGTCGTTTGCACAGAAAACGACCGTGACACGCGTAAACCGGGAAAAAACGTACAAAACCAATACGCACACCGTAGACATTTGGTATGAAGGCGAGTTGAATATTGGTTATGGCATGGGCGGTACGCTTAAATATGACGGGGATTCAGAAGATGCCAAGTACGCCCGCCCGTTTATCGAAACCGTACACGGCGTCCGGATTACCAAATATGCGTTCGCAGGTTTGGGTGTCGGTTTCCAATACGCTTATGACGAAAATTGGGAAGTCGGCATGATGCCCGTATTTCTTGATCTGAAAGGTTATTATCCCGTAACGGAACATTTTGCGCCGTATGTAGCCATCGACCTCGGTTTTAGCTCCGGATTTGTCGGCACAAAAGACTATATGGACGAAGAAGGGCTTGACCTCAAAGGCGGATTCTATGCTTCATATGGTATCGGATTGAATTACAGGCGACTGAATTTCGGGCTCGGTTGGCAGCATCAAGGAATGAAATTCAAGTATGATGGCGACAGCAGCGAAAGTTTTAGCGTAAATTCTTTCTTTGTAAAAGTAGGTTTGAAATTCTAATACCGCTCCGGAGGAAAACTATTTATACATTTAACTGGAGTCAAGGTCCGCTCAAAAAAGAATTTTTTATTCTACCTTGCTTTGCAATAGCGATTGTGTTTTCTAACACAATCGCTATTTTTTACCGCCTTAAGTGGTAATATTGTAGGGGAATACCGCCAATTCGGGACAGGAGCGGCGCACGCTGTCGGCTTCGGGCGTACTCTGCCATCCTCTTCATGGTTCGTATCATTTCAGGGCAACAAAAAAGGGGTACGCATACACGTACCCCCGGATCGGCCCGTTGCGGGTTATTTCTTCTCCGGCCGTGCGATCGTCTCGCGCATCGTCGTATCGGCCATGATATTTTTCATCTTATAGTAATCCATAATCCCCAGATTGCCGTTGCGGAACGCCTCGGCCATAGCCAGCGGCACCTCGGCTTCGGCAAGAATTACCTTGGCGCGGGCGTCCTGCGCTTTGGCTTTGTTTTCCTGCTCCAAGGCGACGGCCATGGCACGGCGCTCCTCGGCCTTGGCCTGCGCGATGTTCTTGTCGGCCTGCGCCTGATCCATCTGCAACTGAGCACCGATATTCTTGCCCACGTCGATATCGGCGATGTCGATCGAAAGGATTTCGAACGCCGTTCCGGCGTCGAGTCCCTTTTCGAGCACCACGCGCGAAATCGAATCGGGATTTTCCAGCACGATCTTGTGCGATCCGGCCGAGCCGATCGACGACACGATACCCTCGCCGACACGTGCCAGCACGGTTTCCTCGCCGGCGCCGCCGACCAGTTGTTTGATATTGGCACGCACCGTAACGCGGGCCTTGGCGATCAGCTGAATGCCGTCCTTGGCGACGGCCGCTACGGGCGGGGTGTTGATGACCTTGGGGTTCACCGACATCTGTACGGCCTCGAATACATCGCGGCCCGCGAGGTCGATAGCCGTCGCCATCTTGAAGTCGAGCATGATGTTGGCTTTCTGGGCCGACACCAGCGCATGTACGACATTGGTGACGTTGCCGCCCGCAAGATAATGGGCCTCCAATTCGTTGGGATCGAGACTCAGACCGGCTTTGGTGCTCTCGATCATCGAAGAGACGATCGTCGAGGGCGGCACCTTGCGCCAGCGCATCAGGATAAGCTGCAGCAGACTGATCCTCACGCCCGACACCAATGCCGAGAACCACAGTCCTACGGGAATAAAATAGAAGATGAGCCAGATCGCAAACAGGCTCACGAAAATTATAAGAACGATCAATCCACCCTGAAAATCCATAGTTTTTATTTTTATTTGGTTGTTTTTACGATGATGCTGAAATTCTCGAACCCGACGACTTCGATCTCCTTCCGGGGGTCCACATAGGCACCCAAGGATTTGGCCTCATATGTCCGCCCGTTCACCTCGATCTTGCCCATCGGCGAAAGGCGCGAAAGGGTCGTGCCGCGGTCGCCGACGCTCAGTTCCTGTTCGGGCAGGGTAGGCATGCTCGACGAATTGATTTTCTGTTTGAGCGAGAAACGCTGCCACGTCTTGGCGCGCAGCGAAACGACGGTAGCGATCAGCGACAGCACCAGAATAACCAGCACTACCACAGAGCCGGCTACAGGACCGAAATCGCGGAATGCGAGGTAGATCGAACTGCCGTAGCAGACCAGCGCCAGAATCGCGCCGATCGACACGCCCGGCAGCAGAACCAACTCCGCCACCAGAAAAAGCAGTCCGAAAAAGATGAGGAGTACAATATAGAACATCGTCATAGGGAAGTTGTTGAATATTGGACTAAAGATAGGAATTAAAATCAATTATTCCGCAATTTCCGCGACTTTTATTTCCAAAGCCGGGTCTGTCTGCGTTATCGCGGCCGCCACACGATCGGCCACGGCCTTGTCGTCGAACATCCCCACGACGAACAACTGCTGTCCCACACGCGAAAGTTCGCATCCCTCGGCCGTATCCGTAATCGCCGCCTTCACCGCATCGGAAAGCGCTTCCGAACTGACGATCTCGACCCGGTAGGCGATATGCTGCGCTTCGGGGTCCTGCGAAAGATTGCGGTACTCGCCGTCGGTCCACACGACGATTTCGGGGCGGACGAAACCGCGGGTCTTCAGCAGTTTCTGTGCGGTCTCAGCTTCCTCCTTCGTGGCGAAACCTCCAGTGTAGTAACACCATTTCTTGTCGTCGTTGACCAGATACGAGAGCGGGTAAGCGCCCCGGAAGGTCGATACGGCGCGCTTGGTATTGAACGTGCCGAGCAGGATACGGTATATCGTCCCGTGCTCATAGACTTTGCATTCGGGAATCGGATGCTGATAGCTGTACTTCGGCGTCGAGGAGAACGAAATACTGTCGTAATCGAGGAAGTAACGCTCGGCGACGTCGATCCGGGGCAGCCGGAAGTCAATGCCCTCCAACTGCGCCGTTACGCCCCGCAGCGAGTCGCGCGCCGAGGTCAACCCCAGCATGTCGGCCACGGTCGTTTCATACCCGACGAGCACTTTCTTGCGCAGGAAATAGTCGGCCACAGCGTCCGAAGCGGTCTCGCCGCGCAATTCCGAAAGCTGACGGGCGACCTCCGAAAGCCGCTCCTCCTCGCGGGAAAGAATCGCGTCCTGCCCCAGCTTGTCCATCAGGTAGCCGTAAGCGTAGCTCTTATTGTCGAAAATATAGTTCCATGCGCCGGAAAGCGAATCGGCCAGAACGTGGTTGAAGCCCTGCAGAGTTTTGTATTTGTCGTAAATCTCCGCCGCGTCGGCTTCGGTCTGCGCCGCGGCGTAGGCTTCGGCCAGTTCGGAAATCGTGCCGTAATTGGCAAAATAGCGGTTCACATAGTCCACGGCGTCGAGTTCCAGCCCCTGCGCTTCGACGAGCGTGGCATAGTCGGCTTCCGGAAGCTGCTGCCGGAAATAGGGATTATAGACCAGATTGCGCACCTTGAGCGAATCGGGAATCTCCGCCGCCGGATTTTCCGCGGCAGGCCCCGCCGGCTGCGAGGCCGCACCGTTCAGATTTGCGAGCACCCACTCCTGCTCGATGGTGTTGATACGGTCGATCAGGCGGCCTTTGGCATTGCGGATTTCGAATATCCGGCTTTCGAGCTGCAGAATATCCTGCGAATACTGCTGGCGGTTCGCCGGGTTCTCGCGCAGCTGCTGCCGGACACGTTCGACAGCATTGACGATCGAATCTTCGCGTATCTGCAGCTGCGCATCCTCGCGCAGAAGCGACATATACTCCTCGTTGCTTTCAAGCCCCGCGATGCGGGCTTCGACTGAAAGTTGCTGCGCGCGCAGGCTTCCGGCGCCCAGAAGCGCCGCGAACAAAAACAATATGCAAGTTTTACGAACCAACATTCCGGTTACCTCCACCATTTAATGAAAAAGAGTTGTATAAGCCCGAAAATCTCCAGACGGCCTAAAAGCATCAGCATCGAACTGGATATCTTGAAAACGCCCGGCACCGACGAAAAATTATCCATCGACCCGACTTGGCCGAATCCGGGACCGACATTGCCGATCGAAGCCACCGAGCCGGAGAAACTGGTCATCAGATCGACGCCGAACATCGTCCCCAGCACCGTGCCGGCGAGAATCAGCATCAGGTATGCGACGATAAATATCATGACCGAATGGAGCGCTTCGTTTTCCTGAATGACCCCGTCCAGTTTGATGCGGATAATCGCGTTCGGGTGCTGCTGCTGACGCAGACGCGTGCGCATCATCTTCATCGCCAGCACCAAGCGGTTGGTCTTGATACCGCCTGCGGTGGAACCCGCACAGGCGCACACAATCGAACCGAAAATCAGCAGGATAACGGCAAACGTCGTCCACTGGTTGGAATCGGCCGTGGCGAATCCCGTCGTCGTCACCACCGACACGAACTGGAAGAGCGCATGCCGGAACGACGCCGAAAACGTAGGGTATATATCCGCGGCGAAGAGACTGACGGCGATCAGCAGGCCGCCGCCCAGCAGCATGACGAGATACCAGCGCGTCACCTCCGAGCGGAATATGTTGTTGCGCTTGCCGGTCACCGTCGCATAGATCAGTCCGAAGTGGATACCCGCCGTGGCCATGGCCAAGATCAGGATCGTATCGATCATCGGGCTGTTGAAATAGGCGACGCTGGCGTTCTTGGTCGAGAAACCGCTCGTGGCACACGCCGACATGGCGTGGCAGAGCGAATCGAACCAGTTCATGCCCGCCATTTTGAGCAATACCGTAGTCAGCACGGTAAGGCCCACGTAGACCACCAGCAGTATCTGCACGATGATCTGGGTCCGGTAGCGGTAATTATCCTTGGCAAGGGTCGAAAGTTCGACGCTCGACAGGGTCATTTTATTGCGCCCCAGCGAGGGCAGAATCAGCAGTGCGAACATGACCACGCCCATACCCCCGATCCACGTCGAGGACATACGCCAGAACTGCAGCCCGCGCGGCAGCACCTCGATATCGTTCAGAATCGTCGATCCGGTCGTCGTAAAGCCCGAAACGCTTTCGAACCAAGCGTTCACCAGACTGAATTCTCCGCCCCAGATCAGATAAGGGAACATCCCGACCAGACACGCGACCAGCCACGAGCCGACCACGATGCAGAATCCCTCCTTGTTGGTGATCTGCTGCGTACGTTCGACGAAGATCAGCGGGAATGCCCCCAGTAAAGCCGTGAGCAGCGAAGCGAGCAGCAGGGGATAGAACGCCGAATCCATGCCGCTGACAAAGGAAATTCCCGCCGACAACAGCATGAACAATGCGATGAAAAGCATCACAACCCCGACATATCGTAAAACTACGTCTACTCGCATCGCAATCAGGATTTTGGCTGCTTGGAAACAGTTATCAGGGTTTCGATCTTCTCCTTCAGCTCCAAGACTTCGTCCTTGCAGTCGGCCTTGACGGTGAACGGCACGCGGAACGACAGGTAATCGCCCAGTCCCTTATTCATCCGAATAATGGGATCGACGCAGTAGACCGACATGAAGTAGTAGAGCATCAATACGATAGCGATCATCACTGCGAGCGAGATCAGCACCGGCGTAACGGCCCGGTAAGCGTTTTTCTTCATCTGTTCGGCACGCGGAGCCAGCGAACTCTGCGTCGAAGTCATATAGTTCTTGATGGCCGCGGTCAGACGGCCGTAGAGAACTTCGTATTCGCTGTCGTACCAGCTGCGGCCTACCGAATCACGGCCGGCGGCCGGATTCGCCGCGGCCTGCGCTCCGAAAGCGAGGTAGTTATCGGTCAGCAGGCGCAGTTCGGTCGTAGCGAAAGCCAGCGAGTCGAGAAACGATTTTTCGAGGGCTTCGCTCTGAGCCACGAGCAGCGTGTTCTCCAGCCGCTCCATACTCGACCGGCAAAGGCTGTCGTAGGAGTTGTCTCCGAACACCGAAAGGCGGATAAGCGCCACGTTCTGCTCATAGGCGGCATCAAGCATCTCCTTGGCCAGCTCGATGTTACGCTTGTTGGCCTTGAGGATTTCGCCCGTATCGCGGCTCAGGTGGCTCAGTTCCACGAACGAAACCATTCCCGAAAAAAACAGCAGGCAGACGATACTCAAAAAGCCGACCGTCACTCTTCTGCGCATACCCGTCATACTTCTTTTGATTTTATCAATGCAAATATAGTGAATTAATCCAGAATATCGCCTATCAGATCGTGAGATTCGTCCATCGCACCGAGACGCACCCGGCAAATGGTGTTGATGCGCGTCCGGTCATAGAGGGCTTTTACCCGGCGGTAACTACCCGTATAGCCGAACATCATGCCGCCGCGCAGAGTGCTTTCGAACAGTACGGTATCCTCAGCGCCGACGGCTTTGGCACAGAATGCGCCGTGCAGCCGCTCGCAAAGTTCTTCCAGTTCGGCGACGCGCCGCGTCGCCACCGACGGCTGTACCTTGCCGGGCATATCGACGGCAGGCGTTCCGGGACGCTCCGAAAAAGGAAATATGTGGAGGAAAGCGGGCTTGAGTCCCTCCAGAAAATCGTACGTCGTGCGGAAATCCTCCTCGGTTTCGCCGGGAAATCCGACAATGACGTCGATGCCGATGAAGGCGTCGGGCATCAGCGCCCGCACGGCGGCGATACGGTCGGCGAAACGCGCCGTGGTATAGCGACGGCGCATCAGTCCGAGAATTTTGTCCGAACCGCTCTGCAGCGGAATATGGAAGTGATGCTGGAATTTAGGTGACGCGGCGCAAAACGCTATTATTTCGTCCGTCAGCAGATTCGGCTCGATGGACGAAATCCGGTAACGCTCGATGCCTTCGACTTCGTTGAGCGCATGCAGCAGGTCGATGAAACGCTCGCCCGTCGTACGGCCGGAGTCCCCCGTGTTGATTCCCGTAATGACGATCTCCTTCTGCCCGGCCGCGGCGATCTGGCGGGCTTCGGCGACGAGGTCCGAGATCGGCATGTTGCGGCTGCCGCCGCGTGCATAGTGGATCGTACAGTAGGCGCACTTGTAGTCGCAGCCGTCCTGTACCTTCAGAAAAGCACGCGTGCGGTCGCCGCTCGAAAAAGCCGCGAAAAACGAAGTCAGCGATTCGGTGTCGCAGCTGTAGATTTGCGCGCGGCCCTTGCCGGACAGCTCCACTACCCGTTTATATAACACCCCTTTATCGTTATTGCTCAACACGATATCGACACCCTCGATCGCCGCTATTTCCTGCGGTTTGAGCTGCGCGTAACAGCCCGTCACGGCGATGATGGCACCGGGATTGCGGCGGTGGAGTTTGCGGATCAGGTTACGGCATTTCTTGTCGGCGTGTTCCGTAACCGAACAACTGTTGATGACGCATATATCGGCATCGGCATCGGATGCGACGCGCACGAACCCGCCGCGCTCGAACTCCCGGGCGAGGGTCGAGCTTTCCGAAAAGTTGAGCTTGCAGCCGAGGGTATGGAAATTTACTCTGCGTTGTTGCATAAATTGTCGTTATTTGAAGGGCGAAATTACGAAAACTGTGCGAAAAGGGAGGGCTTTTCGGAGAAAAAAGCGTAAATTTGCGCGCAATATAAAGAGCGAGGCATGGAATTTTTCAGCGACCTGATTCAATACGGCTACCTGTCGAACGCATTGGCGGCGTGTGTCCTTTCGGGCATAACGTGCGGCGTGATAGGCACCTATGTCGTATGCCGCCGGATGGTTTTCCTCGCCGGAGGCATCACGCACTCCTCGTTCGGCGGGCTGGGCATCGCGTTTTACCTCGGCACCGACCCGATCGCCGGGGCGATGATCTTCGCCGTACTCTCGGCGCTGGGCATCGAGTGGGCCGGCAGCAGGGGACGCATCCGCGAAGATTCGGCCATCGGCATCATCTGGTCGGTCGGCATGGCCGTCGGCGCACTCTTCATGAGCCTGCGGCCGGGCTATACGTCGGGCGACCTCTCCGCATACCTGTTCGGCAGCATCGTCACCGTAACGCACGGCGATGTCACGGCGCTGGCCGTGCTGACACTGTTTATCATTGCAGGAACGTTGTTGTGGCTGCGGCCGGTGATGTACGTGGCCTTCGACCGCGATTTCGCCCGCAGCCGGGGTATTCCGACCCGCGTGATATCCTACGTCATGGCGGCGCTGATCGCCGTGACGATCGTCCTCTCGATCCGAATCATGGGAATCGTCCTGCTAATTTCACTGCTCACGATGCCCGTGGCTATCGTCAACTCGCTTTCGCGTTCGTACCGGACCATCGCGCTCTGCGCGCCGCTGGTCGCCGTGGCGGGCAACGTCGCGGGGCTCGTCGCAAGCTACAATTTCGAAGTTCCGCCCGGAGCAGCCATAATATTTACACTCACTCTTACGCTTATTGTAGTAAAACTATTACCTTTGCGTAACAAAAAAGCCGGTGCCGCCGCATGAAAACCATCCATAAACTCGTACTGAAAGCCTATCTGGGGCCGATGGTCCTCACGTTCTTTATCGTGATGTTCGTCCTGATGATGAACATCGTGTGGCGTTACATCGACGAACTGGTGGGCAAAGGACTCAGCGCGGGCATCATCATCGAGCTGATGACCTACTTTATGGCCAACATGATCCCGCTGGGGCTGCCGCTGGCCATGCTGCTGGCGGCCATTATGACCATGGGCAATCTGGGCGAGAACTACGAACTGCTGGCCATGAAATCGGCCGGCATGTCGCTCATTCGCATCACCAAGCCGCTGATTATTCTGGTGAGTCTGATCTCCGTGGGCAGCTTCTTCATCGGCAACAACCTCGTGCCGTACGCCAACAAAAAGGTGTTCAGCATCCTGTACGACATCCGTCAGCAGAAACAGAGTCTCGAATTTCAGGACGGACTGTTCTTCAACGGCATCGACAACATGTCGATCCGCGTCAGCAGGCAGGAACCCGAAACGCATCTGCTGCACGACGTGCTGATATACGACAACCGTGCGTCAAACGGCGACATGAACACCATCGTGGCCGACTCGGGATACATCCGTCTTTCGGACGACAAGAAATACCTGCTGGTGACGCTTTTCAACGGCGAGACCTACGAGCAGACCCGCAGCAGCCAGTGGTTCACCCAAAGCAAACTGCGCCACCACATCTTTGAAAAACAGGATCAGGTGATCCCGATGGAGGGCTTCGCGATGGGCCGCACCGACGCCAACCAGTTCTCGAACAGCCAGACGAAGAATATCAACGAGCTGCAGCACGACATCGACTCGCTCGAAAAAATGGTGAACAGCGCGACGACGCGCTCGTACGAACCGCTGCTCAAGGAGCAGATTTTCTCCCGCGACAACTCGGTGCTCCCGCAGCCCGACAGTCTCCGCATCGACAAGAGCCGGTTCCGCGACATGGCTGCGATGGACTCCATCGCGGCGCTGCAAATGCGGGAAAAGGAGCGCGTATGGAATCAGGCGCGCACGCTGGCCAAGAACTCCCGCAACATGTTCTCGTTCGACGAGTCGGCGGCAAAAGAGGCGCTCAACCAGCTCTACCGCAGCAAAGTCGAATGGCACAAGAAGATGTCGCTGCCGGTGTCGATCATGATCTTCTTCCTGATCGGCGCACCGCTCGGCGCCATCATCCGCAAGGGCGGACTGGGACTTCCGGTCGTCGTGTCGATCATCTTCTTCGTGATCTACTACATCATCAGTCTGTCGGGCGAGAAACTGGCCAAGGAGGGTAGTTGGGATGCTGTATACGGCATGTGGCTCTCGACGTTCATCCTCACGCCCATAGCGGTCTACCTGACCTACAAGGCCACGAACGACTCGGCGCTGCTCGACACGGACTGGTACGCCGGAAAATTCAAGGCGCTCTACGAACGCATGCAACCCGCGATCAACAAATTGAAAAACGCTATAAAACTCAAACGAAATGGCAAAAAGCACGATTCTGAATAGTGTGGAAGAGGTTATCGAAGATTTCCGCAACGGCAAAATAGTGATCGTCGTCGATGACGAAGACCGCGAAAATGAAGGTGACTTCATCGTAGCGGCGGAGAAAATAACCCCCGAAATCGTGAATTTCATGCTCAAGGAGGGCCGCGGCGTACTCTGCGCACCGCTTTCGGAGGACCGCTGCGCCGAACTCGGCCTGAACATGATGGAGGAGAACAACACCTCGCTGCTGGGAACTCCGTTTACCGTAACCGTCGATCTGCTGGGTCACGACTGCACCACGGGCGTTTCGATCCACGACCGCGCCGCGACGATCCGTGCGCTGGCCGACCCGACCACGCGGGCCACGGACCTAGGCCGTCCGGGACACATCAACCCCCTGCGCGCGCGCCAGAAAGGCGTACTCCGCCGTCCGGGACATACCGAAGCGGCGATCGACCTTGCACGGCTGGCTGGGTTGCAGCCCGCAGGCGCACTGATCGAAATCATGAACGAAGACGGCACGATGGCCCGTCTGCCGCAGCTGATCGAGATCGCCAAGAAATTCGACCTCAAAATCATCTCGATCGCGTCGCTGATCTCATACCGGCTGAAGGAGGAATCCATCGTCGAGAAGGGCGAAACCGTGGACCTGCCGACCGCATGGGGCGATTTCCGCATCACGCCGTTCCGCCAGAAGAGCAACGGACTGGAGCATGTGGCGCTAACCAAAGGCGAATGGACCGAGGACGAACCGGTGCTGACCCGCGTACACTCGTCTTGCGCCACGGGCGACATTTTCGGCTCGTGCCGCTGCGACTGCGGCGACCAGCTGCACGAAGCGATGCGCATGATCGAAAAGGAAGGCAAGGGCGCGATCATCTACCTCCAGCAGGAGGGACGCGGCATCGGACTCTGCAACAAGATCAAGGCATACAAGCTTCAAGACGAGGGACTGGACACCGTAGACGCCAACGTGCAGCTGGGCTTCGGCGTGGATGAGCGCGACTACGGCATCGGCGCGAGCATCATCCGCGAAATGGGCATCAAGCACATGCGGCTGATGACCAACAACCCGCTCAAAAGGGCCGGACTGGAGGGCTACGGACTTCGGATCGACGAGATCGTTCCGGTCGTCATCGCCCCTAACGAGCACAACCTGCGCTACCTGAAGACCAAGGAGGAGCGCATGCACCACACGCTTGGACTGGACAAGAAATAAACCGGCTCAGGAAGGCGAAGTCCGCATTCCGCATGATATACGAAGCATAAACACACGAAGAACAATGAATCCGAAAGAGCTGCGCATCGTATTTATGGGTACGCCCGAATTCGCCGTGCCGTCGCTCCGGGCGCTGGTCGCCGGGGGCTACAACGTCGTGGCCGTGGTCACGACGCCCGACAAACCCGCCGGACGGGGACAGAAACTGCATCAGAGCGAGGTCAAGCTGGCCGCACTCGAACTGGGACTTCCGGTATTGCAGCCCGAAAAACTGAAAGCGCCGGAGTTCGTCGAAGCTATGCAGGCGCTGAAACCCGATCTGGGAATCGTCATCGCATTCCGCATGCTTCCCGAAGTGATCTGGGCCATGCCGCGGCTGGGGACGTTCAACCTGCATGCCTCGCTGCTCCCGCAATACCGCGGGGCCGCGCCGATCAACTGGGCCATTATCAACGGCGAAACCGAGACCGGCGTCACGACGTTCCTGCTCAACCACGAAATAGACAAAGGCGCGATCATCGCGCAGGTGCACGTACCGATTCTTCCGGAAGACAACGTGGGCACGATGTACGACAAACTGATGCACACCGGAACGGCGCTCGTGACCGAAACCGTAGACCGCATCGCCGCAGGGGATATTCAGCCCATGGAGCAGACGGGAATCGACGAGAGCCGTCTGCATCCTGCGCCCAAGATTTTCAAGGAGGACTGCCGGATCGACTGGTCGTGGGAGGGACGGCGGATCGTGAACTTCGTGCGCGGGCTTTCGCCCTATCCGGCCGCATGGACCGAAATGCGCAAAGAGAGCGAAACGGCGCCCCTCACGGCGAAGATTTATGCGGCGGCATTCGAAGCGGCGTCACACAACGAAGCGGCAGGAACCGTCGAAAGCGACGGACGCACCTTTATCCGCGTGGCCTGCGCCGACGGGTGGATCACCCTCGGCGAGTTGCAGATCGCCGGTAAAAAGCGGCTTCCGGTGCGCGAACTGCTGCTCGGACTGCGGGACATCGGACAGTACCGGTTTCAGGAATAATCCGTTTTTTGGAGGGGCACAACCGATTCAGCCGGAGTAATCTATTTAATTTAGTCAGGGCAGTCTATTTATTCGAAACAGTCCGTTTTCCTGCAGTTACTGCCATAACAAAAAATATCCCGGACTCGGCAGTAAGTCCGGGATTTATCTTTTCACAGCGGCAGGACACCCCGGAAAATTCTTTCAAAGGAGCTGGCTGTATCCCCGTCAAAAATATCCTTCAAAAACTTTCTGCATAAAAAATTCCACAGAATCCCGACCGGGATATCTCACCGAAAAAAGGAGCTTCAGCAAGCCCCTTTCCGGATTATCCCTTGATCTCGTATCCTTTGCCGAGTTTCTTTTCGATCTCCTCCTTCGGCAGCGGACGGGTGCAGAAAAACCAATCGTAGCACTTCACGCCTTCGGGCTGGTCGTTCATGTCCTCGCCCTTCATCGGAACGATCACCTCGTCGCCCGGACGCCAGTCAGCCGGCATCGCCACGCCGAACGCGTCGATGGCCTGCAGGCCCACCAGAACGCGCTTGATTTCGTCGAAATTGCGGCCCAGTGCCAGCGGATAATAGATCATCGCCCGCAGCACGCCCTTGGGATCGACGAAGAACACGGCGCGCACGGCCGCAGTCTGACTTTCGCCGGGCTGGATCATGCCGTACAGATTCGCCACCTTCATCGACACGTCGTCGATAATCGGGAATTCCACTTTTATATCTTTCATGCCTTTGTACTCGATCTTCTCGCGGATCGTACGCAACCATGCGATATGGCTGTTGCGGCTGTCCACCGAAAGACCGATCAGCTCGCAGTTCAGCGCCTTGAACTCCGCGGTACGGGCGCCGAAAGTAAGCACCTCCGAGGTGCAGATAGGCGTGAAATCGGCAGGGTGGCTGAAAAGAATCACCCATTTGCCTTTGTAATCGGCAGGGAAACTGACCTTCCCCTGCGTCGTCATCGCTTCGAATGCCGGAACGGGTTCACCCAGACGCGGCAGTTGCTGTTCGTTCTTTTCCATAACTGAATAATTTAATATATGACCCGGGCAAGCAAAGTTGATGCCCTTATAGACTCAGCTTCCGTATTACGTCTACTAATTTACTGTTTTTTGGGTGATTATCCTAATTTGCAATGTTCGTTTCACGCTCCGATGCGGATGTGTCTACACAAACAACGTTTTTGAATATCCTGACATACTAACAGACGGCCATATCAAAAAAAGCCGCCCGGATTTCTTCGGGCGGCTTTTCCATAAGCATCGTTACTATCAGCGGATCTTCCTGATAATCTCGCCGCCGTGATGGATCGCCTTCTCGTTTTCGGGAAGCATCTTCCATGCGCGTTCGGGAAGCGATTTCTTGAGACCTACCATGACATTTTCCATTTTCACGACAGGACGAACTTTCAGGTAACCGCCTAGGATCATCGTATTAAACAGTTTTGCCTGTCCCATTTTGGCGCATTCGGCTGTGGCATCGATCGAGTAAACCTCGATGTCCGTACGCACGGGGTGGCGCGTAATGCCGTTGGTATCGTAGATCAGCACGCCGCCCGGTTTGACCATCGGTTCGAATTTCTCCATCGACTGCTGGTTCAGGATGATCGCCGTATCGAATTCATGAGCGATAGGCGACGAAATCTTCCGGTCCGAAAGGATCACCGTCACGTTGGCCGTACCGCCGCGCATTTCGGGACCGTAAGAGGGCATCCACGTAACTTCGAAATCCTGCATTACGCCCGAATAAGCCAGTATTTTGCCCATCGAGAGGACGCCCTGTCCTCCGAATCCTGCGATAATTAAAGTCTCTTTCATATCGGTCCTCTTATTTTACGTCCTTGATATCGCCCAGCGGATAGAAGGGCAGCATGTTCTGCTCGAGCCACTCGTTCGACGCGACGGGCGAAAGTTTCCAGCCGCTGTTGCAGGTAGAAACGACTTCGACGAGCGAGAAGCCTTTGCCGGCCATCGAATTCTCGAACGCCTTGCGGATCGCCTTCTTGCACTTGCGCACGTTGGCAGGCGTATGCACGCTCTGGCGCGTGATGAAGGTAGCGCCGTCGAGGTGGGCCATCATCTCGGCGATCTTGTAGGGATAGCCGTTCAGACGCGGATCGCGGCCGTAGGGGGTCGTCGCGGTCTTCATGCCCAGCAGGGTAGTCGGAGCCATTTGGCCGCCCGTCATGCCGTAGATGGCGTTGTTGATATAGACCGCCACGACATTCTCGCCGCGTGCGGCCGCATGGATCGACTCCGCGGTGCCGATGGCCGACAGGTCGCCGTCGCCCTGATAGGTGAAGACCAGATTGCCGGGATGCAGCCGTTTGACGGCCGTAGCGACGGCCAGCGCGCGTCCGTGCGCCGCTTCGATCCAGTCGATGTCGATGTAGTTGTATGCGAATACGGAACAGCCCACGGGCGAAACGCCCACGGTCTTCTCTTCGAGACCCATCTCTTCGATGACCTCCGCAATCAGTTTGTGTACCGTACCGTGACTACAGCCGGGGCAGTAGTGCATGACGTTGTCGGTAATGAGCTTCGGTTTGGTATAAACCAGATTCTCCTTTTTGATTTCAACCTCTGCCATAGTCTTTACTTTTTAATCAGTTTTTCCTTGAGCGCCGCCAGCACCTCGTCGGGAGCGAACATCATACCGCCCTGACGGCCGAAATGCTCGACGGGAGCCGCACCGTTCACGGCCAGCCGCACGTCCTCGACCATCTGACCCGCATTCAGCTCGGCGGAGAGGAAGCCCTTCACGCCGCGCGCGGCCAGTTCGGCAAGCGGTTTCTTGGGGAAAGGATAAAGGGTGATCGGACGCAGCAGGCCGACTTTGAGTCCTTCGGCACGCGCCATCTCGACCGTCGCCGAGCAGATGCGGGCCGACGAGCCGAACGCCACAACGACGTAATCCGCATCGTCGCAGTCGATCGCTTCGTAGCGCACCTCGTTCTCTTCGAGGGCCTTGTATTTCTCCTGAAGGCGCTTGTTGATGATCTCCATCTTCTCGGACTGCAGCTCCAGCGACGTCACGATATTGCGCTGACGGTCGGCGGGTTTGCCGTAGGTCGCCCACGACTTGCACTCGGCAGCGATCTCCTCGTCGGTCTTGCGGGGACGCTGCGGCGCGAGCACCACTTTCTCCATCATCTGTCCGATAGCGCCGTCAGCGAGTATCAGCGCTGGATTACGGTACTTGAACGCCAGATCGAATGCAAGCGCCACGTGGTCGTGCATCTCCTGCACGGAGTTGGGCGCCAGCACGATCAGGTGGAAGTCGCCGTGACCGCCGCCCTTGCAGGCTTGGAAATAGTCGCCCTGCGAAGGCTGGATGGTGCCCAGCCCCGGACCGCCGCGCTGGCAGTTGATAATCAGGCAGGGCAGCTCGGCGCCCGCCAGATAGCTCAGGCCCTCGGACATCAGACTGATACCGGGACTCGACGAGGAGGTCATCACCCGTTTTCCGGTCGATGCACCGCCGTAAACCATATTGATCGACGAGATCTCCGATTCGGCCTGCAGTACGACCATGCCCGTAGTTTCCCACGGTTTGAGTTCCATCAGCGTCTCCATCACCTCCGACTGAGGTGTGATCGGGTAGCCGAAATATCCGTCGCAACCATAGCGAATCGCCGCATGGGCGATCACTTCGTTGCCTTTCATCAGTTTTACCTCTTTCTCTGCCATAGCTTACTCGATTTTTTGACGATAAACCGTGATAACGCTGTCCGGGCAAATCACCGCACACGAAGCGCAGCCTATGCAGGCATCGGGATTTGCCATCCGGGCCACGGGGTAGCCCTTGCTGTTCACCTCAGCCGACATGCCCAGCACATCGCACGGACACGAAGCGACGCACACTCCGCATCCTTTGCAGCGTTCCTTATCGACAACGACTGTTCCTTTTATTTTAGCCATAAGCCGTAGTATTGTTAAGTTCCTTACAAATATATAAAAAAATCCCGAAGTTTCTAAACGAATGCAACAAATCTTCTCACGAAAACGGATAAATGAAAGCAGTACGGCCGAAATTCCGAATTCCGAACGCACTGCATACAAAACATTTCGGGCGTCTTATTCCGCCTTGGGACCGAGTCCGTATTTATTTTCGCCTTTATGACCGTCGGTGCAGAACCACACGATGCAAAAGACGCTCCATACGGAGAACACCTGCAGACCGCCCGACAATACGGCAAAAAAGTCGATCGGCCGGTCCGAAACCGGATTCAGCTGCATAAGCATCGCAATATCGGACATTCCAATAACGACGATAGCGACTACCCACACGAAAACCATAATATAATATCCGGCGCATCTGCAAAAAAAGACAGCCTTTTGCAAGGCTGTCTTTGAGTCGATCGCGGACGGACGGCTACTCCTCGAAGGAGTGGATCACCACACCGGAACGGAGTTTCGGTTCGAACCACGTCGTCTTCGGAGGCATGATATTGCCCGTGTCGGCGATGTTGATGAGCTGCTGCATCGAAACGGGGTAGAGGGCGAAAGCCGCCTTCATCTCGCCGCTGTCCACGCGGCGTTTCAGCTCGCCCAGACCGCGGATGCCGCCCACGAAGTCGATCCGCTTCGAAGTGCGCAGATCTTTGATGTCCAGAATCCTGTCCAGCACCAGATTCGACAGCACCGTGACATCCAGCACCCCGATCGGGTCGTCGTCGTCATAGGTGCCCGGCTTGGCCGTCAAACTGTACCAACGGCCGTCGAGGTACATCGAAAAGTTATGCAGTCCGGCGGGGCGGTACTCTTCGGCGCCCTTGTCCTCGACCGTGAAACTTTCGGCCAGTTTTTCGAGCAGCTGAGCGGAAGTCAGACCGTTCAGATCCTTCACCACGCGGTTATAGTCGATGATGCGGAGCTGGCCCGCGGGGAAAGTCACGGCGAGGAAGTAACAGTACTCCTCGTCGCCCGTATGATTAGGATTCTTACGCCGGCACTCCTGTCCCACACGCGCCGCGGCGGCCGTGCGGTGATGGCCGTCGGCGACGTACAGCGCCGGAATACCCTTGAAAATCTCCGTAATGCGGTCGTTGGTTTTCCTGTCGCGGATAACCCACAGTTTATGACCGAAGCCGTCGGCAGCCGTAAAATCGTACTCGGGAGCGTTATTCTTCACCACGTCGGCGACGATGGCGTCGATCTCGGCGTTGTCGGGGTAGGCGAAGAACACCGGTTCGATATTGGCTTTCTGATTGCGGACGTGGATCATGCGGTCCTCCTCCTTATCGGGACGCGTCAGTTCGTGCTTCTTGATCGCGCCCGAAAGGTAATCCTCGTAGTTGCAGCACATCGTCAGACCGTACTGCGTGCGGCCGTCCATCGTCTGCGCATAGATATAATAGTACTCTTCGGGATCCTGCTCAAGCCAGCCCTTTTCGCGCCATGCGCGGAAATTCTCGACAGCCTTATCGTACACCTCCTGCGAATGTTCGTCCGCAATGGGGTCGAAGTCGATTTCGGGCTTGATGATGTGCAGCAACGAACGCTCAGTGGCTTCGGCCTTCGCCTCGACGGAGTTCAGCACGTCGTAGGGGCGCGACGCCACCTCGGAAGCGTACTGTTTCGGGGGACGTATTCCCCGGAAAGGTTTGATTCTTACCATATGTTATGATTCATATGTTATTTCACTATTTGTTCACCTGAAACCGGGTATTGCCGTTCTTGAAGAAGTCCACGATCTGATTCGCAGCGGCAAGGCCGGCGTTGATGTTGGCTTCGGCGGTCTCGGCGCCCATCTTCTTCGCCGTGGCGAACACCCGCTTGCCGAATTTCTCGTTCAGCTCGGACTGGATACCGGCGGCGATGTCGGTAATGTATTTCAGGTCTTCGCGTTCGGTCAGGGCCTTCATCACCCCCTGCTCGTCGATCACCTCCTTGCGGGCGGTATTGACCAGCGTAGCGCCTTTGGGCATCGACATCAGCAGGTCGTAGCCGATCGAACCTTTGGTCTGCTCCGTCGCGGGGATATGCAGCGAGAGGTAGTTCGAATTCTTATACAATTCTTCGACCGAATTCACCTTTTTCACGCCGTCGGCCTCGAAAACGGCCGCATCAGAGATAAAAGGATCGTAAGCGATCACGTTCATCCCCATCGCCTTGCCCTTGCGGCCCACCAGCCGGCCCACGTTGCCGTAAGCATGGATGCCGAGGGTTTTACCCTGAATCTCGGAACCCGTGCCGGGCGTGAAGCCGTTGCGGGCCATGAAAATCATCATGGCGAGCGCCAGTTCGGCTACGGCGTTGGAGTTCTGTCCCGGCGTATTCATCACCACGACACCGCGTGCAGTAGCCGCCGCGAGGTCCACGTTGTCGTATCCTGCACCTGCACGCACCACGATCTTGAGGTTCCGCGCCGCTTCGATGACTTCGGCTGTCACCTTGTCGCTGCGGATAATCAGTGCGTCCACGTCGGCCACGGCCGAGAGCAGTTCCGATTTGTCGGTATATTTTTCGAGCAGGGCCAGTTCGTATCCGGCGCCTTCGACGATCTGACGGATGCCGTCCACGGCTTTCTTGGCAAAAGGTTTTTCCGTCGCAACCAATATTTTCATACCTGTATTTTCAATTAAATGAATAAAATCAATGTCCGACGCCGCACGTTTCTTCGGTGTGAAAGTAAAGAAATGCGCCATAGCCGGATATTATTTCGCGTGTTTGGCGGCGAACACCTGCATGCACTCCACAAGCACCCTGACGCTCTCGATGGGCAGGGCGTTGTAGCACGAAGCGCGGAAGCCGCCTACCAAACGGTGGCCCTTGATGCCCACGATGCCGCGGCTCTTGGCTGCCTCCATGAATTCGGGAGCCAGCTCCTCGTAACCGTCGGCCATCACGAAGCAGATGTTCATCAGCGAGCGGTCCTCCTTATCGACCGTGCCGCAGAAGAGCGGATTGCGGTCGATCTCATCGTAGAGCAGCGCGGCCTTGGCCTGATTGCGGCGGTAGATTTCGGGAACGCCGCCGATAGACTTGAGCCACTTGAGGGTCTCCTTGAGGACATAGATCGGGAACACGGGAGGCGTATTGAACATCGAA
>JAJPZH010000203.1:0-730 GCA_021204515.1 Alistipes sp. | reverse complement strand
GTTCTCGACATGGGTGCGGAACGAAACCATCGTCGGCAGGTCGCGCACGATCTTGTCGAGCATATCCTCGCGGATGATGGCGAACGCCACGCCCGCCGGGGCGAGATTCTTCTGCGCACCGCCGTAGATCATGGCGTACTTGGTCACGTCGATCGGATGCGAAAGAATGTCCGACGACATGTCAGCGATCACGGGAACGGGTGAGACGAGGTCTTCGTGGTACTCGGTGCCGTAGATCGTATTGTTGGAAGTAATATGCACGTAATCCAGATCGGCGGGAATAGCGAAGCCCTTGGGAATGTAAGTGAAATTGCGGTCCTCGGACGATGCCAGCAGTTCCACTTCGCCGTAACGCTTGGCCTCTTTCATGGCTTTCTTCGCCCAGACGCCGGTATTCACGTAACCGGCTTTCTTGCCGAGGAAGTTGGCGGGCACCTCGTAAAAGAAAGTGCTGGCGCCGCCGCCGATATAGAAAATCTTGTAATTGTCAGGAATGTCGAGCATCTCGCGGAAAAGCGCGTCGGCTTCGGCCATCACGTCATCGAAATCCTTGGTACGGTGCGAGATCGAAAGCAACGAAAGACCCGACCCGTTGAAATCGATAATCGCTTTGGCCGCATTTTCGAGTACTTCGTCTGCAAGGATCGAAGGTCCCGCGTTGAAATTGTGCTTTTTCATAATATTCTGATGTGAATTTAGGGTTTCGGAACTCCAACCTGTTAGTTTGCTA
>JAJPZH010000167.1 GCA_021204515.1 Alistipes sp. | reverse complement strand
ACCTTTGCCGAGGTGACCGAAGCCCGTGCGAAAGCCACCTCGATCAACCTGTCGGCCGACGACCTGACGCCTGAGAAACTGGCCGAGTTCCAGCAGGCGCAGACGCAGGTGCGTTCGGCGCTGGGCCGCCTGATCGCCGTGTCGGAGAGCTATCCCGACCTGAAGGCCAACCAGAATTTCCTCGAACTGCAGGCCCAACTCGAAGGGACTGAAAACCGTATTTCGGTAGCCCGCAAACAGTTCAACGAAGTGGCCCGGACCTATAACGTCTCCGTGCGCCGTTTTCCGGCGAACCTCGTCGCCCAAATGTTCGGTTTCGATCAGAAACCTTACTTCGAGTCGGCCGAAGGCTCCGAAGCCGCGCCGCAGGTACAGTTCTGAGGAAAATGGCGAACGTTAAGTCGCGCGGCTACGTGCTGGGTGCCGTAGCCGCTGCCAGTTACGGATTGAATCCGCTCTTCACGCTGCCCCTCTACGGGGCGGGTATGGGAGTGGATTCGGTGCTTTTCTACCGTTATCTGCTGGCTGTGGTGATGCTGGGGGCGCTGATGCTCGCCCGGCGTCAGTCGTTCGCCCTGCGCCGCCGCGATCTTGTGCCGCTGGCGGTCATGGGACTGCTCTTCTCCTTTTCGTCGCTCTTCCTGTTCGAGAGCTACAACCACATGGACGCAGGCATCGCTTCGACCATCCTGTTCCTCTATCCCGTGCTGGTCGCGGTCATCATGGCCGTCGGTTTCCACGAGAAGGTGAGCCGGATCACCATGCTCTCGATCCTGCTGGCCTTCACCGGCATCGCCATGCTCTACAAGGGCGGCGGAGAGACGCTCTCCTTTCTCGGCGTCGCGCTGGTTTTTCTCTCGTCGCTCTGCTATGCGGTCTACATCGTGGGCGTCAACCGCTCGTCGCTGCGCGGCCTGCCGACCGAGAAACTCACCTTTTACGCCCTGCTGTTCGGCCTGAGCGTCTATGTCGTGCGCCTGCGCTTCTGCGCCGACCTGCAGGCGATCCCCACGCCCGGACTCTGGATCAACGCCGTCTCGCTGGCGTTGTTCCCCACGATCGTGTCGCTGGTGACGATGGCCGCTGCCATCCGCGCCATCGGCTCCACGCCCACGGCGATTCTCGGTGCGCTGGAACCCCTTACGGCCCTCTTTTTCGGCGTCGTGGTCTTCGGCGAACGGCTCACGCCGCGCATCGTGCTGGGCGTGGTGCTGATTCTGGCCGCCGTGACGCTCATCATCGCCGGGAAATCCCTGCACATTCCCTTTCCGCACCTGCGGTTCCGCCGGGCGCGGTAGGGTGGTGGCGGAGTATGAAAGAGAATGCGGCTCGACGCCGCATTCTTTTTTATGTCCGCCGAGATCGGCGGGTGTGTTTGCCGCGCGGACGATCTACAACCGGCTCTTCTCGTCGGCCGAACTCGCCTCGACGGCCCGGCGCTTGAACGCCTTCCCGGACTTGAAGTTGTAGCTCAGCGAAATGCGGAATTCGCGGCAGTTCCATTGCTGGGACATGTCCACCCTGCGGACGAACCCTTCGCCGCGTGCGCCGACATGCTGCGGTCGGTCGATCAGGTTGCGCACCGAGCATGCGGCGGTGAACTTGTCGCCGAACCGTTTTTTGATCCCCGCATTGAGGAAGTGCATCGGCTCCACCCAGCAGTTGCCGAAGTCCATGCGGCCTTGGAGGCGGTATGACAGGTCGATGTAGAACTTCGCGGGCAGCGTGAAGGTGGTCGAAGCGTTCGCGAAATATAAATTGTAGTGCTTTTCGGGCGTGTGCTGGTCGATGCGCTGGCCCTGACGGATGTAGGTGGCGTTGAGGTTCATGGTCCACCATTTGGCGAACTGGCACGGCGCATTGGCCGAGACGTAATAACTCTTCGTCGTGTCGTAATTGACCCACGCTATGCACAGCCGCTTCGGGTCGTCGGCGTCGGGACGCATCGTCTGCTGTATTTCGCCGGTCTGGACGACGATGCCGCCCGTGAGCGTGTATTTGTGTTTCAGCACCAGCGTCAGGCTCGCGTCGTGCTTGTAGGCCGGGTCGAGCTTCGGATTTCCCGTCTGATAGGTGTAGTCCGAAATCTGGAACCGCTGCGGGTTGAGGGTCCAGAACCGCGGCCGCTCGATCGTGCGTGCATACTGCGCGATCAGCGAATAGGACCCGTCCTTGGCCAGCGCATAGGAGACGTTGGCGTTGGGGAACAGACTGAAGTAATTCTGCGCGATGCCGTGTCCTTTGCCTTCGGTGCGGGTGTACTCGCCGCGCACTCCCGCCACCAAACTCCAGCGTCCGAGATTGGCCGACGCGATGGCGTACGCCGCGGCGATGTTCTCCGTGTAGTTGATCGTGAAGCTCTGGTCGTCGTTGCGCGACCATGCGTCGTTTTTCCGGTATTCGTACAGCGCGTCGTTGTGCATGTCGTTGTAGGTGTACTTGGCTCCGGCCCGCAGCGACCAGCGGGGCGAGAATTTCTTGTCGAATGCCAGCGTGGCGGTGGTCACGTTGTAGACCGAGACCGAATTGTCGCGGTAGGCCGAGTCTGCGGCGGGCGCGGGGGCCGAAGCGGCTATGCGGCTGAAGTTGTCGTTCTCGGCGTCCGTGGTGCGGCGGTTGTAGTCGGCCAGCACCTTGAGCGTCGAACCTAGCGAGTCGATCTTCTGGATGTAGTTGAACGTCAGCGAGTAGTTGTTGCGCGCCGTGAAATTGTCATAGCGGCTGTCGGTGCGGGTCACGCCCTCTGCGGCCGTGAAATCGGTGTAGGAGTCGTTGGGACCTTTTTCGCGGTCGCGCCAGTATTCGAACTCCGCGCCGACGCTCTGGCGGGAATTGATCTCGTACACCGAACCGAAGCTCGCGCCGAAATTCCGGTCGCGTTCGAATTTTTCGGAGTGGGCTTCGAGACTGTTGCTGCCCGACGTGTAGCGGGTGTTTTCGTCCGATTCGAATTCGTCGGTTTCGAGGTTGAACCATGCCAGCCCGTAGAGGTCGAGCCGTCCCGAATGGTAGCTGACGCGCGCACGGGGATTGACCGACCGCACACAGCGGCCCAGCCGCGAATCGGCCGACAGAGACCCCTCCACGCCGTTTTAGCGGCGTTTGCGG
>JAJPZH010000048.1 GCA_021204515.1 Alistipes sp. | reverse complement strand
TTCTCGATCAGCGCGCCGTGGCCCGCCGGACGGAACAGCAGCGTACCGTCGTCCTGCCGGAAGGGCGTGTTGTCGGGATTGACGGCGATGGTGTCGGTCGAGGGTTTCTGCACCGAAAACGAAATGTCGTAACGGATGCCGAAACGCTTTTCGTAAACGGGCACCTTCGCGGCCAGCAGCTCCTGAAATCCTTCGATATGTTCGGGCGAAACCGTGAAATGAATCTTCGCCACGCCGTTCGCGGCCGCATAGACCGCCCCTTCGACCAGATGTTCCTCGACCGCCTTGCGCGCGCCTTCGGGATAGGCGTGGAAGGTGACGAGTCCTTTGGGTTTGCGGCCGTAGCCGAGTCCTTCGTTCACGATGGCGCTGACGATCGTCCAGTCGTCGGCGCCGGCCGGAAGCAGGGCCTTCAGTTCGGGCCAGAACGCGAACTTTTCGATGTTTTCGAGCAGGGTGTCGATCCCCTTGCCGCGTTTGCCGTCGTTCACGAACTCGAAAAGCTCCTTGAACATACGCGTCGCGGCGCCCGACGCGGGTACGAACATCACCACGGACAATCCGGCAACGGCCCTCTCGTAACGCCCGGCGGCGGAAGCCGCCTCGGCGTCGCTCACCGTCAGCACCCCGTCGCCGGGAGAGGCGGCACGCACGACATTGAGAAATGGAAATCCGCGGCGGAAATTCTCCAGCTGCAATTCGACCGCTTCGGGGGTCAGTCCGTGTTTTTCGATCTGTTGTAAATCTTGCTGTGTAAACATAGGTATTCAGGTATTTTGTTTTTTACGGTTCAGGGAAACATCTCTCCAAAATTACTAAATTATTTCTAACTTTGCGCAAGATTGCACATTTTCCGTGCCCGCGGCCGCACCGGACGACGCAGAACAAGGAACCGGGAAGGGACAGACATCCCGCCCGGAGCGCCGCAAGGACCGCGCGCCGGAATCCGGGGCGGACGCACGGAGAATATTATGCGCCCGACACCCGCCGGCACACCCGGGCAAACGACAAATAAACTGAAATACACGGCATGATCCGAGAATTCCACCAAATCGACCTGAGCGGGCGCAACAGTTTCGGCGTCGAACAGCATGCGGCGCGGCTCGCCGAATTCGAGACCGAAGAGGACCTGCGCACGATCTTCAGCGGCGGCGTGCCCGAACGCTGGGCGGTGCTGAGCGGCGGCAACAACATCCTCTTCACGCGCGATTACGACGGGCTGCTGCTGACGCCCGTCGCCCGGCGTATCACAACGCTCGGCGAAGAGGGCAACGCGGTCCGCATAAGGGTCGATGCGGGCGTCGAATGGGACGACCTCGTGGAATGGGCCGTGGAACGCAATTTGTGGGGCGTCGAAAACCTCTCGCTCATCCCCGGCAAGGCGGGCGCGGCCCCGGTGCAGAACATCGGCGCATACGGCTGCGAAGCCAAAGACGTGATCGAGCGGGTGCACATGTTCTGCACCGACAACCGTTCGGCAATGGTCATCGACGCCGAACACTGCTGCTTCGGCTACCGCGAAAGCATCTTCAAGCACGAACTGCGGGGGCGCGTCGTCATCACGGCCGTGGACATCCGGCTTTCGCGCACGCCCCGGCCGCGGCTGGGCTACGGCGACGTGGAACGCGAGGTCGAAGCCCGCGGTGGGG
Source organism: Alistipes sp. (assembly GCA_021204515.1). Classification (GTDB taxonomy): domain Bacteria; phylum Bacteroidota; class Bacteroidia; order Bacteroidales; family Rikenellaceae; genus Alistipes. Next base: position 1,487 of record JAJPZH010000048.1, on the reverse strand, counting down.
TCACGCTGCGCAACATCCGCGAAGCGATCTGCGCGATCCGCCGCGCCAAGCTTCCCGACCCGAAGGTGACGGGCAACGCGGGCAGCTTCTTCAAAAACCCGGTCGTGGACGAGTGCGTGGCGCGGCAGCTGCAGGCCCAGTGGCCCGACATGCCGGTTTATCCGGCGGCGGGATGCGCCGGCAGGGTGAAGCTGGCGGCCGGATGGCTCATAGACAAGGCCGGGCTGAAAGGCTACAAACGCGGAAGGGTCGGCGTCCACGAACGGCAGGCGCTCGTGCTGGTGAATCTGGGCGGCGCGACGGGCAGCGAAGTGATCGACTTCGCCCACACGGTGCAGATGCGCGTTCACGAAAAATTCGGCATAGAAATAGACACCGAGGTCAATATATTTTAATCGTATGGCACTTTTAGAGGCTTTCCGCAAATACATCGCCGACAACGATCTGGCGACGCACGACGACCGCATTCTGCTGACCGTTTCGGGCGGCGTGGACTCGATGGTCATGCTGTCGCTCTTCACGCGCAGCGGCTACCGGGTCGGCGTGGCGCACTGCAATTTCCAGCTGCGGGGTGCGGAAAGCGACGAGGACGAGGTGCTGGTGGAGGAAGAGGCGCGGAAATACGGCGTCGAGTTCTACAACAAACGCTTCGAAACGGCGGCCGAGATGGAGCGCACGGGCGAGTCGATGGAGATGGCCGCCCGGCGGCTGCGCTACGCATGGTTCGACGCCCTGAGCCGCGAACACGGCTACACGGTGGTAGCGATCGCCCACCATGCCGACGACTCGATCGAGACGTTCTTCATCAACCTGCTGCGCGGCACGGGCCTGCGCGGGCTGACGGGCATTTCGACGCAGGTGGGCAAGGTCGTCCGGCCGCTGATGTTCGCCTCGCGCAAGGAGATTCTGGAGTACGCCGTCGCCAACCGCATCCCCTTCCGGGAGGATTCGTCGAACCGCTCGACCAAATACCTGCGCAACAAGATACGTCTGGGGCTGATTCCCCGCATCCGGGAGATCAACCCCAAGTTCACGAGCCTCATGCGCCGCAACATCGCGCGGCTGACCGACGCCCAGCTCTTCATCAACCACGGCATCGAGCGCATCCGCGGCGAGGCCGTGACTTCCGAAAACGGACTGGACACGATACACCTCGACCGCATCGACCCTGCATTCCCGCAGGAGTTCGTCATCTACGAACTGCTCAACTCGGCCTACGGGTTCAAGGGCGACGTCATCGACTCGCTCTGCTACTCGCTCAAACACGGCATGACGGGCCGCCGCTTCTATTCGCGCGAGCGGGTCGCGTACGTGGACCGCGGTACGATCGTCGTAGCCCCGATCGCCCCCGACGACGCATGCCGGACGACCGTCGAGCGCGGCACACCGCGCAGTTACTGCGGCAACTCGGCGCTCTATTTCGAATACTGCGACATCGACGCGATCAAGAACTTCGGCGTACCGGAGCACATCGCGCAGGTCGATGC
>JAJPZH010000267.1 GCA_021204515.1 Alistipes sp. | reverse complement strand
TGTTCATGTATGGATGTACGAACGCGCCGTTGCGGCGGGCGTTGCGGTTGGCGTACGCACGTTCGGCACGGCGCATCAGGTCGTTCTGGTCGCGTTCGAATTCGCCCTGCGTGAAGCCGTGGCGGCGGACTTTCTCCATTTCGGTATAAATAGCCTCGAAACCTTCGGCCAGCTTGCCGTCCTGCGTCATGGCGACGAACGTCGTCGCGTTGAGCGTCGGAATCACGCCGATTTCGCCCGAACCCATGCCTGCGCCGAGGAACGGTGCGTCGGGCTTCATCGAAATTTCCTGCAGACGTGCGTTTTCCATGGTGGTCATGTACGCTTGTATGACGTCGAACATCTCACCGTATATCAGGTTGTTCATCTGCTCGGGAAGCGCCGGACGCTTGACGAAGAGCTGGATTTTGGAACCCTGCATTTCGGGATCGGTGTAGATGCTGATGATCGGCTCCTCGTTGTCGGGTACGGTGATCGTTTCCTTTTGGGCAGCGTCGGCCGCGGGAGCCGGAATGTCGCTCATCAGCGTCTTGATCTTGTTCTCGACGGCGTCCACGTCGATGTCGCCGACTACGACGACCGCCTGATAATCGGGGCGGTACCACTGGTTGTAGAAGTCCTCCAGCTCCTTATGCTGAAAGCCCTTTAGCCCGTCTAAGTAGCCGATCAGGTTGCGGTGTTCGTACTTGGTGTCTTTGCCGAGCGCCTGAAGCATCTTCATGGTCGAACGCCACGACGCGCCGTCGCGGGTGCGCAGCTCTTCCATGATGACGCCGCGCTCGGAGTCGATCTCCTCGGGTTCGAGGGCGATGAAGTGCGACCAGTCGTGCAGGATCAGCAGCGCGCTGTCTATGATGCCTTCGCGCGAGGTGGGGACGTCCTTCATCATGTAGGTCGTCTGATCCCAGCCCGTGCCGGCATTGAGGTTGGCGCCGAATTTCACGCCGACTTTTTCGAGATACTCCGTCAGCATCTTGCCGGGGAGGTTCTTGGTGCCGTTGAAGGCCATGTGTTCGAGGAAGTGGGCGAGACCCTGCTGGGAATCGTTCTCCTGAATGGCGCCGACGTCGTGCAGAATGTAGAAGTCTGCCTGTCCTTTCGGTTTTTCGTTGTGGCGGATGTAGTAGGTCATTCCGTTTTCGAGCTTGCCCGTGCGGACGTCCTTGTCCGCCGGAATCGGCTGCTACGGATTGAACTGGGCCGCTGCGCTAGTCACTGCGAATGCCGCGATGACGAGCATGGTGATTTTTCTCATAATTGATCGTATAAAGGTTTTTTCGTTACTCTTCCGACGGCTGGTCCGGGCGGTACTCGATGATGTCTCCCGGCTGGCAGTCCAGCTCGCGGCAGATCGCTTCGAGCGTCGAGAACCGGATGGCTTTCGCTTTCCCGTTTTTGAGGATCGAGAGGTTGGCGGGCGTGATGTCCACACGTTCGGCGAGTTCGCCGAGCGACATCTTGCGTTTGGCCATCATGACGTCTATGTTGATGATTATAGCCATAATGTCGTCCCCCCCCCGTTATTTGTCGTTCCTGTCGTTATCATGGTAATTACGTTGTTTTAGATAGTCAGTTTCTGCTCTTCGCTGAGCTGCGTTCCGAGTGAGAGCACTTCGGCCATGAAAAGGAACAGAATGCCGACGATCACGTTCCAGTAACTAAGCGGAAATGTCTGCACGACTTCGAAAGAGGTCCCTTCGAGCAGGCGGACAGCCTCGTTGTTGTTGATGTATTTCATGAAAGCCTCGCTCAGTTCGCCCACGAGGATCAGGATACCGATGGCGCGCGTGCGCAGGATATTGCTGTGGCGCAGCGGCTGCTCGTCGCGGATCGACTTGCGGAGCGAGTTGATGATCAGCGCGATCAGTACGAGGATCGTCAGGTACGAAAGGCCCGTTATGACCATCAGCAGGTAGCAGAAGCTGTTGTTGCCCATCACCTTGAATGCGTTGCTCAGCGTATAGGCCTCGTCCACGGTTACCTTCAGGTCGAGACGGCTGATCGTCGGGGTGATATTCTCCGGCAGGTTGTCGATGCCTATCGGTTCGCCGGCGGAGCGGATGACCGGTGCGGAAACGTAGTAGGAGCGTATGTCTCCCTGCGGGATCTCCAGCTCCAGCGTGTTCTGCGCGTTACGCCATCCCCGCGAGAAGTCGGGCACGAAACTCGCGGCGAAGCCGACGATCAGCGCCGCGAAGTAGATGATGTAGATCAGCAGTAAATGTTTGTGCAGTCTCTTTTTGTTCTGCATACCTTCGGTTTTTAAGTTTCGATAGTGCAAATTTAGTATTTATTTTCGAAAAACAAATAATATTTATCGTTTTTCGATAAAAAATTTAGACCGGGATAAAAAAAGACGACCCGAAAGCCGTCTTTGTGCAGGAGTGCCGGAAAATTATTCCACGTTGTCTTTCAACTGTTTCCAGAACGATGCGTCGATCGCCATCCGGATCGAAACCGCGAGTACGATCAGGACGAACATGACGACGAACGTGATGATGCCTACGTTGATGGCCCGGCAGACGGCGAAGAAGATGCCGCACACGATACCCACGATGACGCCGAATGCCAGCGTAACGAGGAACATCGTCACTTTGCTGCCGTACGTCGCGTCGTTCGACGCCTTGATGGCCTGCATCGGATTCTTGCCCTTGCCGAGCAGGAAATAGAACGAAAGCGCCCACGACAGGGACAGCACGATGCCCGGGACGATCATGAATACGAAGGCGATGTAGATCGGAATTACCATCAGGCCGGCAGTGATAAGGTATTCGCCCATGTAGCGGCGGTATTTGCTGTCGAAAATTCCGAGCGGGTTGATGACGCTGCCTTTGGCCAGTTCGACCGGCAGCAGGCTGATGGCGATAGTCGTCCCTATATTGATATAGGGTATCCAGATTGTCACGAGCCATAAGGCCACCGCCACGACCACCGAAGGGGCGTTTTTAACGCCGATGGCGATCGAATCTTTCAGCGTTTCCGCAAAGTCGAGTTTCTTCATTTCCATAACTAACGATTTTTAATAAGGGTTAATAGTCAAAACAAATATATAAAAATATCTGCAAAAAAACGTATCTTTGTCGGGACGCAACGTTAAAAATCAGCAATATGGCAGAAAAATCGCATTATAATTACCGTGTCGAACCGCAGGACGTGGATTTCACGC
>JAJPZH010000078.1 GCA_021204515.1 Alistipes sp. | reverse complement strand
CGTATTATCTCCGTCCCTGCGGATTGCACCCGTTCCCGGTTTGGGGCCGGGCGGAATCGGTATGTTTCGGCGGCTCCGGCATGGAGCCGGACGCCGGGTCTTGCCGTGCAAAAAAGCAAATCCCGCCTTTCAGTCGCAGCTAATAAATCCTGCCTGCAAGGTCGCACCTCTAAAATCTGGTCTTGCGCTCCTGCTCCGTATGGAAATGGCACGCATGTTTGCGCGGCATCTACGGGACGGGTTCTCCAGCCTGTGCCGGGGGCGGTCTCCGCATTGAATTCTTCATTAAGTGAAGTTGCGTCACTATGTTCAACCGGAACCGCCCCTTTTTTCAAAGCGATACCCCCGCATGCGAATCCGCAAAACGGCGCACGCATTGATGAACAAGGTAAAACTCCATGATGAACGAAAACGACCTCGATTCCGAAAAAGTCCTGCGGGCCATCGACCACTTTTACACGACGCAGGTTAGTATCTGCATCGCGGCATTGGGCCGAATGCGGTCCGCGGAGCTGGCCGACAAGAACATCATCCTGCGGGCCATTATGTGCGACATGCCCGACTGCGGCATCTGCGCCGACCCCACGGCCGAAGATTACGGCGTCGATTTTTGGGTCGACCGGGCGGAGTATGTCGATGATCAGTCATTCAACCTTTATGTCACGCAGGCCGAAGAAAAGGTGCTTTGGAATATCGCCAAAAAGGGACAGAAACCGGGGCGTCTGGCGGCTCCGCAGCAGCGGATCACGGTGCGGACCGACGGGATAAGCAGTCCCCCGTATATCCCGCTTATCTACCTGACGGTATTAAGTTCCAAACTGATGGCGATGGCCATGTCGGACGTGCTGCCGGAGACGGATTTGTCCACCTATTACGACGAGCGGATGATGGCTGCCATGAGTGAGCACATGGCAGAAGCATTGGACCGGATCGTCGCAATGCAAGACGGGGAGGAGGAAGCCCAAATTCCGGTAAGCTGATCCGTCGCCGGATTTTAGAAATAACAAGAACGCTGCATGCTGCGAAAATTGTTGAACAGACTTTTCGGCCCCTTTTCTTCGGGCGGTGTAATCCCTTTGGGGGAGTTCCTGATACTGCTTCAAAAGAGTTATGCCTATCTGCATAAGCATCGTTACCGGGTGCTGTCTACCGAGCTGCCGGACGACCTACTTACAAAGTGGCTGATGCCGATGCCGGGCGAGAAGCAGGCGGAGGAATACAAACGCAATTTTGCCCGCCAAAACGATACGTTGTCCCAAACTCAACTGCCCGTGTTCGTGTTCGACCACGTTCTACAAAAACGCTTCAACCGGGATATATCGACATTCGACGCCGCCGAAATGGAAATCGCGGGCAGGGATTTAAGGGTATATATCCTGCTGCTGAATTACATTTTCGGAATGAGGGAGGCGGGGCGGCCCTTGATCGAGTTCGATATTTTCGACGTGGAGAATTACGACGCAATCATCGAACGAATTGAAGCGGAGGAAACAAACCCGAACCCTCCGACCGCATAGTATTGATACCGTATAACTGCCAAACAGGCCGTAAGGCAAAGGGCTGACGAATAAAAGGCCGGACGCGAGTTGCGTCCGGCTTTTTGCGTTAGCGTGAAAGGCTCTGCTTCCGGCGACGTTTATACTTGCGTGAAAGATTTCGGCGCATGGCTTCGAACTCCTCCTGCGACATGGGTCCGTCCTCGGCGAGCTGTTCCAGCAGGTCGCCCGCGGCCCGGAACAGGCTTTCGCCGATGCCGCGAGGTGCAGGCTGCGCCGGGTGCGGCTGCGGAGATAATCCGCGCGGCTCCGTGCGGATCTTCTCCGTCTGCCGCGGAGGTGTCGAGGCGGGCTTGGGCGGCTGTTCCGCAGCCGGAGCTGCGGACGGCACGATATGCGGCCGTGCGGTCGCTTCGGGCTTCTGTGGCGTCTGCTGGCGAAGCGTTGCCGGAGCTGGAGCCGGGACCGTGAGTTTCGGCAGCAGCGATGCCCGGTCCGCACGGGGATTGTTGAACAACTCCTGAAAAACATTCGCCGAATAACTCTTACCCAGCCGGGAGCCGTTCAGCACGGTTTTCGTCCGGTGATCTACGAACGTCGGGATTCAGCGATACATGGAATACCGGGTCTTTGATCTTCCGGGTATCGAGGTAGGGCTGAAAACTCAACAGGCCGCGCCGCATGTCGAATGTGTCGGACTGTTCGCAGTCGCTTAAAACCAGATTTCCGTACAGAACAGACGCTTCGCCCTGACGGACTTTCCCGGCGTTGTACTCCAGCACGCCGCGTATCGACGCGCCTTTGGTTATTCGACCGACCATCTGCGGTTAAATTCTTCGGTCAGACGAATGACCTGCCCGAAAAGCACGGTCAGCTCTTGGGTATGCTTTTCCAGCCGTGACAATAGAGCCACGGCCCGGCGGTCGTTGAAATTGGTGTGGATGGCTTTGACGGTCTGATTGTAATTGACCCCGACGGCCCGGATTTGGGCGTAAAGATTCGTCAGGCGCAGGTAGTAGTCGTGCGCGTCCTTGTTGGTCTGAACGACCCGGAACGGTCAGCCGAAGATGCGGGAGAGGATAAATTCCGACTGGCTGCGCTGGCCCGCCTTTAACATCATTTTCTCAAACTGCACCTGTTGCTGTTCGTTCAACCGGAATGTGTGCATGTAACTCTTGGGGTCTATGACCCGTTTCTGTTTTTCCATAAACTGATATTTTAAGGTTAATCGACTTGGGAGATTGACCAGCACGGTTTTCCGGTTCTTCGTTAATGTAATACAAAAGGCACGTTGTATTACAATAACATATCTTGCTATTTGCTCTACGCAAATAAAATCCGTCCCCACGGGACGAAAAGGAGTTGCCGCGGGCAACGACTTTCCATCCTAAAACCTATATACCGAATTGGTAATCCTCCCGCTGCAAAGGTAAGGACTATTTCGGCTCGTGGTACGGGCCAATTAGGGCGAACGAGGGCGAACGAGGGCGAACGAGGGCGAACGAGGGCGTAAAGGGTATCTTTTCGAGGATTTCACCCTTTTTTTGTGCCGGGTTCGGAATCGTTTTTTGAGAATTGATTACGGAAACAGCGCAACAACGAAGCGATAAAACGGTGCAACATTGAAGCATCGAAGCATTGCAACAACGAAGCATTGCAAGATTGAAGCATCGAAGCAGTGCAGCAT
>JAJPZH010000272.1:1262-21399 GCA_021204515.1 Alistipes sp. | reverse complement strand
CGGGAGCGGGAAATGAAGGTCGATTTCCGCGTATCGCGCACGGAGCTGGATGCGAACCTTTATGGGAACCGGCGAACGCTGGACGAAATCGTGGAGGTCGTGCGCGGGCTGCAGGCGCGCCGGGACCGGCATCTTTCGGAGATCGAAATCTACGGTTTCGCCTCGCCCGAAGGACACATCGACTTCAACGAACGGCTGGCCGAAGGCCGGGCCGAAGCACTCCGGGAATATATCCGGCAGGCAGTTCCAGAACTTTCCGACGAACAGTTCCGACTGGTGAACGGCGTCGAGAACTGGGACGGACTGCGGCGCATGGTCGCCGGATCGCAGATGCCCGGCCGCGAAGAGGTGCTGGCCGTGATCGACTCCATTCCCGTAGAACAGGGACGCAAAAGCCGCCTGATGGCCCTTCGCGGCGGCGATGCTTACCGTTATATGCTCCGGGAATTCTTCCCGCTGCTGCGCAACGCCTGCTATGTCTCGGTCTACTACGACGTGCTGGAGGATACCGCCGCCGTGAAGATCAACGAGGCCCACGGACTGATCCGCGAAGGGCGTTACGCCGAAGCGCTGCGCCTGCTCGAAGGGATCGGGGACGACCCGCGCGCCTACAATGCCGTCGGGGTCTGTCACATGATGCTCGAAGAGGAGGACGAGGCTGCCGGGTGGTTCGAGAAGGCCGTCGCGGCAGGGTATGAGGAGGCACGGGAAAATCTGGAACAGATACGATAACGAACTATATAAGTCATTTTAATTATCAACCAAATTCTTCATGTTATGAAATTCTTCAACTTAATGCTTGCAGCTTCCATGGCTGCAATGGTCTTTAGTTCCTGCAGCAAGGAAGAGGGCGGAGCCGATATCAGCGACAAGTCGCTCAAAAGCGTGACCATCTCGCTGGCCAATGTCAAGGCTCAGGCCGCAGTGCAGACGATGGGTACACGCTCTGCGCTGGATAAGGAAATCGCAAATAGAACACAGGTAAAACTGACCAATTTCCAAGTCTTCTTCTCCGACGGTACGAACCTGTATCTGGGAAAAACCGCCGACGGATCGCCAATGTCGCATTTCTTCGTAGGCGAGAATACGAACACAGAAACCTCTAAAAGCTTCCATTTCCTGCCTGCCAGCGTAAATAAGGTCATTGTCATCGGTAACGTACGCAATGCCGAAGGCGCTGTCATCTCCTCGGGAGAGACTTCCATTACGGTAACGGAGGGCACCAGTACGGAGGAGAATACACTGAAGAATGTTCTGAATCTGCAGATTGACAAGCAGCAGAATGCAGAGGAACTCACGCTCTACGGCGACTGCACCACGCTGCAGCCAAAACAAGGAGATCATAACAGCGGTGATAATGCCCATGCCAATCCGGTCTACGAGGCAGAGGTAAATATCGCTCCGCTCGTGGCACGTATCGAGGTGAAGAATATCGAATGTACTAATTTCGGATCGTATGCAGAATTCAAGCTCGAAAAATTCGCTTTCAACAATTATTACAAAAGCATACAGGCAGATACGAAGACGCTGTCGGAGATAGTGCGCACGAAGATCACCCCTGAGAACGTTTTTAACTATTTTAATGCCCTTGAGAAAACGGAAGAAGGCACTACTCCGTGGCATTGGGAGGAATTCTCGAACGCAGTACTGGCCAAATCCGATAAGACGAAGGTAACCGACAACCCATTCTACTACCACTTTTTCGTAGACGGCAAAGCGTTTACGGGGAGCGAGATTAACGGTAACGAGACCGAGGGCTATCCTCAGCTGCTTCTGAAACTCACCGGATATTCCGGGACTAATCAAAGCGGCACGGAGACGCCGCTGTATCTGGCAACCACGACACTCAACAGCAAAGGCACGCCGATCAAGCAATTCGAGGCCGGCAAAATCTACCAAGTGTCTTTCTCATTCTCGGAGGACAACATTTCCCAACCCGACAAATGTATCGAGGTGACCGTGAAGGTGGCATCGTGGACCATTGTTCCCAATGTAACCGTTTCGTTCGAGTAATTCTCTCCAACAGCACGCAAATGGGGTCGGAAGGCTCCGGTCCCATTTGTTTTTACCTTTCGTAAAAACGACAGATTCATGAAACTGATCCGTATTGCTTGGTATCTGCTGCTGCTCGGAATCGTCTCCTCCTGCATCCGTGAGGACCTGAGCAACTGTTACAATACCGACAGGCTGTTGCTAAGCTATAAGGGCGACGGCACGGCCGAAATATTCCCGGAAAAGATCTGTCGGGTCGAGATGTATGTTTTCGACGCGGGAAACAACTGCGTAGCCTCCGGGACGCTCCCGGAAGAGGACGTCCAAACCCGCACGACAACCCTGCCGCGGCTCGATCCGGGCCAATACCGGATCGTCTGTCTGGGCAATACCCACTCCACCAAGGTCGAGGGGCTGGCATCATGCCGCTTCGATCAGATACGCTTCGCCGCCGAACGTTACCTGACGGGCGAGACCGTCTCCGGCAACGACTCCCTTTATTATGCCTCCATACCCTACACCGTCGAGCCCTACGACGCCGCACAAGAGACAGAAACCAACATCATCGAGTTCGCCAGCGCCCACTACAAAGTGTCGGTCGAGGTTCTCGGCGTCCCCGCCTCCGGGCTGCGTACAGACGAAACGCTCATGCTGGAACTCTGCAACGTGTCGCCCTGCACCGATTTCGAAAACCGGGCCTGCGGGAATGCGACCACCTACCGTCTTGAAAGCAAATACGACGACAGCAAGGCTTTGCTGACCGCCCGTACCAACATAATGCGCCACAAGAACCACGAGAAGGTCTCACTATGCGTGCGCCCCGCTTCGGGCGGAGAACCGCTGGCTGAGGTGAACTTCGCCGAGTTTCTGGCTGCACACGAGGATATCATCGACTGCACCAAACACGAGGTGCTGATCCCTATCCGCATCGAGTTCAAATCGGGAACCGTTTCGATCACCGTTCCCGAATGGTATATCGAGGATGTAAAACCCGAATTTTAGACTTTCCATATGGGGGAAAAGATATACACACCGCACTGGCTTCCGGCACTCCTTTTGGTGGCGCTCTGCGCCGCATCGTGCAGTACGGCACCGGAACTGACAGAACTATCTCCGGTCGGCGAAGGAAAGACGGTTACCCTGCGTGTGATCATGCCCGATCCGGTGATTGTAAATCCCATGACCCGCGCCGGAGCCGGAGATTTCGACAAGATCCGCGACCTGAACATCGTTGTCGCAGAGGGTGAAAGCGACGCATCCAAGCTGTTCGAGGCCTACTATGTCAACGAAAGCCGGAGCGGAGATCCTTCCGTCGAGATGGAGGAAGGCAGGGACATAACGATCCACTTTTCCGAAGAGTATACGGGCCAGTATGGGCTGACCCGGAAAAAATTCTATATCGTCGCCAATTACGGCCAGCCGATCGACAAGAATACGGTAATTACCGTGGGAGCTCTGAAAGCTCTGAAACAGGAATCACCCGAGAACTTTCCCGGCATTCCCGCCAATGGATGTATGATGTTCGCAGAAGCCAAAAACGCAGGAACCCACACCCATTCGGACGGACAAACCGGGTTGTCCCTCTCCGCCGAACTCAAACGGACAGTGGCTATGGTCACGGTTGCGATCGAGGGATCGCAATTAGCAGAGGGTGTTTCCGTCGTCCCGCGCAGGATCAGCCTCCACCGGGTTCCGGTGCGGTGTTACCTCGGCAAGGAGAATAAGCCGACTAAAGACGAAATCGAGGAAAACGGCGAGCAGAGGGGCGACGGCGGCGAGCTGAACTGGCCGATGGTCGTGGGGACAGCAACGCTCACTTCCGACCAAGGACAAGCCCCGGCGTGGGCGGCTTCGGCAGAAACCGCCGCCGGCAAACATTATTCCGACAACAACGGGAACCTCGATGTCTCCGACCAAACCATCATTCCGCTCTTCATGTTCGAGAACGACCACGGCGGAGACTCTTTCGGCCATGAGGATGGCATTACCAGTCCTCACCTCAAACGTCCCGCTGCATGTCGGACGAACGACTGGAGCAGACTGCTCGACGACCCATCGACAGCAACCTGTTCCTACCTCGAGGTCGAGGCGCTGTATATGCGCCGGAATACCGAAGGGGTTACGCTATACGGGGGCACCGTCCGGTTCCGCTTCTTCTTGGGCGGCGATGCCACCCTAAATTTCGATGTGCTGCGCGACCACTATTATAAAGTCACCCTGCAACTCAAAGGCAATGCCGTCACGGAGGGCGGACAGGTCGATGAAAACGGGGATCTGAAGGTGGACGGCTCCCAAGTTACATGGCGCGTGGAAAGCGACCTAAGGAAAGTCGTGATCGAGACCGGCGACATCATTGTAGGCGGTTCGGGCGAGTACTACCCCATTGACATCTCGGGATTAGAGAGCACCCAAATATATGTGAAGAGTGAAAATTCGAGTGATGACAACATCTACTTTATCTCTTACTTTAATGATAAGGGCAACGGTTCGGGCGATTGGAACTCATTGGGAGGATCGCCTGCTAAAACGCAGGTGACCAAAACTGACGACGGCAAAACCATTCTGTGGATATATATCACCCCATGGGACCCCAACCAGTCGGATATCTATGGCGACCAAGGTTTCAAGAACGGCAAACGGAGCGTGGAGGTAGTACTAACCGACGGTGACGGAAGAAACGCAAAAGAACTCACCCGATTCGAAATCGTACAATATCAGCCTGTCAAATACACAGCATCCGGAGAGTATATCAAAAACGAATACGGTAAAGAGTCGATAACGATGTATATCGACCGGGTAGACCGGGAGGCAATGCCATGGGGATTCGATGGCGAGAAATTAGATCATAATGCCAATAACGGCTATGATAATACCTATCATCTTATCGCTGCAGGGCCATTCGACTCCAGCATATATCCCGGACACGGCGATAGTCACCGGAAGGTTGCCGTGAAATACCTACCATGGGGTAAACAGAACGGCGGCAGCGCGTTGATCTATGCAACGACATTGTGGTGCCTGCCGACTCTTGGGAATAACCCTCCGAGTACGATCAAAGAACTGCTGAAGAATAAGAATTTTCCCGATCATGACTCAAATCCGGGCACGAACGAAACTGACTTGCATTGGGCTGTTCCGAGTATTATGGGCTGGCAGATCATCGAAAAGGCATCAAAAGAGAATGCGTTGGACTCCAATCATCCGATACTGCCCTACTTGCAATACTGGACTTCGAATGCCGTGGTCGCCAATAAGGCCGAGGGCGGCGACGGCGACGGAACAAAAGACAGCTACACCTACCAATTCGGCCGGGGGCTGGACACGATCAAGGATACGGATGAATATCCGGCCGACCTGAGGCAGAGACGCAGTCTCCCCATGCGGTTTCGGCTGGTTGCCATTCAGGATAAATAATCGTTGAAGACGACACAAAAAGAGGAAGCCCGCGCAAAGCGGGCTTCCTCTTTTCGATACATGCACTCAATAGCCGGGAGTCTGTACCATGTCCGGATTGGGATTCGACTCGAATTCCGAGGTCGGGATCGGCATGGCGTAGTTGGTATCCTTCCAGACAATGTTCGTCTTGGCAGCTCCCGGGCCGGATACCGTCTTGTAATAATCGGCCTCCTGTTTGCCCATGCGCAGGAACCGCACGTATTCCCACCAGCGCATCTCCCCAAAGAACTCGGCCCAAAGCTCGTAAAGCAGCGGGTTATTGGCCAGATGGTCCGTCGCATCGGCGGTCAGCGTCCGGTCGGTCAGCGACCTGTAATCGACGGGCGAAACTGCCTCAGGTGAGTAGCCGTAAGCACGGCGCTTCACCTTGTTGACATATTCCAGCGCCGTGGCCGGATCGGAGTCCTTCAGCAGGTAGGCGTACATCAGGTAGATCTCCGGCAGGCGGATAAAATAGATGTTATAACCGGCAACGTTGCGCGTGGCGTCGGCCAGATGGCCGTCGAGGTAGTTGTATTTCCGCACAGGCCAGCCGTAGAAAGTTTCGGGATCATTGCCCGTGTTAGGGTCCATCTCCCACCATTTATTGAACTCCACCTGCGCGACCTTGCGGTAGGCGTTCACACCGTTGAGGGTCATCTGCACCGAATCGACGAAGGGTTGCAGCGAGCAGACGAAAAGCCGCGGGTCGGGTTCGCCCGGTTCCCACTTACCCAGCTTCTCCCGGTGAGCAAGCTGCTGATTCATATATTCTTCACTGAGCGAATAGCGCAGCGAACCGTCAGGCTTCGGCTCCGAGAGGACATGCCCCTCGGCGAGCGGCGCGGCATCGGTGTAGCCAAAGCGCGGCAGGTTGCGGTCGTGCATGTACTGGTTGCCATAGGACATGGCCGTACGCGTGCTGTCGGGAGCGATGCAGAACGGCGGATAGTAAAGCGAAAGGGTCGAACCCGTATTCTGGTTGCCATAGGCAGAACCGTTGGTCGGATCGGCCTTGTTGGCCATCTCGTAGAACGACTCGCTGTTGAACTCGTATTCGTCGTAGCCATTGAACATCATGCGGTAGCGTTCGAACGGTTCCAGCGTCTTGCCGCTGTTGTGGATGCAGTCTTCGAGATCGGTCTTCGCCTTGTCGGTCTGCCCGGCGAAGAGACAGGCCTTGGCGCGGAAGGCCTTGGCTGACCAAACGGTCACACGGTGGTTGTCGGTCTGCGTGAGAAGCCCTACGGCACGGTCCAGATCGTTAATGATGGCCTGATAGCAATCGCCCGTTTTCGCGCGTCCGACATACATCTCCTCCAGCGTTTTGGGGACCTTGTCGATAAGGGGGATACCTACTCCGTCCATATCGGGCTGGCCGTAGAGCGACAGCATGTGCCACCGGTAGAAGGCCCGGAAAAAGAGGCATTCGCCCTCGTAGTTGTCCAGCGACGCGGCCTCGGAAGCCGGGGCGGCGGCCCGGTAGGCGTCGATCTCCTCCATGGCCGTATTGGCGTAGTAGACACCCATGCTGAGCGCCGTCCACGGGTCCGTCACCTTGTTATTGCCGATCTTCACGGCGCCGGAGCAGATATCGACCCATCCCTGATCGTTGTGCCATTGGAGGTCGATGGTGTGGTCGAGGCAGTACATGACGTATCCGGCCCAGTAGTTGCCCAAGAAACACCAGTGGTGCTGAGCGCCGTAGACCGAGTTCACCAACAGGTCGATATGCTCGATCGACGTAGGAAAATTGCCCGTGGAGAGCGAATTGGGGTCGTTCATGTCAAGGTAATTCGTACAGGAAACCGTCAGCGCCGCACAGCCGGAAACGGCGGCGATTCGAAGATATTCAATCAGTTTTTTCATGTCGGGTACCGGTTAAAAGTTCATATCAAGTCCGAACGAGATCATCTTGGTCTGCGGATAGGTACTGCCATAATAGATACCGTAAGCAGTCTTGGTCGTCGTCGAGAATTCGGGGTCGAGACCCGAGAAATCGGTAAAAGTGAACAGGTTGCTGGCCGATACGTAGACGCGGATACGGTCGATTTTCGCCTTGCGCGTCCACCGCTTCGGGAAGGTGTAGCCCAACGTGATATTTTTGAGTTTGAGATACGAACCGTCCTCGACGAAATAATCGGAGTAACGCTGGTAATTGTAGTTCGGATCCTTGACCGGAGCGTTGCCGTTGGCGGGGTCGGGAGTGACGATGCGCGGCCGCGAAGTCAGCCCGTTGCCCAGAAAATAAGAGGCTCCGAAGACGTCAGCCGTAGTATTGGAACTCTGCTGCACGCTCTCAGTGTAGGACCTCGAAAGGTTCATCACGTCGTTGCCCGCAATGCCTGTGAAGTCGGCCGCAAAGTCGATGCCGCGCCATTCGAGCGAGATGTTGAATCCGTACTGCACTTTCGGCCACGGATCGCCGATGAAAGAGCAGTCCTCATCGTTGATCGTACCGTCGTTGTTCAGATCGACGTATTTCAGGTCGCCGACGCCCGTCAGCCGCTGGTGGTAGTAGTCGTAGCCGTTGGCCTGTGACTTGGCGTTGAGGGCATCGATCTCCGCCTGCGAGGTGATCATACCGTCGGTCTTCAGTCCCCAGAACTGGCTGATCGGCAGTCCATTGACCGTCTTGCAGGGACTCGGACCCGTGTTGGGATGCCCGCCGCCGCCATAGATATAAGCCGTAGGAAGGCCCAAATCGACCACCTTGTTGCGGTTCTGCGAAACGTTGCCGCTGACGGCATAGTTGAAATAACCGATGTTGTTGCGGTAGCTGACCAGCAGCTCCCAGCCTTTATTGTCGATACGGCCGATGTTCACCGGCATCGTGCTCATCGTAGTCAGCCCGCCGCCCATCGACGTAATACCCGCCGAATTCGGGGTCGAAAGGGCGTAAATCATGTTTTTGGTGATACGCTGGTAGTAGTCGAACGAGAACATGAGACGATTCTGGAAGAGTTCGAGGTCCAGACCGACGTTCGTATTGTAGATCGACTCCCATTTGATGTCCTCGTTGATGACCTTGATGTTGTTGTAACCGCCGACGGCCGTAGTGCCGTCGAACGAATGCACCGTCACGTTCTGGAATGCAGCCATATAGGCGAATTTGTTCAGCGCTTGGTCATTGCCAAGGATTCCCCAACTGAAACGCGGTTTGAGCGAGGTGATCCACTGCTGGTCCCAAGACTTGAAGAAAGGCTCCTCGGAGATTTTCCACCCCACCGATACCGACGGGAACACACCCCAGCGGTTCTTGGGGCCGAATTTCGGTGATCCGTCGCGGCGGAAGTTGACCGTCAGCAGATAGCGGTTGTCGAACGAGTAGTTCAGGCGGCCGAACTGCGAGAGGAAACGGTCTTCGCTCAGGGCGCCCGAGGCAGTTTTGTTAATGTTCGTTGAGAGTGCGAACGACAACGGGTCGTTCACCGGAAAATCGGTGGCCGTGGCGCTCAGGTCGGCGAAATGGGCGTTCTTGGCCTCCCAGCCGAGCATCACCTTGAAATCGTGGCGCCCGAACTTGCGGGCGTAAGAGAGCGTGGCCGTGAAAGTGTACTGCTCGTCGTAATTGAGCGCTTTGGTGTAACTGTCCTTCGAGGGCGAACGCCCGAGGTTGTTGGGCTCGGAGTAGTTGTCGTCGTAACCGCCGCCCAGTTGGGCCGACCCCGTAAGGTTCAGTTTCAGCCCCTTGACGATCTCCCAATCGACGAAAAGATCGGCGTTGGCCAGCAGGTCGGACTGCTTCTGGTGCTGGAGATCGATGACGGCCACAGGGTTCGAACCGTCGAAGTCGATCCCCGAAGGAACCGCCGCATAGCCCCCGTCTTCGTCGTAGACGTTCATATAGGGGATCGAAACCCAAGGGAAAGATTCCGTATAGGGATTCCCGCGCAGACGGGCCAGATAGATGCGCGTACCGACGGTGATGGACTCGTTCACCTTGTAGTCGACGTTCAGACGGGCCGAAATCCGCTCCCAGTAGTTTTTCATCTGAATACCGTTTTCCCGTTCGTAGGCTCCCGAAAGGTAGTAACGGAATTTCTCGCTGCCGCCCGTCAGCGAAAGGTTGTAGCTCTGCTCAATGCCCGACTGGTAGATCTCGTCGACCCAGTCGGTATTGGGGAGCGACGCCGGATCAGACCAGATCGGATAGTTCTCGCCCAGCGCCTGCTTTACGCGGATGTAATCGGCGGTACCCAGCAGATCGTACATATCCGTATATTGCCGGACGCCGACATGGCTGGTGAACGAGAATTTGGGCTTGGTGTTGAAACGGCCCTTCTTAGTCGTGATGAGCACCACGCCGCCGGCCGCACGCGAACCGTAGATCGCCGCAGCGCTGGCGTCCTTGATGACCTCGATGGACTCGATGTCGTTCAGGTTGTAGTTGCTGTTGTTGTCGCAGGCTACGCCGTCGATGACGAACAGCGGGTTCAGACCGTTGATCGACCCGACACCGCGGATCACGATGTCCGAGCTGCTACCCGGCTTGCCGCTGGTCTTCGAAACCATCACGCCGGCCACCTTACCTTGCAAAGCCTCAGCCACGGAACGGGCAGGAACGTCCTTGAAGTCATCGGCTTTCACGGAAGCGATGGAACCCGTCAGGTCCGATTTCGACTGCGTACCGTAGCCCACAACGACCACATTGTCCAGCCGTTCGGCCTCTTCTTCGAGGACGATCTTCAATTCATCGCGGTTCAGCACCGGGAGTTTCAGGCTCTTGTAACCGACATAAGTGACGAGTAGGGTCGAACGCGCGGGAACTTTCAGCGAAAAGGAACCGTCCGGGCCGGTGATCGTACCGCTCACGGTCGGGGCATCCTTGACAACGATGGTGGCGCCGATGAGCGGGTTGCCGTGTTCGTCCGTCACCTTGCCGGAAACGGTGCGCTCGGCAGGCTGGGCAGCCTCGCCGGCCATGACGGCTGCAGGTTTCTCATCCGCACGCACCGGCGCGGAAAGGGCGCATAGCAGGAGCAGGACGATGTACGTCCGCCTGCACACGAAAGAGGAGTAACATCTTTTTATAAATCGGGTTTGAGTTTATCTGAACCCGGCTCAATCGGAATGCCAAAATAGTTCTGCCGCAGCAAGCCGCCTGAAAATCAAAATTTTGTCACAAATGAATTCTTCGCCGCGTGTGGAAAAATTCTACAAAAATGTAGAAAAAATCCACACTCCGGATGTGGAAAATCCCGGTCCTGCCGGTCCGCGGGGCATCTCCGCTGTATCAGAATGAAAATCCGGACTCTCATTCTGAAAGGTTCCCGACACCGCCATTAGTGTAAGAGAACACAGCAACACATTAACTATAAACCCAATAGAATCACATCAACGAAAACGGCACATACCTTGTTCGGATAATTTAGAACAAATTGTAACAAGCATAGTCTAACCCAAACAAAAAGAGTCATTATGTCACGCTACATCTTACAGCCGGGTGTGATCGTCCCACAGACACCGTTCTACTACTGCGACATAGACCTGTTGCGACGAACCCTGCAGACCGCGATGACTGAAGCGGCGAAATACGGCTACCGGATTCACTACGCCATGAAAGCCAATGCTGAAGCTCACATCCTCTACGAAATCCGGCAAGCCGGATTAGGGGCGGATTGCGTGAGCGGCTATGAAGTGGAATGTGCGATAGAAAATGGATTCCATCCCTCAAAGATCGTCTTCGCAGGAGTCGGGAAAAGCGACCACGAAATCGAATACGCCATCCGCCAAGGCATTTTCTCTTTCAACTGCGAATCACTGCAGGAACTGGAGGTGATCGACGAACTGGCGGCCAAACAAAGAAAACGGGTGAACGTCGCCCTGCGGATCAACCCAGACGTTCGTCCCCATACCCACCGCTACATTTCGACCGGACAGTCGGAGAGCAAATTCGGCATCTCCCATACCGAGATCGACACGGCTTTGGCCAAACTACACGCTATGAAGAACATCCGCATATTCGGACTGCATTTTCACATCGGGTCGCAAATCCGGGAACTGGAATCGTTCGCCGAACTGGCCGGAAAGGTCAACGAAATCGCTGCGTGGTTCGCATCGAAGGGTGTGGAGCTCCGCCATCTCAACATGGGCGGCGGTCTGGGAATCGACTACAACGACCCGGACGCGGAACCGATCCCCGATTTTGCCGGATATTTCCGTACGTTCCATGAAAATCTGAAACTCATTCCCGGACAGACCGTACACTTCGAACTGGGCCGTTCGATCGTCGCGCAGTGCGGCGAACTGATCACGCGGGTACTTTACACGAAAACCACGGCCAGCGGAGCGCATTTCGTCATCACCGATGCCGGGATGACCGAACTGATCCGCCCGGCGCTGTACAGTGCCCATCACAAGATCGAGAATCTGACGGCGGCCCCGGAACACCGCCCAACGGAACTTTGCTCGATCGCCGGGCCGATCTGCGAATCGTCGGACGTCTTCGCCCGCAACATCGAATTTCCAGAATCGCACCGCGGCGACATCCTCTCGATCCGTTCTACGGGAGCCTACGGCAGCATCATGGCCTCGCACTACAACATGCGGCCTACGGCCCCCAGTCGATTCAGCGACGGGACGATCTGGGGACAATCCAATCTCGCAGAGTCGTAATACCAAAACGATTCAGGTTATCAGCCAAGCAAGCAATCCTACCATACTATCAGGCTATCTTCCAATCCAGCCTCTGTAAATTAAGGCCGGATTCATCAATAGGAAGAGGTTGTCCAACAAGTTTTAGACAACCTCTTTTCTTAATTTACATTGACAGATGCACAGTTGAGAAAGATACGGTGACGCAATCCATTGCAGAAGGGAAGGGCGGTCGTCGGTCCCTGCCGTTTTTTTGAGAAGAACGATCTCCATACTCCACGGGCTTCCGCCGGCCAATACGCCGCCGATAAACCGCCGATAAACCGCCGGACTCCGCTCTCTAAAGCGCCGCCCGATACAGACCGATTTCAGAGACCGACGGAGCGCCGAACGCATCGGTGATGTTCAGCCGGATTTTCTGCGCGGTCACCGACCCGAAACGCACGATACGTTTGTAACCGACGGTGGTTCCCGCAGCGAACTGCCGCCACTCGCCCCCGGCATCGAGGTATTCGACATTCCACGCCGCGATGAACTGTCCGCGCGGAACATACTCCTGCAAAAGCAGCAGATCGAACGTCTTCGGCTCCCGGAGCGTCAGTTCTAGCGTCTCCTTCCGTCCGCGCGCCGTCCGGAAGGTCTCGTAATCACCGTCCGACACGACCGGCACGGCATTCCCGTCCGCATCCGCGACTTGTGCGCCTGCCGCCAGATTATCGGCGAAGGTCGCATCCAGCACCGAGCGCAGTTCCATCAGCCGCACGGAATCGGGCGCGGGAATACGCCCCCGGCGGTCGGCCGGGACGTTCAGCAGCAGATTGGCATTGCGCCCGACCGACGTACAGTAAATATCGAACAACTCGGCGACGCTCTTGACTTCGCCATCGCTCGAAGGGTCGTAAAACCATCCCGGACGGATCGACACATCGGCTTCGCCCGGTACCCATGCAGCGCCGAAGACATTGCTGCGGTTGAGCGTATCCGCGGGCGGCGCATCCAACCCCGGCCCGAATCCGGCGATATCGAGCCGCGACCAGCAGGTCTCCCCCGCTTCGCCCCGCTCGTTGCCGAGCCAGCGGCAGCCGGGCCCCACGTCGCTGAAGATCACCGCGCCGGGCTGACATGCGCGAATCGTTTCGTGAAACAGCTCCCAGTCGTACACTTGCTTTTTGCCGTTCGGTCCCTCGCCGTTCGCGCCGTCGAGCCACAGCTCGAAGATGTCGCCGTATCCCGTCAGCACCTCGCGAAGCATCGCGGCAAAGACCTCGTTATAAGCCGGAGTGCCGTATGCCGGATGGTTCCGGTCCCACGGCGAGACGTAAACGCCGAATTTCAGCCCGTATTCGCGGCAGGCATCCGACAGTTCGCGAAGCACGTCGCCCTTGCCGTCCCGCCAGCCGCTTTCGCGCACCGTATGCGTACTCTGCCCGCTGGGCCAGAGACAGAATCCGTCGTGATGCTTGCCCGTCAGGATGATTCCCTTCATCCCGGCCGCCCGGGCCGTCGCGGCCCACTGACGGCAGTCGAGCGCCGCAGGATCGAATACTTCGGGACTCTCTTCGCCCGATCCCCATTCCGAGCCGGTAAAGGTATTGGGACCGAAATGGACGAACATATAATATTCCATCTTCTGCCACGCCGTCTGTTCGGGCGTCGGCAGCACATCGGCCGGATCAGGATTGCGGGAAGACGACACACAGCCCGCAGCGCACAGGAGCACGCAGGCCGCAGACAAAGTTCGGAGCAGAGACATGGA
This sequence comes from Alistipes sp., assembly GCA_021204515.1. GTDB lineage: Bacteria > Bacteroidota > Bacteroidia > Bacteroidales > Rikenellaceae > Alistipes. The sequence goes on along the minus strand of JAJPZH010000272.1, from coordinate 7,619 downwards.
CATCATAAGCGGTTAGTTTGAGTAAAGATACGAAAAATTCCCGAAAGAAAAACATGCCTTCCGGAGATTTTCAGCATGCGGCGAACACTGCCCCGCGCTGGCCCTGAACCGCTGCGTCCGAAAAAGCGGAGGCGAAGTTGAAGTAGTTGAACAGAAAAGCCGGACCGAAAAGCAGACCGGAGAGCCGGACCGGGAGACGAACCGAAAAACGGACCGGAAGACGAACCGAAAAGACAGAATCCGCCCCAACGCCCCTTCCCAGTGCAGTCCGCCCCGGACAAACCGTATTTCTTTCGGGACGGAAAAAGGACAAGACGGGAAACGCCCCTCACACAGAAAATAAAAAGGCCGGACGCGAATTGCGTCCGGCCTTTTATTTAAAATATGCAATTACTTGCGGTAGACCTTCGTGTAGCCGTAGATAGCCTCGTCGCCGAGTTCCTCCTCGATACGGAGCAGCTGGTTGTACTTGGCCATACGGTCCGAACGCGACGCCGAGCCGGTCTTGATCTGACCCGAGTTGGTAGCCACGGCAATATCGGCGATGGTCGAATCCTCGGTCTCGCCCGAACGGTGCGAGGTAACCGAAGTGTAACCTGCACGGTGAGCCATCTCGATAGCGTCGAGCGTCTCGGTCAGCGTACCGATCTGGTTTACCTTGATCAGGATCGAGTTCGCGCAGCCCATCTCGATACCCTTCTTCAGGAAGTCCACGTTGGTCACGAACAGGTCGTCGCCCACGAGCTGGCACTTACCGCCAAGCTCCTTGGTGAGCAGCTGCCAGCCGTCCCAGTCGTTCTCCGACATACCGTCCTCGATCGAGTCGATGGGATATTTGGCGACCAGCCCCTTCAGGTATTCGACCTGCTCCTTCGACGAGCGCTTCGCACCCTTCTCGCCTTCGAACTTGGTGTAGTCGTAAACGCCGTCCTTGTAGAACTCCGACGAAGCGCAGTCCATGCCGATCGACACGTCGCCGCCCTCTTCCTTGCGGCCGGGCTTGTAACCCGCCATCTTGATAGCCTCGATGATCGACTCGATAGCATCCTCGGTGCCGTTCAGCGCAGGAGCGAAACCGCCCTCGTCGCCGACAGCCGTCGAAAGGTTGCGGTTGTGAAGCACTTTCTTCAGATTGTGGAACACTTCGGCACCCATACGGATAGCCTCCTTGAACGAAGGAGCGCCCACGGGACGGATCATGAACTCTTGGAATGCGATCGGAGCGTCCGAGTGCGAACCGCCGTTGATGATGTTCATCATCGGAACGGGCAGCGTCTTGGCGTTTGCACCGCCGATATAGCGATAGAGCGGCATGCCGAAGTAGTCGGCGGCAGCGCGGGCCACGGCCAGCGATACGCCGAGGATGGCGTTTGCGCCCAGCTTCGACTTGGTCTTCGTACCGTCGAGGGCGATCATAGCCTTGTCGATACCCACCTGATCGGCTACGTTCATGCCGATAACGGCGGGAGCGATCACCTCGTTTACGTTCTTGACAGCGTTCTGCACGCCCTTGCCCAGATAACGGCTCTTGTCGCCGTCACGAAGTTCGAGTGCCTCGTTCTCGCCCGTCGATGCGCCGCTCGGAACGGCTGCGCGGCCGAATGCGCCGGATACGGTACGTACTTCGACCTCGATGGTCGGATTGCCTCGCGAGTCGAGGATCTCTCTTGCGTGAATCTCTACAATCTGCATAGTTGTAAATGTTTAATTTATGGTTTAAATACTGATTTGCCGTTTTCGACCGCAAAGTTACAAAATAATTGTGAATTGCGGTTTCATAATTGTTATTTTTTTCACGAAAGCCGGATACGGGTTCTGGATTAAACCAGAATATATTATCTTTGTCGCCGAATGCACTCCTCACACTTGCAAACAACTATCAATTAATGCGAAAAGTTCTCTCGTTCTCTCTTTTCCTGATGCTGGGACTCGTCGTCTCGCAATTACTTCCGGGCACGCTCGGCGCAGGATACGCGACCTTCAAAAACTGTTCCGACACGCTGCTTTACGTCTGCCTCGGATTCATCATGATCAACGTCGGCCGCGAATTCGAAATCGACAAAACCCGCTGGCGCTCCTACACTGCCGACTACTTTATCGCCATGGCCACGGCGGCGCTGCCGTGGATACTCATCGTCCTCTACTACGTCTTCGTACTGCTTCCGCCCGAACTGTGGAACAGCGGCGAGGCGTGGAAGGAAAACCTGCTGCTGAGCCGTTTCGCCGCGCCGACCTCGGCCGGCATCCTCTTCACGATGCTCGCGGCTCTGAGCCTCAAGAAAAGCTGGATTTACAAAAAGATACAGGTACTGGCCATCTTCGACGATCTGGACACCATTCTGCTGATGATTCCCCTGCAAATCCTGATGATCGGCCTGCGGTGGCAGATGTTCGCCATCATCGCCATCGTCACCCTCCTGCTGGTCGTCGGCTGGCGCTGGCAGGCGACGTGGAACGTACGTCAGGACTGGAAAACCATCTTGGGTCTGGCCGTCGTGGTCTGCGCCCTGACTCAGATCGTCTACATCGTCACAGCCCGGCTTTACGGCCCGGAGAACAGCATCCACATCGAAGTCCTGCTCCCGGCATTCGTCGTCGGTATGCTGATGAAACACAAAGAGATAGACACCGCCGCCGAACGGCGTATCACCACCGGCATCTCGTTCCTCTTCATGCTGCTCGTGGGGCTGAGCATGCCGCTCGTAACGGGTGCTCCGGGCGACACGGCCGCCGCGACGTCGGTCACGGGTTCGCAGCCCATGATGCCTTGGGGCACGCTGGCGCTGCACGTGGTGGCCGTATCGCTGCTTTCGAACATCGGCAAACTGGTGCCGCTCTTCTTCTACCGCGACCGTAAGATCAGCGAACGCCTCGCCCTCTCGATCGGCATGTTCACCCGCGGCGAAGTGGGCGCAGGCGTGATCTTCATCGCGCTGGGCTACAGTCTGGGCGGCCCGGCGCTTATCATCTCGGTACTGACGCTGGTGCTGAACCTGATCCTCACGGGCGGCTTCGTGGTCTGGGTCAAGAAACTGGCCCTGCGTACCTACGCGCCCGAAGCACAGCGGTAATCCGGCGGCCCGCGCCCCGAAATTCACATTCAAACGATAAAAAAACCGTGATCGAAATTACAGAAAAGGCCCTGCAAGCGGCAGCAGCCAAAGGGATGGACGAATTCCTCCGGGTCTTTACGGACAAATACAAGGAGACGGTCGGCGGAGACCCGACGGCCGAAACGATGCCGCTGCTCAGCGGCGAACAGCACTCGCTGCTCGCCTACCAGATTTTCCGGGACGAGGTGACCGAAGGCGGCTTCTGCCAGCTTATCCAGAACGGTTACGGGGCTTATATCTTCGGCAATCCGTTCGCCAGAGTCATGCGCCTGTGGGGTGCGGAGAGTTTCTCGAAGCTGGTCTACCGCGCCAAGAAGATCTACGACGCCAACCGGGAGGATCTGGAACGGGAGCGCACCGACGAGGAGTTTATGGCGATGTACGAGCAGTACGAAGCGTTCGACGCACTGGAAGAGGAGTACGGCGAAATGGAAGCCGAAGTCACGGAAACGCTCGCCCGCTATGTGGACGACCATCTGGATCTGTTCGCAGCGGTCGTCGGATAACCGGCCCGGAATCCTGCGGAAACAGCATCCGGCCCGCACATTCTCTCTCGGCCCACGCCCCCGTCAGCGCATCAGCACCGACGAATCGCCGTAACTCAGAAAACGGAAATCATGTCCGAGGGCATATGCGTAAATCCGCCGCCAGTCCTCGCCGACGAAAGCCGACACCAACAGCAGCAGCGTCGATTTGGGCTGGTGGAAATTGGTGACGATGTTGCGCACGATGCGGAATTCGTACCCCAGCGGCGTAATCATAATCTGCGTCGCCGCCTTGATGCGGTCCAGTCCGTTCGCCTCCATGTATTTCAGCAGAGTCTCCAACGCCTCGCGCCCGGAAAATTCCGCAGGCACGTCGTACAGTTCCCACTGGCCGACCACCCGCTCCGCATCGGGCGTTCCGGCCGTACGTATGCGCCACGCCAGCGCCGTGAGCGATTCGAGCGTCCGCACCGAAGTCGTGCCGACGGCCGTGATCCGCTCCCATTTTTCCAGCAGACGGGCCACCGCCGCACGGCGCACCTCGAAATGCTCGGTGTGCATCGGATGCCGGGCGGCATCGTCGTCCTTGACGGGCAGAAAAGTTCCGGCCCCGACATGCAGCGTCACCTCCTCGAACCCGAAGCCGCGCGCCTTCATCCCTTCGATCAGTTCGGGCGTGAAGTGCAGCCCCGCCGTCGGCGCGGCCACCGACCCTTCGAATTTGGAATAGACGGTCTGGTAGCGCGTATAGTCGATCTCCTCGCTTTCGCGGTTCAGATAGGGCGGAATCGGAATCCGTCCGAGGTATTCGAGCAGCTGCCCGAACGTCATCGCCGCCGACCACTCGAAGCGCACGGTATGCTCGCGGCCGCGGTTCTCGACGAGCCACGCCCGCAGATGCTCCGGGCGGCCTTCGTGCTCGAAATTGATCTCCACATACCCCTCTTTCCATTTCTTGAGGTTGCCCACGATGCACGACCATTCGCACCGCCCGACGACGGCGAAAGCCCGTTCGTAATCGGCCGGATCGTGCGGTTCGAGACAGAACACCTCGATACGGGCGCCCGAAGGCTTATGCATGATGATCCGCGCGCGGATCACCTTCGTATTGTTGAACACCAGCAGCTGGCCCTCGGGCAGCACGTCGCCGATGTCGGCGAAATGCGCTTCGCCGATCTCCCCGCCGCGGTAGACCAGCAACTTCGACGCACTGCGTTCGGCAAGCGGGAACTTGGCGATCCGCCCGTCGGGCAGGTCGTAATCGAATTCGTTTATGTCGATATGTCGTTCATTCATGGCCACAAATGTACGTTTTTTTCGCTTCCGTTGCACACGCCCCGGCCGATAATCGCCCATATAACCATATCACACAAACCCTCTCAACCAAAAAAGCCGCCCGGTCTCGAACCGGGCGGCTTCCCCTAATACACTAATTCCTATCGACCCCTATTGCTTGGCGACATAAATATTGAATTCCGTAATATCGGTCCGGCTGTTGGGCGACATCACCCGGTATTTCAGATAACGGGCCGTAACCGGCTTCAGGAACCGCCAGTTCTGTGTACCGCCGGATACCGCGAGCGTACCATGCGATTTCCACGTCGCGTTGTCCGGCGAAGTAAGCACTTCGATCGATCTCGGAGCATAGCTGGCAGCCCAGTGTCTTGTATTCGCCCCCAGCATCGTGGTCTCCGCACCCAGATCGAGCGTAAATTCCCACGGCGCACTGTTGGCTGCGATATCGGACCCCGTACTGCCGTCGAAAATCTTATCGATCGAACCTTCGACGCCTTCGCCCAGCGTACCGCTCCAATTGGTACGGTCCATATACTCGGCATTGCTCGGAGTTCCGCTCGCAAGATTCAGATAAGGCTTGACCGTCTTTTTATAAGTAACGGTCACCTTATTGGTTTTGGTCGAAAGCCTGACGTCGTTGCAGGACGTTTTAAGCCCGCCCATCGTCACCGTGAAAACCGCCGGATCGTATGTTTTCTGCTCGTCGGTAATGGCCAAGAACGCCGGATCGATCGTAAGGGTCGCCTCTTCGGAAGCGAGCTGCCCGGCAGGAATTGTCAGGCTTTCGGCACTCAGAGTCATCGTATTTTCGAGCATATCCGCTATTCCCCCCCCCGAAGCGGCGGCGGTCAGCGATACGGTCGCATCGGCTTTGGCAGGTTTACTTATGCACGCCCGGAAAGTATAGACGCAAGGTGTGGCATCCTCCAACCCCTCCGTTTCGATGACGACAGCCTGTTTCAGCATATCGTTGCCGAGCGTTTCGCCCTGAACATATACATAAGCCGTATCGGTCCACCCGTTCAGGCCCTCATCGTCGTCATCGCACGCAACGAAAGCCACGACGGCCAGCGCAAGGCATCCTGCACACAAATATTTCAATTTTTTCATCATAATGTAATCGTATTTAACAAACAATTTCAATGAACCGCATGGCGGCAGGCACGCACCGGGCGCGCCTGCGCCATAATTACGGGATTAAGGCCACGGCGTCTCCGTATCGGTGGACTTGATGCCGGCAACCCACGTCGGGGTCTTGGACGTCTTCAGCGTATGCCCGTTGCCCGTGCAATCCTCGAACGTATTGCCCTCGCCTTCGTTGAAGCGCCAGTAAGCCTCCAAGCCCTGCGATTTGGCGCTGGTCGTGGTCATGTTGTTCTGCACCTGCGCTTCCGTACGGCATACCGACCAGATACGCGCCTCGGACATCAGTATCTTGCATCCGCTCCACCACGAATCGCCGG
>JAJPZH010000272.1:0-1162 GCA_021204515.1 Alistipes sp. | reverse complement strand
CAGATACGCGCCTCGGACATCAGTATCTTGCATCCGCTCCACCACGAATCGCCGGAGAACCAGTTGGCCGATCCGAAGTTGGGATCGCACACGCCCTCCTTGCTGCCGGCAAAAGTGCCGTTGACATAAAGGGTCACCTTGGTCCCGTCATAGGTCAGCGCCAGATGCTGCCATTTGTTGGGCGTAAACGACAACGACGGATTGAGATACCAGCCTTCGCCTTGGAACTGCACCAGCGAATGGGCCTTATGTTCCGAAGTGTCGTTCTGCGGGTCCTCGAAGCGCAGCAGCACCGAACCGCCGTTGGTAAATACGGCACGGTTGCGGTTGGCCGTATTGCTCACTTGGAAACGCACCTCGACCGTAAACTGCGGAAGCGTCAGGGGGAAACCGTCGGCGGCAAGCTCCGCGCCGCTGACGAACATCGGGAGCGACGAGACGACGATCGCTTCGGTCGTAATCACATAGGTCGAGGTCACCGAAGTCACCGGAACCGACCCGTCGGCGCTGACAAGACGCAGCGGCAGGGCATAGCTCTCGCCGACATACTCCTTGGGCAGCGGTTTGATATGGATCTTGGTCGCAGGAGCGCTGAATTCTCCGGCCTTGATCGTCACTTCGGAGTCCATCTCGTAGACCTCTTCGGGCAGTACGAGAAAACTCGAAGCCTGCTTCTGGTTGTACAGGTCCAGCACCTCGGAATCGACCACGAATTTCAGCTTCACGTCTTTCGTTGCGGCCTCGCTCAGGCAGGCCGTGATTTCGGCGTCGGCCCCCAGTTCGGTAATGGTCACTTTCGTACTTTTATTCGACGCGCTCTCGCTGACGAAGGCGTGTACTCCGAGCGTATCGTAATCGGCATCGTTGCAGGCCGTGAATCCCGAAACGAGCGCCGCGAGACCGAGAACTGCTGTTTTAATGCTGTTTTTCATCTTTTTTTGCATTTTAGTTGTTCGAACTAATTTACTGCGGGATTCTGCGCCTGAATTCCGGTGCGCATCCATTTGTAGGAGGGTTTGTTCACCGCCTCGTTGCTGAACCGGTAACCGCCGAAACCGCCTTTGCGGAAGCCGTTGAGCGGCTGCCAGCGGGCCATTCCCACCAACGACGGACACTCGGCCTTGTTGAGTCGGGTCCCATCGCGTAGCGTCAAGTAATAACC
>JAJPZH010000291.1:1006-3225 GCA_021204515.1 Alistipes sp. | reverse complement strand
ACACAAGTCCTCTTGCCCGCCATGGAAAAAATGGCTGGCGCTGGCGCTGCTCACGCTAATGATCGCCGGTGCTACATTCGGCAACTTGCCTTCTGTACAACGGGTGCTTCCCGGCATCCGGTCGGACATGTTTTTCTGGGTGGCAATCGTAACGGTGCTAATGGCCATTTTCGGCATCTTCCCGGCAAAAAAATACACGAAATTCATCTCATGGGACATCCTCGTGACCATCGCCTCAGCACTGGCGATCAGTCGGGCCATGACCAATTCGGGCCTTGCGAACTGTATCGCAGAACATTTGATTGCCTTGTCGGGCAATGTATCGCCGTGGGTGGTATTGGCCGTACTCTACGTTGTCACCAACCTCACCACCGAACTGATCACCAACAATGCGGCCGCGGCCTTCGCCTTTCCAATCGCCCTCTCGGCCGCGGAGCTACTCGGCGTGAACCCCATGCCCTTTTTCGTGACAATCTGTATCGCCGCCTCGGCCAGTTTCTCCTCGCCGATTGGCTATCAGACCAACATGATTGTACAGGGCATCGGTAACTATCGGTTCCGCGACTTTGTGCGGGCAGGGCTTCCGCTCAACCTGATCGCCTTTACGCTGACGATGGCGCTCGTTCCCTTATTCTGGCAATTTTGAAATAAACCGATATGATAAAAGATATTCATCCGATTTTCGACCGCATGGAGTCGCGTGAAGAGAAAGAGCAGCACCTCGGCCAACACGGGCTGACAATCTGGTTCACCGGACTTTCCGGTTCCGGAAAAAGCACCGTAGCCGTCGCATTGGAACGGGAACTTTCTTCCTTAGGTTATATGAGCCGCATTCTCGACGGTGACAACGTGCGTAGCGGCATCAACTCCGATCTGGGCTTTTCCGAGGCCGACCGCAGGGAAAACATCCGTCGCATTGCTGAAGTATGCAAACTCTTCACCGACACGGGAATCATCACGCTAGCGGCGTTCGTTTCCCCGACCACCGCTCTGCGAAAACTGGCTCGCGAAATTGTGGGCAAAGAGCACTTTTTCGAAATCTATGTCTCGACACCGCTTGAAGAGTGCGAGCACCGCGACGTCAAGGGACTATACGCCAAGGCCCGCAGCGGTGCGCTCCCCGAATTCACCGGCATCACGGCTCCGTTCGAGAAGCCGGAGCATCCGGAACTCCAGCTGGATACCACGCACTTGAGCGTGGAAAAGTGCGTCCGGCGGATCGTCCGGGCGATCATACCCATAATATCAATCGACCCGAAATCAACTTATTGAACATATGGAAACATACAATCTGACACATCTGAAGGCGCTCGAAGCCGAAGCCATCCATATTATCCGCGAAGTGGCCGCCGAATTCCGCAACCCGGTGATGCTCTATTCGATCGGCAAGGATTCTTCGGTAATGGTACGGCTGGCCGAAAAAGCGTTTTACCCCGGCCGCGTGCCGGTCCCGCTCATGCACATCGACTCGAAATGGAAATTCCGTGAAATGATCGAATTCCGCGACCGGTATGCCGCAGAACATAATTGGAACCTGATCGTCGAATACAACCGGAAAGCCTACGAGGAGGGAGTGGGTCCCTTTACCCACGGCAGCAAGGTACACACCGACCTGATGAAAACCCAGGCACTGCTGATGGCCCTGAAGAAACACGGCTTCGATGCCGCATTCGGCGGTGCCCGACGCGACGAAGAAAAAAGCCGGGCCAAAGAGCGCATCTTTTCGTTCCGCAACGAGTTCCAGCAATGGGATCCCAAAAACCAGCGTCCCGAACTGTGGGATATCTACAACACCCGTATCCGCGAGGGAGAAAGCATTCGCGTCTTCCCGCTCTCGAACTGGACGGAGCTGGACGTCTGGCAGTACATCCGTCAGGAGCGTATTCCCATCGTGCCGCTCTATTACGCCAAGGAGCGCCCCGTCGTCGAGATAAACGGCAATCTCATCATGGTCGATGATGACCGTATGCCCAAGGAGCTGAGCCGCAAGGCCCGGATGCGCAAGGTCCGTTTCCGGACACTGGGCTGTTACCCGCTGACCGGAGCCATCGAAAGCGATGCCGACACCATTGAAAAGATCGTCGAGGAAATGATGACCACCACCCGTTCGGAGCGCACGACACGTGTGATCGACTTCGATCAGGAGGGCAGCATGGAACAAAAAAAACACGAAGGATATTTCTAAATTTGAACATCATGACACTCAGCATAGAAGAATT
>JAJPZH010000291.1:0-996 GCA_021204515.1 Alistipes sp. | reverse complement strand
CGACAGGGATGAGAAAAAAGACCTGCTGCGGCTGCTGACCGCAGGGTCGGTCGATGACGGCAAATCGACGCTCATCGGGCGTCTGCTTTTCGACAGTAAAAAACTCTATGAAGATCAGCTCGACGCTCTCGAGCGGGACAGCAAACGCTGCGGCAACGCCGGCGACCACATCGATTACGCGCTGCTGTGCGACGGTCTGAAGGCCGAACGCGAGCAGGGCATCACCATCGATGTCGCCTATCGTTATTTCTCGACCAACCGGCGCAAGTTCATCATCGCCGACACGCCGGGACACGAACAGTATACGCGCAACATGATCACGGGTGGCTCAACGGCGAATCTCGCAATCATCCTCGTTGATGCCCGCAACGGGATCATCACTCAGACCCGCCGCCACAGCTACCTCGTGTCGCTGCTGGGTATCCGCCACGTGGTGCTGGCCGTGAACAAAATGGACTTGGTGGGATTCTCGAAAGAGCGTTTCGATGAGATCGTCGCCGAATACCGTCGCTTCGTCGCGCCGCTCGGCATTCCCGACCTACAATGCATCCCCCTTTCGGCACTGGAAGGTGATAATGTCGTCGAACGTAGTATGCGCACGCCGTGGTACGAGGGCCCTGCTCTACTCGAATTTCTCGAAACAGTCGAAATCGACCGCGACATCAACATGCAGGACTTCCGGTTTCCAGTACAGTACGTACTGCGGCCGAACCTCGACTTCCGCGGGTTCAGCGGCAAGATCGCTTCAGGAGTCATTCACCGGGGCGACGAGGTAATGGCTCTGCCCTCGGGCAAGCGGTCTCGTGTGAAAGAGATCGTCACCTACGACCGCAACCCGGAATACGCCTTCGCCCCGCAGTCGGTGACGCTTACGCTCGAAGACGAAATCGACCTTTCGAGGGGCGAGATGCTCGTGCGGCCCGACGACAAGCCGCAGGCGGGACATCATATCCGAGCCATGTTAGTCTGGATTGACGAACAACCAATGGACCGCAC
>JAJPZH010000228.1 GCA_021204515.1 Alistipes sp. | reverse complement strand
GGGCCTTCACGTCAAAGGAATAGCGGCAGAAACAGGCACATACGGACCGAAAGACAGTTCCGTATCGAAGAAACCGGACAGCGGCGGATTGTTCAGAAAGGGGCGAAGCGGATTCAGCGAACGATTATGTCGGTATGCCCGTCGGCATCGACGCTCTGAGATTCGCGGCGATAGACGGTCCCGAGCGGGGGATTGCTGCGCGCATCGGCTTTAAGCTGAGCCGAACAGGACGTGAGATCGAGCGTCACGAGTTCATTGCCGCTGCAATCCAGAAGGCGGAGCGCTCCGGCGGCCTTCAGATCCAGACGCGTAAGCGCATTGTCCGCACAGTTCAGTTCCAGCAGACCGCGCAGGCCGTCCAGATCGAGCGACGCGATGCGGTTACGGCTGCAATCGAGCGTTTGCAGCAGCGGACACTCATGCAGGTCGAGCTGCGTGAGGTCGTTGCCGCTGCAATCGAGTCGTTCGAGCCGCGAGAATTCGCCGATTTCCCACATATGCGCGATACCCCGGTCCGAACAGTCCATTCTCAGGACGCGCTGCGCTTCGTAGCGCGAAATGCGTCCGTCGTGGTCGTGGTCGAAATTCTCAAGGCAGTAAGCCTCGAATGCGGGATCGGCAAAAGTGATGTATACGCGCTTGTTCTTGTCGTCGCGCTCGTCTTCCGCAAGACCGCAGGCCGTGAGAAGCACAAACGCAAAAACAGAAACCAAGCGGATCATAAGCGTCAGATATTTACGTCGTCGTCGGAGTCGTCGCCGCCGTCGGAACTGCCGTCGTCCTGAATCTCGTCGGCGCCTTTGATTTCATCGTCGTAATAGTCCTTGTCGTCGTCCTCGTGCGAATTGTCGTCGATCTTGACGTCGATCTTAACCATGTAGGCGATTTCGTCCGTATCGAAAGGTACGGCATAGAAAAAATCTCCGTTAGGCTTATCCACGCGCATCATCGCTTCGGTGAATCCCAGCGGGTATTTTTGCTTGACGGCTTCCTGCAGTTCGGGAGTCAGATTGTGGAAGCTCGTTGCGATATGTTTCTTGGTCATATTCTGTTTAGCCATAATAATACTTTGGAAATTTTCTGCAATTATAAGCAAAATTTGCATATCGCGCCACATCCGCAATTTTTTTTTGCATTTTTTTTGAATTTGCAGGTAGTTACGAACAAAATACGTACCTTTACGCAAGTTATACTTATATTATGATACGCGAGAGAATCGAAGAGCTGCGGCGGCAGCTCGAGTACCATAACTTCAGATATTACGTCGAAAACGCCCCCGAAATCTCCGACTTCGAATTCGACACCATGATGCGCGAACTGCAGGACTTGGAGCAGGCGCATCCCGAGCTGGCCGATCCCAATTCCCCCTCGGTGCGCGTCGGAAGCGACATCACCGCGGAGTTCCGAAGCGTGAAGCACCGGTTTCCGATGCTTTCGCTCGGCAATACCTATTCGCCGGACGAACTACACGAATTCATCGAGCGGATCGAGAAGGAGACAGGTCCCACGGAATTCGTCTGCGAGCTGAAATTCGACGGCACGGCCATATCGCTCACCTACGAGCATGGCCGGCTGCTGCGCGCCGTGACGCGCGGCGACGGCACGCAGGGCGACGACGTGACGGCCAACGTCCGCACCGTGCGGACCGTACCTCTGCGGCTCAGGGGCGACGACTGGCCCGATTATTTCGAAATACGCGGCGAGATACTGATGCCCTACGCCTCGTTCGACAAGATCAACGCCGAGCGCGAGGCGGCCGGAGAGACGCTCTTCGCCAATCCGCGCAACGCCGCGGCCGGAACGCTCAAGCAGCAGGCTTCGGCGGTGGTCGCGCGGCGCGGTCTGGACTGCACGCTCTACCAGCTGGCGGGCGACGACCTGCCCTTCACGAACCATTGGGAGAGTCTGCAGAAGGCCCGCAAGTGGGGATTCAAGATTTCGGACCAGATGCGCATATGCCGCAGTGCGGAAGAGATAGACGCCTACATCGCCCATTGGGACGAAGCGCGCAGGGAACTCCCCTTCCCCACCGACGGCGTGGTAATCAAGGTAAACGACTTCGGCGTGCGGCGACAGCTGGGATTCACGGCCAAGGCCCCGAAATGGGCCGTGGCCTACAAATTCAAGGCCGAGCAGGCTTTGACGCGGCTGGACAGCGTGGCCTTTCAGGTGGGACGCACGGGAGCCGTAACGCCCGTGGCCAACCTCGAACCGGTGCTGCTGGCCGGCACGACGGTACGCCGGGCGACGCTGCACAACGCCGAACAGATGGCGCTGCTGGACATACGTCCGGGCGACATGGTATACGTCGAGAAGGGCGGAGAAATCATACCCAAGATCACGGGCGTGGAGCTTTCGCAGCGGCCGGCCGACAGCAGGCCGTTCGAGTACATCACGGTATGCCCCGAATGCGGCACCCCGCTGGTGAAATACGAAGGCGAGGCGAAGCACTACTGTCCCAATCAGGGCGGATGCCGTCCGCAGATCATCGGGCGCATCATCCACTTCATCCGCCGCAAGGCGATGGACATCGAGGGACTGGGCGAAGAGACCGTCGAGCTGCTTTACGAAAACGGGCTGGTGCGCGACGTGGCCGACCTGTACGACCTGCAGGCCCCGCAGTTGGCGTGTCTGCCGCGGCTGGGCGAGAAGTCGGCCGACAACATCATACGGAGCATACGGAGATCGGTCGAAGTGCCCTTCCGGCGCGTATTGTTCGGGCTGGGAATCCGCTTCGTGGGCGAAACCACGGCCAAATATCTCGCGGAGCACTTCCGGTCGCTCGACGCGGTGATGAAAGCCACGCGCGAAGAGCTGACCGAAGCCGACGAGGTGGGCGGACGCATCGCCGACGCGATCATCGAATACTTCGCCGACGAGAAGAACCTCGCCATTATCCGCCGCCTGCGCGACGCGGGCGTGAAGTTCGAAGCCGAAGCGCGCGAACTGGCGTCGGAGTCGCTCGCGGGGAAAAGCTTCGTGATTTCGGGCAAGTTTTCGAACCACAGCCGCGACGAGCTGAAAGAGCTGATCGAAATACACGGCGGCAAGAACCTCGCAGCCGTATCGGCGAACGTCGATTACATCGTAGCGGGCGAGAATATGGGTCCGGCGAAACTCAGGAAAGCCGAGAAGCTGGGCGTGAAGATCATCTCCGAAGATGATTTTATCGCCATGATCGGCAGCGACGAAATACCCGCCGGGGTTTCGGCGGAGACGGAAAAGAC
>JAJPZH010000227.1 GCA_021204515.1 Alistipes sp. | reverse complement strand
GCTGATCGACAATCCCGACTCGATACTTACCACCACGGGCTTCTACGCCTGCCGCATCGTCGGCACGCTCGTCGGGGCGTGGGTGCTGGTGCGGGTGTCGGACGTGAAATACCTGCGCTGGAACATGGCGGGGGCTTTGGCGCTCTGCGCCGTGCTGCTGCTGGTGCGCAGCGAAACGGCGGTCTACGCCGCCGTCGGGCTGACGGGATTCGCCATGGCCTGCGTCTTCGCGACGTTCTACGCCGTGGCGACCAAGGCCGTGCCCGAAAAGGCCAACGAGGTGGCGGGGCTGATGATTCTGGCCATCTCGGCGGGGGCCGTTTCGGGACCCGTCTGCGGGGCCATAACCCGCTGGAGCGGCGATGCGCACTGGGGCATGCTGTTCGTCGCCCTGTGCGTGGGCTACATGCTCTGGGCGAGCTTCAAACTGAAAATAAAGCAATAAAAAACCGAAAAACCGATGATTCGTAAAATCGCAGTAACCTTTTTGCTGGTCGTTTGCGCGCTCTCTGCCGCGGCGCAGCGACCCCGCGCCCGGATCGAATGGGGCGTGCTGGGCGGCATCAACATCCCCGACTACACGACCAACATGTCGGGCACCGACGTCAAGAACAAACTGGGCTGGCAGGCCGGTATCACCACGGCGGTCAATCTGGGGGCTTTCGCCGTCGAACCGCAGATACTCTATGTGCGTCAGGGACTCCGCATCCGCCCCGAAGGGCAGAAGGAGATCAACCTCAAGTCCAATTCGATCGACGTGCCGGTGCTGCTGTCGTTCCGGCTGCTGAATCCCGTGCGGATCTATGCCGGTCCCGTCTTTACGGTGATGAACGACTGCAAGCAGAAGTCGGGCGGCGACCTGCTCGATTTCGGCCGCGTGCGTCCCACGATGTCCTACACGGTGGGTGCGGGCGTCAAGCTGCTGGGCCACCTGCTGGTGGACCTGCGCTACAACGGCCAGTTCAAAAGCAAGAAGGACGTGGTGCTGCCCGACGGCAGCAAACTCGACAAGCTCCGCACGTATAACGTGGCGCTCAACTTCGGATACCTCTTTTAGCCTATGACGGACGCAGTCGGAAAAGAGATACTCATCGAGGGCGCCGACCCCCGGGAGCTGTACGGACCCCGGAATGTCTACCTCGACCAGATGAAATCGCTCCATCCCCAGCTCAGGATCGTCGCGCGGGGCTCCTCGCTCAAGGTCCTCGGTTCCGAGGCCGAGACGCGGCGTTTCGAGGAGCGCATGGAGGGGCTGGTGGCCTATTACCTCAAATACGGACACATCTCGCCGCAGGTCATCGACCAGTGTTTCGCGGGCGGCATCGCGGCGCAGGAGGCCCCGGCGGACAAGGACGTGATCGTCTACGGCAACAACGGCAACATCGTCCGCGCCCGCACGGTCAACCAGCTCAGGCTGGTCAGACTCTATGACAGGAACGACCTGCTCTTCGCCGTGGGACCCGCCGGGTCGGGCAAGACCTATACGGCCATCGCGCTGGCCGTGCGTGCGCTGAAGGAGAAGCAGGTGCGGCGCATCATCCTCACGCGCCCGGCCGTCGAGGCGGGCGAGAAGCTGGGTTTCCTGCCCGGCGACATGAAGGAGAAGCTGGACCCCTACCTGCAGCCGCTGTACGACGCGCTGAACGACATGATTCCGCCCGCCAAGCTGGCGAAGTATCTCGAAGAGGGCACGGTGCAGATCGCGCCGCTGGCCTACATGCGCGGCCGCACGCTCGACAACGCCTTCGTCATTCTGGACGAGGCGCAGAACACGATGCTCTCGCAGATCAAGATGTTTTTGACGCGCATGGGCCGCAACGCCAAGTTCATCGTCACGGGCGACGTGACGCAGATCGACCTGCCGCGCAAAAGCGACAGCGGACTGGTGCGCACGATGGAGATTCTGCGCGGGGTGGAGGGCATCGGCATCGTCGAATTCGACGTGCGCGACATCGTGCGCCACCCGCTGGTGAAGCATATCGTCGAGGCGTTCGACAGGCGCGCCGCAACGGACGCCGCGGACGGGACCAAGGCCGAAAAGTAAGGGCCGGGAGCGAACGTCCGAACGCACGAACAGGGATGTGCGTGCGTTCGGAGGTTCGGAAACGGGACGACGGTGCATGGCCGAAACGGCACATGTGCGCGGCGGCGGCCCGGGGGGAGGAAGTTTTTGCCTGCAACCCGGTCGTCTGCAATCCGGCCGCATGCGGGGAAGGTTCCTGCGGGAAAGGCCCTTTTCGGGGACAGACCACGGTGCGTGGCCGAAACGGCAAATGTGCGCCGCGGCTGTTGCGGCGGCCCGGTGGGGGAGGAAGTTTTTGCCTGCAACCCGGCCGTCTGCAACCTGGCCGCCAGTACCCCGGTCGTCCGCAACCCGGCCGCATGCGGGAAGTCCCCTCCGAGGAGGGGATTACGGCGCGTCGCTAAAGCGACAAACGTGCGCCGCGGCTGCTGCTGCGGCTCGGCAAAACGAGTTTTGCCCTCGCCTGCTGCCCGCAGTTTAGGGGAGGGTCAGACCTGCAAACGACGCCAAAGGCGGCGGCAATGACCGGCAGGGCTGAACGAGGATGAAAAATACGAAAAACAATAACATATCATTAAAACCTACTTTTATGAACGACACACGCAATCTCTCTGCCCTGAAGCCGGCGCTGGTCTGGAAACATTTCGCCCGGATCGTACGCATTCCGCGCCCCTCGTCGCACGAGGAGAAGATCCGCAAATACGTCATGGATTTCGCCCGGGAGAAGGGACTCGAATGCAAGGAGGACGCCGCGCATAACGTCTATGTCCGCAAACCCGCCTCCGCAGGCATGGAGGACCGCAAGGGCGTGGTCCTGCAGGCCCATCTCGACATGGTGCCCCAGAAGAACAACGACAAGAAGTTCGACTTCACGAAGGACCCCATCGACGCCTATATCGACGGCGGGTGGGTGACGGCCGACGGCACGACGCTCGGTGCCGACAACGGCATCGGCGCGGCGGCCATTCTGGCCGTGCTGGAGGACGATTCGCTGGTGCACGGTCCGCTGGAAGCGCTCTTCACGGCCACCGAGGAGACGGGTATGGACGGCGCGTTCGGGCTGAAAAAGGGCCTGCTGCACGGCGACATCCTGCTGAACCTCGACTCGGAGACCGAGGGCGAGCTGTACGTGGGCTGTGCCGGAGGACTGGACGCGAACATCGTGTTCAAGTACGCCGCCGAGCCGACGCCTGCGCGCGGCTACACCGCGG
>JAJPZH010000143.1 GCA_021204515.1 Alistipes sp. | reverse complement strand
TATATTTAAATATTTGATATAAAACAAAATATAAAAGTAATTGACAATTGTTCACAAGAGTTTTCAACATATCGACAGCTCTTTTTTGTGAACATTCTGTTCCGTTTTCCGGAGTCGGCCGCTGACTATAATTCGGCAAAACTTTTTTTGGTTTCGGCGAAAACTTGTATATACCCTTCCCGTTTCGGAATTTGCAACTCTTCGGGACCGGAAGTTTTCATTATTTATCGTCGGTTATCAACAGGGTTTCTAACACGATTTCATCACCTTTTCGACAATTTTTTCAGCGATTTCCCGGTACCATTTTTCGACCCTCGGATCGATGCCGGCCGCGGGGCGGCCTTCGTCGGAACCCTCCATAATGGATTGTACGATAGGGATTTCTCCCAGAAAATCCACGCCGTTCTCTTCGGCGTAACGGCGCGCGCCGCCTTTTCCGAAGATGTAGTACCGGTTTTCGGGCAGTTCTTCGGGCGTGAACCACGCCATGTTTTCGATCACGCCCGCTACCGGGATGTTTACGTTTTCGTTGCGGAACATCTCCACGCCGCGCACCACGTCGGCGACCGCCACCTGCTGGGGCGTCGAAACGATCGCTGCGGCGTCGATTTTCAGTTCGCCTATAATAGAGAGGTGTACGTCGCCCGTTCCGGGGGGCAGATCCGCCAGCAGGAAATCGAGCGTTCCCCACTTGGTCTGGTGGATCATCTGCTTGAGGGCGCTGACCGCCATTGCGCCGCGCCACAGAAGAGCGTCGGTCGGCTTGATGAAGAACCCGATCGACATCAGCCGGATGTCCATCGACTCGGCCGGAACGATGCGGTCGGTTCCCTCCTCCTGCACCGCATCGGGCAGGTATCCCTCCACGCCGAACATCTTGGGCTGCGAGGGACCGTAAATATCGGCGTCGAGAATCCCGACGCGGTAACCCATGTTGCGCAGTGCGACGGCGAGGTTGGCCGTCACGGTGGACTTGCCTACCCCGCCTTTGCCCGACGCCACGGAGATCACTTTGGCGATGCCGCCGGTGGGCGTCTTGAGTTTGGGTTCGGGACGCGGAGCGGCGCCGCCCTCCTTGATGACGATCATAACGTTCTGCTGCGGGAATTCGCGCCGGAGAATCTCCTCGGCTTGGTTTTTGATTTTCACCGCGAACGGGTCGCGGGCTTTGGCGAAACGGAGTACGACGGTGATCTTGCCGGCTCCGGAGGCGATATGCTCGATAAAGCCGCTGCCGACGATGTCCTGTCCCGTTTCGGGATGGACGACGGACGTCAGCAGGTGTCTGATTTTTTCTTCCATGATTCGTGTTGTGACTACAATCGCAAAGATAACGCATATTTTGCAGAATTAATAGAGTGTGACGGAATTTTTTATCGAAAAACGATAAATTTTATTTGTTTTTCGTAAAATATCCTTATATTTGCATAGGAAATCCGGATTCGGAACAGGACAAGACAAATAATAAATAGTACGTTATGAATTTTATCAAGACTTTTCTGGCTGCGGTCCTCGCTTTCGTCGTGGGGTCGTTTCTGGTATTTTTTCTCTGGATATTTATTCTGCTGGGCATAGCCGGCTCGATGGAGAAGACGGTGCCCGTGCATGAGGAGTCGATCCTCAAGATCGACTTTTCGGATGTGCTGACCGACGCTCCGTCGAGCGATCCCTTCGCCGGGATCGACTTCGCCACGCTGCGCTCCACGCGCCAGCTTCCGCTGATGAAGGCCCTGCGGGCGCTCGAAGCCGCCAAGGACGACAGCCGCATCAAGGGCATTTATCTGCGGATGAACGGCAACGGCGGTGTTATGGGCGCGGCTCTGCTGGAAGAGCTGCGCGAAGCGATCGTCGATTTCAAGCAGAGCGGCAAATTCGTCGTCGCCTATGACGAGACCTATTCGCAGGGAAAGTATTACCTCGCTTCGGCGGCCGATAAAATCTACATGCAGCCCGAAGGTGCGATGGATTGGTCGGGTCTCGCGTTCAACCTGATGTTCTACAAGGGCCTGCTCGACAAACTCGACATCAAGGCCGAAGTGTTCCGCCCCACGGCCTGCAAATACAAGAGCGCCGTCGAGCCGTATATCCTTCCCAAAATGTCGGACGCCAACCGCGAGCAGATGCAGGCGCTCGTGAATTCGATGTGGAACACCATCGCCGGTTCGGTCGCCGAGGCCCGCGGCATCGACCTGAAGGAGCTGAACCGCATCACCGACAAACTGGAGGTTTCGCTGCCCGAAGAGGCTCTCGAACACGGTTTCGTGGACAGCCTGATCTACGAGGATCAGATGAAGGAGATATTCGCCGAACTGGGCGTAGCGTCCGATTCCGACGGAGAATATAACTTCATCACGCTGGGCGAATACGCCTCGCAGGTGGGTGCCGACCTCAAAAACATCTCGGCCGATCAGGTGGCCGTCGTCTATGCTGACGGTGCGATCGTCGACGGCGAAGGTTTCGGAAAGGAGAGTTACGGCAATACGCTGGCGGCGACGCTGGCCGGCGTGCGCGACGACGAGAAAGTCAAGGCCGTGGTGCTGCGCGTGAACTCCCCCGGCGGCAGCGCGCTGGCTTCGGACGTCATTTGGCGTGAGATGGAACTGCTGAAAGCCGAAAAACCGGTGATCGTTTCGATGGGCTCCTATGCCGCCAGCGGAGGCTACTATATTTCGTGTCCCGCCGACGTCATCGTGGCCGACAAGCTGACCCTTACGGGTTCGATCGGCGTCTTCGGCATGTATCTCAACACCATCGACGCTCTGAAAAACAAACTGGGAATCACTCTCGACGCCGTGAAGAGCAACACGTCGGCCGGTATGGGGGCGACCTCGCCGCTGACCGCTGCCGAGCGGGCCTCGATCATGCGCGGCGTGGACAAGGTCTATACGACCTTCACGACCCATGTGGCCGAAGGGCGCAACCTGCCGGTTGAGAAGGTGCTCGACATCGCCGGAGGCCGCGTCTGGTCGGGCGAGGATGCGTTGGGGATCGGTCTGATCGACACGTACGGCGGCCTGAAAACTGCCATTGCTATCGCCGTGGACAAAGCCGGTTTGGGAGACAACTACCGGGTGACCGAAGTGATCGAGGAGCCAACGGGATTCGCCGCCTTCATCGCGTCGCTCAACGTCAGCGTCCGCGAGGCCATGACCCGTTCGGAGCTGGGACTGCTGATGAAGGAGTACAAGCAGGTGCAGGAGGCTACTAAACAGCAGGGAGTCGTGGCCGACAAGCTGACCCTTACGGGTTCGATCGGCG
>JAJPZH010000266.1 GCA_021204515.1 Alistipes sp. | reverse complement strand
GCATTTTACCGGCCGTTTCTCCTACGACGCCTACAACCGGCACAATCTGGGCCGTCTGAAAATGCCGGCTCTGTACAAGGCCGAACGAGTCCGCGACATGGAAGGCAATCTGATTACTTCGCGTATCATAGACGAGCAATCGCTCTGGCAGACATCGGACGTCTACGGTTCCCGGCGCGCCTACGGCGAAGTGCAGTTGGCATACGACCGAGCTTTCAACAAGCACCGGGTCGGCGGTCTGCTTTACTATTACATGCAGTCGTTTTCGGAAAACGATGTCGACGACAATGTCTTCAAATCGGTTCCCCAGCGCAACATGGGCCTCTCCGGCCGCGTAACGTACGGTTACGACGACCGCTATCTGGTGGAATTCAACTTCGGATACACGGGTTCGGAGAATTTCGAACCGAAGGAACGCTTCGGTTTCTTCCCCGCAATCGCTGCGGGCTGGGTGATCTCGAACGAGAAATTCGTCAAGAAGCATATGCCATGGCTCACCATGCTGAAAATCCGCTATTCATGGGGTCAAGTCGGCAACGACCGCATCGGCGGCGGAACACGCTTCCCTTATATCACCACGGTAACAAACGGGAACAGCGTCAATTTCGGAAATATGGGGGCAAACAGGGCTGACGGCATACTCGTACAACTCATGGGTTCGCAAAACCTGACATGGGAAATCACCACCAAGCAGGACCTCGGTCTCGACCTGAAAATCGCCGATCGATTCGATCTGACGGTGGATATTTTCCGCGACCACCGCGAAGACATCTTCATACGGCGCGGCTTCCTTCCCGGAACCACCGGTCTTTTGGTCGGCGGCTCGATAGACCAGCGTC
Organism: Alistipes sp.; assembly: GCA_021204515.1. Lineage (GTDB taxonomy): Bacteria > Bacteroidota > Bacteroidia > Bacteroidales > Rikenellaceae > Alistipes. Next base: position 2,454 of record JAJPZH010000266.1, on the reverse strand, counting down.
CTTGGGGCAACGTAGGCTCCATGCGTTCGGAGGGTATCGACGGCAACTTCGGCTATACGCAGCGTATCGGCAAGGACTTCATCTTCACGCTCCGCGGCAACCTGACCTATGCCTACAACAAGGTGCTGAAATACGACGAAGCGGCCAATGCACTCTATTACCGCATGACGCAAGGCTACAAATGGGAACAGAACCGCGGTCTGATCGCACTTGGTCTTTTCAAGGACGAAGCCGAAATCGCCAGCAGCCCGACCCAGTACGGGCAGGAACTGATGCCCGGCGACATCAAGTATAAGGATGTCAACGGCGACGGCGTCATCAACGACGACGACATCGTTCCGATCGGCAACACGAGGACCCCGGAACTCGTATATGGTCTCGGACTGAGCGCCCAATGGAAAGGCATCGATTTCAGCATACTGTTTCAGGGTACGGGCAAGATGGACTTCATTATGGAAGGCTACTCCACGTTCCCGTTCATCGCGAACGACGCCGGCAACATCCTTTCGGTAGTAGCCGATCCCAAGAACCGCTGGATATCACGCGAAATATCGGGAGACCCCGCCACCGAACGCCAAGACGCCATTTTCCCGCGGCTCTCGTACGGTCCACGCGAAAACAACACCAAATGGTCTACATGGTGGCTGCGCGACGGGCACTACCTGCGCCTGAAAAACCTCGAAGTGGGCTATACGCTTCCCAAAGCCTTCACCCGCAAATTCCGGGTCGAGAAGGCACGCATCTTCTTCCTCGGCTATAACCTCGCCTGCTGGTCGTCGTTCGACTGGTGGGACCCCGAAATGGGCAGCAAGGACGGCAACTCCTACCCGATCCAAAGAACCTATACATTCGGCGTGAACGTAAGCTTCTAACCTTAAGATCCCGATTATCATGAAAAAAATAGGAAACATTCTGATCGTCATGTTTGCCGCACTGAGCATGATCCGGTGCGGGGACTTTCTCGACGTCCAGCAGTATGTGAAAGACATGCAGCAGTACGATTCGATCTTCGTCCGCGAAAACACCACGAAACAGTGGCTTTGGGAGGTCTACAGCTCACTGAGCAGCACTCCGTCGCTCTCGAACGGCGCCCTCTACTTCGCATCGGACAAAGCGATCTACAACGACGCAAACGCCTCGTGCGAACTCTACCAGAACGGACAGTACTCATCGACGAACCCCATTTGGGAAGACCGCTACAATGCGATGTACGTCGGAATCCGTACGGCTTCGATTTTCATCCACAATGTTCACCGCTGTCTGGAGGTCTCGTCGGCCGAACGGGAACGCATGGAGGGAGAAGCCCGCTTCCTGCGCGCCTATTTCTACTTTACCCTGATGCGCCAATACGGTCCGGTCCCGATCGTACCCGACGAAGGACAGGACATCTCGCTCGATTACGAAGAGCTGGCGCTTCCCCGCGCCTCGATCGACGAAATGGTCGATTTCATGCTCTCCGATCTGGAACGCGCAGCCCGCATCCTGCCCTCGGAATACGCTTCGACATGGATCGGACGCGCCACGCAGGGCGCCGCATTGGCCCTGCGGGCCAAGATACTGCTCTATGCCGCATCGCCTCTCTTCAACGGCAATACGGACCTGTTCAACGTCAAGGACAACGAAGGCCGCAACCTGATTCCGCAGGAAAAGGACATCCGCAAATGGGCGCGGGCGGCAGCAGCGGCCAAGGAGGTGATCGAGATGGGACTTTACGAACTGATAACGGTAAGGGCTACCGCGACAACGGCACCTCTGGCACCGAATGTCCCCACGGCGGCATTCCCCGAAGGAGCCGGAGACATCGATCCTTTCGAATCCTATGCGCAGCTCTTCAACGGAGAGACTCCCGTAACGCTCAACAACGAATTTATCTTTATGCGACAGAGCGGCGCCGACGTCAACTCGTTCGTCTACAAAGCATTCCCCTATTCGCACAACGGCACGAACAACATGGCGGCCACGCTCAAACAGGTAAATGCCTATTACATGCGGGACGGCCGCGACAAGGATCAGGCAAGTAGCGAATATCCCTATTACACATCGGGATTCACCACCGGAGACACCAACGATCCGTTCGTCCCGAACGACTGCCACCGGATGTGGCTCAACCGCGAACCTCGGTTCTACGCTTCGATCGCCTACAACGGCTGCATCTGGGAAAACGGCACCGCCGATCAGAAATACCAGAATTTCCGCTGCAACTACTACCGCGCGGGCCAAGACGGGAAACAGTTGTCGCGTCCCTACAACTTCCCGCTCACCGGTATCGGCATCAAAAAATATTACGACCCCGACGACTCGTGGGACGAAGGCGGACGCACTACCTACAAGCCGCATCCCGAAATCCGCTATGCCGACGTATTGTTATGGAATGCCGAAGCGTAGAATGAACTTCCCGCCGGCGAAGCCTACGAATTCCACCAAGTAATTTATGACGAACTGTGTACCGTAAAA
>JAJPZH010000069.1 GCA_021204515.1 Alistipes sp. | reverse complement strand
ACGTGACGCTCAACGGTTCGTACAAACTGGCTAAAAACTTTACGCTTCAGACCTCAAAGAGGGCTTCTTAATCACTTAAATTAGCTGATTAGAAGCCCTCTTTCATTTACAGGGGCGCAATAGGGGCACAGCTTCCCGAAACGATTGACTTCCAAAGAATTAAAATATTACTAAAGTTTAGCCGCCGATAGGGAAATTCCGCCAAGATTTGTTACAAAATTTCTCCCCGGGTTTTTTCTGCAAGATTTATATTGGTAGTAATAACCCGTTCCCCGATAGAGTGCACTATTATACCCGCGATTCGACCGTGGTACGGGGCGGCTCCTAATTATTGCAATATGGCCTAAGATTGATCTTTGAGCAGCGCGTCCAGTTCTTTTCGACTTTCACGCCTTAAGTTAAAAGCATGTCTAACTTTATTGCTTATTATTTTCATCGTATCGTCATCAGGTATGCTAATAAGTATATTCGATAAGTCTGAATCGGAAACATTCGGAATGGCAGCACCTGTTCTGAACATATGCATCTGTTTCAAAAACAGTTCACTTCGTAAGAATAATAGCAAATAATATATGTCTATCTTAGGATTTCTCAATATCCGGAACCCGTTTGTACATATGGCGCCTTCGTATTCCTTATCGACCAAAGCAGTGGCGTGTTTTCGGGAACCCACGGAATTTCCTGCTATGGCGGTAATAATATCGTTTTCTTTCAATTCATATGAAGCGCGACTGGGAAGCTCGTGTACATAATAGGATGTGGAATTAATAATTTCGTATGAATACGAGTTTACATCAGACAGCTCGACATATTCTAAATATGCTTCAGGGTTTTTTAGCTTTTTGCTTTTTGTTTTTACGATATCGACAATGTCCCCTAACCGAACTGCATTTTGTTTTTTTAAGGTTGATAGTATATTTCTGTTTTCGGGAGAATAAAAATCAAAATCTAATCGCCCATTCAACTCCTTGTATGAAATAGTAAAAGAAAGCGGGTTCTCTACTCCTTCACAAATGAGAGAGTCATGATAATTACGAAGCAGTTCGGAAAAATTTTCATCGACAACCGGTTTGTCGTTCTCTTTAATGGTCTGTCCCGAATTATTTTTCTTATATATGGGAGTTCCATTCTTGTTGCCTTGGTAACCGAGTTTCGTTACACGTCCAAAATAAATAGAATAATCGTCAGGCTTTTCTGCGGTTTCTTTTTGCAAAAACAAAAGAGATGTTTTTACCCCTGTTCCAAAGGGGATAAATGTTTCTTGCGGCAGATTGACAACACCTAATATTTTAGCTTTTTGTTTTATGTAGAATCTTAAATATTCAAGAGATGGATTCTCAAAATGTCCGTTAGGCAGTACTATCGCCATTCTGCCACCTTCCCTCAATAGTTGAAGACATCTTTCAATAAAAAGAATCTCTGCTGTTTGGCCATTCTGCAGAATAGACGTTTTTGTATATCCAGAACCGTCTGCAACCCATTTGTGACCCAATTCATATTGAGATAATAACTGAGGGTTTGTAATCTTACCTGCAGTTCCGAACGGTGGGTTGGTAAGTAAAATATCAAATCCGTTTTTATGTTTATTCTCAAATAACAGGTTTATGGTATCTATATCTTCCAATGAATTGATACAGTTGATATTCGTATCGGTGTTGGCTTCTAATAGCAATTTCATTTTTGCTATTCGGGCGATGCTTTTATTTATATCTAAACCGTATAGTTGATGTGATACTATATCCTCTGACAGGCAGCCTTGTTTTTTCAGATGAATGAATGATGTAAATAAAAAACCTCCGCTTCCGCAGCAGGGATCGATAATCGTCTCTTCTGGCTGAGGATTAATAAACTTCACACAAAAATCAACGACTGGTTCTGGTGTGAAAAACTGTCCTTTGCCGTCTTTCTCATGATGGGATAAAAGTTTCTGAAATGCTAATCCTTTGGCATCTTGAGAAGAAACGGTTAGAGATATTGTCTGTAACTTATTTACAATGAAGGCTAACGTAGAATCTGTAAGCCTTATTTTTTCATCGTGATCGAATACGTCTTTGAAAACGGATTTAGTCTCCTCAAGCAATCCGGATATCCGCTCTGTAAAAGACTTGCATACCCTATTGGATTTGAAGGCATTAAATTCATCGGCAGAGACCTTAAACGAATTAGAATGGTTGTTTTCGTCGTAAATCTTGATAAACAGGATTTTAACAAACTCTTCCAATGTTTGTTGAGGAGATAACCCGTCATTTGCATATATATAATTGTGGATTTCCTCGAATCGCCTTAACAGGTTTTCTTCTTTTGATAATTCAAGATCAGATGGCAGCTCCATATATCACACATTTGTGACAAAAGTAACACATATAAATGTAAAAACAGAGAGCTATCTTAAATCCAATTGCGATTTATCCAATTTCCTTGGCGTCGGTTTGCTTTTCTCAATACATTCGGCAAGGTCGTCATACCAAGGACTCAATAATTTGTGCCGGACGAAACCGTCTTTTGCCGTAAGAATATCGATCGTGTAATTTTGCTGTAGATGATTTGGTGATTTGGCTTGATGGTTTAGTTCCCTGCTGTTAGCAAATACGAATTCATGCTTTCCGGTTCTCAAAAATAAATCCACGCAGAGAATGTTGAACTCTGACTTAAGAGGACCTGTACTTTTGATGCCCAGTTCACAAGTACGGGTAGACGGCATATGTGTTTGTAACAGGCGAATAGGAGCTTTCAAATCCCAATATGCTTTTTCAGAAAAGAGACTGTCATCAAAATTATTCAGCCAATCGATAATTTCTCTTTTGCTTTTCCAGAGTTCGCTTAGATCGGGGATGCTGGGACCCGGATTATTGTCGAGCCAGTTGAATTGCGGGAAAGCCATTGCTTTTTTCCATGCTGCTTTTGCTTTATTGTACTCTTTTAATCCAGAACTATAAATGCTTGTAACATGTGTCTTTCTATCTGCGGAGTGCTTGTTAAGGAACCTAAGGCAGGATTTTTTATTTGTTAAGCCCGCTCTTTTTTCAGAGTTGGACTTGACGCCTTTGCATTCTACAACAAACCATTCATCGTTGGGATTCCCTTTTTTCCGTATATAGAAATCTCCGCGGGCGTCATCTTTCTTTGCATTATATCCTCCATTCGGTTTTTCTTTTATTCTGAGAACCTCATAACCTAGATTTTCTGCGTATTCCTTGAATAATTGCTCTCCCAAAGAACCTAATAAGTATCCTTCTGCACTAGGACTGATTCTAAATACTTCCAGAAATTTATTTTCATCGACACCGAATTTCCGTTTGATGTATTGGTTCAAATTTTCCATAATGATTTTG
>JAJPZH010000017.1 GCA_021204515.1 Alistipes sp. | reverse complement strand
GTCGGTAATACGCACGAACCCGTATTTGTTCAGGTTATCGAGGATGTATTTGTGGCGTTCGGCAATACTCAGCATATCACTCTGTCTTTTAGCGGTTAATTGAACAAAGGTAACAATTTTTTTCTCAGATTTCAAAATAAAGTGTCCGGAAGCGTTACCGGCTCCGGACACTTTCGGACCCGAAAGTCCGTATCGTTTTCCCGTTACGGGACAAACAGGCTTAATTCCGCTCCGATTCGGCATCGTAACCGTCGGCGCGCGCACCCCACATCAGCAGGAAAACCAGCATACCCACGACGGCCATACCGAGGATGCCGACATAGGCCCAGTTCCAGCCGTAATGCTGCGCCACATAGCCCAGTCCGACGCCCGAAACGACGGTACTCGCATAGCCGAACAGACCGGTAAGGCCGTTGGCCGTCGCAGCGGCGTTCTTCGTAGCCTGATTCGCCGCAGCGATACCGATCAGCGCCTGCGGGCCGTAGATGCAGAAACCGGCGGCGCAAAGGGTCGTGAAGAGCAGCCAGACGGGAGCGTCACCGGGCAGCTGCCAGAAGAGGAAGACGAAGAGTGCAGCCCCGGCCATGCAGAATACGCAGGTGCGGTGCGCACGGCCTTTCAGCCACCTGTCCGTCGCCCAGCCGGCGACCAGCATTCCGACGATGCCCGCAATCTCGAACATCGCTACGAGCCATCCGGCGTGCTCCATGCTGACGCCCTTCGACTGGCTCAGCAGCGAAGGTCCCCAGTCGAGGACCGAGAAGCGAACGACATAAACGAAGAAATTGGCAAAACCGAGAATCCAGATCAGCGGATTTTTGAAGACGTGCTTCATCAGGAATGCGCGGTGTTCGGCGCCTTTGGCGGCCTTTTTCACCGGCTTGACTTCGGTGCCCTCCAATTCGGGAAGCCCCACCGACGAGGGCGTGTCGCGCAGGAAGACGACGAGTCCGACAGCGCCTGCAAACGAAATGGCGGAGGGAATCCAGAAACACCATTTCCACGCTCCGGCGTGTGCGGCCGCCGCCATGACGCGCTCCATGCCCGCGGCGTCGCCGGGCTGCACGCCCAGATTGGCGGCCATGGCCGCCACGGCATCGGGATCGGCCGAGACGTTCATACCCAGTGTCCCCATGATATATCCGCAGAGGATCACGACCAGACCGGCCCCGATCGAATGCGATGTGTTCCAGACCGACATCTTAGTCGCCAGCTGCGTGGGCGGAATCCAGTGGGTCAGCAGGCGGGCGCAGGGCGGAAAACCGGTTCCCTGCAACATACCGTTTATTACCCACATGATACCCATGAAGAGGATCATCGTATTGGTGAACTGCGAACCGTCGTGCTGGCCCGTGATCCAATAGGAAACGTCCTCGCCGAAACCGAAGGCGAAGTTGGCCAACGCACAGAGTGCAAGTCCGACAGCCATGTACCAGCGGGCGTTCATCCGGTCGGCCAGAATGCCGTTCACGAAACGCGAAAGTCCGTAGACCACGCCGTTCAGGGTCAGGAAAATTCCCAGACTGGTTTTCGAGATCCCCAGATCGGCCTCAAGACCGGGCATGGCCAGCGAAAAGTTTTTACGCACGAAGTAAAAGAGCGCGTAACCGATCATCGTGGCGACGATCGTACGGGTCTGCCAGTACTTGAAGCGCTTGGTTTGTTCAGGAGTCATTTCGGAATGAAAGTTTAGTAGTTTCAGAAAGCAAATATACTACTTTATTTCCCAAATGCTACTTTATTTCCCAAATTCCGCCTTTTCCGAAGAGTTTGTCGAGCCATTCCTCCATCCATCCGCAGCGGAACGCGATATCGATCACCGTAAAGCGGCTGCGCATGTAGGGTATCTTTTCGAAGCTGGCGCGGAACTTGGCGCGCGAAACGCCGATATGCTCCGGCTCGTAAGGCGCACCGACCAGTTCGAGACGGCGGCGGACCTCGCCGAAGGGAATGATCTGCCGGCGGATATGGCCGCTCAGCGCGGGCCACGCCTTCTGCAGACGCTGCAGCTGGCGGCGCAGTCCCTCCTTATCGACATATTTGCCTTTAGTCTCCACCAGACCGCGGGCCACGAACTCGGAATCGTTATCGAAAATCCGGTAGATATCTTTTTCGGTCTCCTCCCACGATTTCCATGCGGCGACGCACTTTTCGATGTCGAGCGTCTCGACCGGCGTATCGAGCAGCATCTCGATAAAGGCGGTCGAAGCCAGCGTGCCGATACCGACCTTGAAACCGTGCGAGACGGATGCGCCGTTGTATTTGAGGTGCTCCATATCCCAAAGGTGGCTGAACTGGTGTTCGGCGCCCGACGCAGGGCGGCTCGACTGCGTAGCCTGCATCGCGAAACCGCTCAGCAGCAATCCTTCGGCCAGCTGTTCGACCTTGGGCACATTGCCGGCACGCACGCCCGCCGGATCGCTGAGGGCGTCCTTCAACCCGTCCTGCACCACCAAAAAGGCGAATTCGTCGAGCAGCTCGGAACCGACCGCATCGGCCAGCATCCAATCGGCGCCGGCCGGAATCTTCGCAATCAGGTCGGCATATCCCGACGCCGACATTTTCGCAGGCGCAGCAGCGGCGATCGTCGGGTCGAGCACCATGCCCAGCGGAGCCGGACAGTCGAAGGTCTGCTTGTTGCCGTCCTTGGTGATCGAGGCTCCGTAGGCCGTATAGCCGTCCATCGACGCCGCGGTTCCCACGACCATATAGCGGCGCCCGTTGTGGTGCGAGCAGAGTTTGGTCAGGTCGTTGATAACGCCCGATCCCACGGCGACGGGAACGGCGTCGGTGCGGGACAGCACCCCGTCCAGCTGTTCGACGAACGTCCACTCGGCATAAAGCTTCGGATCGGTGAAAACATGCGGTTCATCCTGTGCAATCCCCGCCTGAGCCAGAATCCGGTGGACGTCGCTGCCGGCCACCCGCCACGTATTGGTATCGGCGACGACAAGCGCACGCCTGCCGGGAAAGAGTTCCTTGAACATATCTGCAACCCGCGGAAGGGTTTCGATTCCGATCACCAGAGCCTTGGTATCGGTCGTGCGCGACAGAGCGCTTTCTACTTTATTCATTATTATTAACGTTGAATTAATTCATACAAGAACGACAAAAAGGGCATCCAAAGCAAAGGCAAATATATATAATTATTTGTTTTCACACAACAAATAGCAATTTATTTTTTCCTTTTTTATTTCTTTACAACAAAACCACAACACAAAAACAGCAAAAAAGATTTCTTTTTCAGAATTATTCCCTTTAAAACAAAGGCCCGGCTTCTCCGCAGCAAGCGACCGCCCGAACCGGAAACCACCCATATCGGTTCTGTTTCACCGCCGGGC
>JAJPZH010000230.1 GCA_021204515.1 Alistipes sp. | reverse complement strand
GCCCGCCACCAATCCCACGACTTTCTGCGGAGCATTGCCCTGCTTTTCGGCCAGCCCGTAGAATTCGAGCATCCCGCCGACGAGCATCGCAAGAAGCAGGGCGCCGAAACTCCACTGCGACCACATAACGGCACCCAGCACCACCACTGCGAGGACTGCGCCGCTAAGCGTACGCACCATGAGGTTCTTCATTTTTTCACTCATCAGATATATCAGCGGGTTAGGTTCGTCGGTTACTTCAGTTCGGATTTTTCGGCGTTCGCGGCTCCCGAAGCGGCGGTTTTCGTTCCCGACGCGCTTCCGGCATCGCCTTCCTGCGTCGTTCCGGTCCCGGCCGGCGGAGCGTCCGCCGGCGCAGACGCCGTTCCGGACGCGGCATCGTCATCGGCGACGACGACACCCTTTTTCGGCTCGTCATTCTCCCGCGGCACCTGCGCCGCCGGGCCGAGTATGCGTTCGATATCCTCGGCATAGATCGTCTCCTTCTCCAGCAGCAGGTCCGCCATCCGGTTGATCTGCTCGCTCTTCCGTTCGATGATGCCGCGCGCCTTGGCATACGCCTCTTCGATGATGCGGCGCACCTCCGTATCGATGTCGCGGGCCGTCTGCTCGCTGAAAGGCTTGGTAAACGTATCGCGCGTGCCCGACGAGTCGTAATAACTGATCGGTCCGATCTTCTTGCTCATGCCGTAGTAGGCCACCATCGCATAGGCCGTCTCGGTAGCCCGCTCCAGATCGCTCAGCGCGCCTGCTCCCAGCGTTCCGTAGCTGACCTCCTCGGCGATCCGGCCGCCCAGCAGTCCGGCCAGCCGTTCCTGCAGGGCTTCGTTGGTAACGTGGATGCGGCGTTCGTCGGGCACATACCACGTCGCGCCCAGACTCCGCCCGCGCGGAACCACCGTGACTTTCAGCACGGGATCGCATTGGGGCAGCAACCACATAACGGTAGCGTGCCCCGCTTCGTGAATCGCCGTGGCGCGCCGCTCGGCGGCCGTCATCGGCATATTGGGTTTTTCGAGTCCACCCACGATGCGGTCGATGGCCGCGAGGAAATCCTCCTTCGACACGAATTTCTTGTTGTGCCGCGCGGCGATCAGCGCCGCTTCGTTGCAGACGTTGGCGATGTCGGCGCCCGAAAAACCGGGCGTTTGACGCGCCAAGAACTCACGGTCGAGCTGCGGATCGAGTTTCAGCGGACGCAGATGGACGTTGAAAATCGCCTCGCGCTCCTTGACGTCGGGCAGGCCCACCTCGATCTGACGGTCGAAACGTCCGGCGCGCATCAGCGCCTTGTCGAGAATGTCGGCGCGGTTCGTCGCCGCGAGGACGATAACGCCCGTATTGGTCTGGAAGCCGTCCATCTCCGTGAGGAGCTGGTTCAGCGTATTTTCGCGTTCGTCGTTGCCCGAAAATCCGGCGTTCTTGCCGCGGGCGCGGCCGATGGCGTCGATCTCGTCGATGAAGACGATGCAGGGAGCTTTCTGCTTGGCCTGCTCGAACAGGTCACGGACACGCGATGCGCCCACGCCCACGAACATCTCCACGAAATCGGAACCCGAAATCGAGAGGAACGGCACGTTGGCTTCGCCGGCCACGGCTTTGGCCAGCAGCGTCTTGCCCGTTCCCGGAGGGCCTACCAGCAGGGCGCCCTTAGGAATCTTGGCGCCCAGTTCCTTGTATTTTTCCGACTTCTTGAGGAAATCGACGATCTCCATGATCTCGACCTTGGCTTCCTCCAGTCCGGCCACATCCTTGAACGTCACGCGCTTGGAAGCGTCCTTGTCGAAGACCTGCGCCTTGGCTTTGCCGACGTTCATAATGCCGCCGCCCGCACCGCCTCCGGCGCCGCGCGACATCGAACGCATGATGAAAATCCAGACGCCGATAATCAGCACCCACGGCAGCAGGTTGATCAATACGTTGGTCCAGTCGTTGGTCTTGTTTTCATAGACCACCGGCACGGTCTGTCCCGACTGCTGCTCGGCGTTCTTCAAATCTTCGCGGAACGAATCGACCGATCCGATCGTAAAGGTGAGCTGCACGCCCGTTTCGGGCAGCCGCTTGAAACGTTTGTCCACCGTATCCCTGCGGTACTGTTCGGCGGCCTCCTTCTTCAGAAAAACCTGCGCCTGATCGCGGTTCACGACCTGAATTTTCGCCACGTCGCCCTTTTCGACCATCTCCCGGACCGTCGTCCAGTCGCTGGGCAGCGGCGTGTCGTTGACATCGCCGAATACGTACCAGCCGATGATGAACGCGCCGATCAGACCGTAGATCCACAGCATCGAGGGCCTCGGCATGTTCATATTCATCCTATTATTGTTTTTGCGTTGTTGTGCCATACTAAAAAATTACTCTTCGTATTCGTATTTGGTCATGGGTGCGTCGGCCCACAACTCTTCGAGTTTGTAGAAACTGCGCAGTTCGGTCTGGAAGATATGCACCACGACGTCCACGTAGTCCATGGCGACCCATACGCCGTTCTGCTGGCCTTCGATGCGCCAGACCTTCTCGCCCAGCGTTTCGAGCACCTTCTCTTCGATGCTTGCGGCGATGGCGCATACCTGCGTCGTGGAATCGGCGTTGCACACGATGAACCGGGAGCATATGGCTCCGTCGAAACCAGAGAGGTCCAACGATACAATATCCTTACCTTTTTTATCTTCAATCGCACTTACGATAGTTTCGATCAGTTTATCCATAAATCTTCAATAGGTGTCTATAACTTTGTAAAGGTACGAAAATAGAATGAGATTTGAAAATTAAGAGCTACAAAAAAGCGGACGGGCAACCCGACCGGAATCGCTGCAACGCAGGGAAAGGCCGCAAGAGACCCGCAGCAGGGGCAGAATCCCCGTCAGACCGTCCGCGGAATTCTACGGCGGCGGCCGCCATCCGCAAACCGGGACGGCAACCGATGCAGACCGAGGATGACAACGCGGCACAAACCAGAACAGCGGCGCGGCACAGGGCGGGACAGATAAAACAGCATCCGAAAAACAAACGCGCCCGGCAGAAAAAACCGCCGGGCGCATTCATTTTGTGAAAAGCACGTCAGTTCCCGACCTCCGGGGCATTGGCCATAATCGTATCGGTCAGGGCCTTGATGATCGAACTCTTGACGTAGGTGCGGCGCACGGCGACCGCGATCTTGCGCGAGGTGGCGCCTTTGGCCAGCATCTTCAGCCGGTCGCGGTGATCCGCGGGGATGTATTCGACGGCCATTTCGGGAATGATCGTAAGACACGACGTGCAGTCCACGATGCGCATGAGCGTATCGAGCGAACCCGATTCGAACGAGTAGTGCGACGGCATGTCGCGCTTGGCCTGACACAGTTCGATGATCTGGTCGCGCATACAGTTTCCGGCGCTCAGAATCACCAGATCGCGCAGGTCGATGTCCTCGATGCGGATGTTCGACCGCTCGTAAAGGGCGTTTTCGGGCGAAACGTATGCGAAGAAACGGTCGTTGAAGAGTTCCTGCTCCAGAATCCCCTCGCCGCAGGTGCCGCTGGCCACCAGCGCCGCGTCGATACGGTCGCGCTTGAGGGCCTCGACGATGTCGGAAGTGATCATCTCGGAGATCTCCAGTTCGACTTTGGGATAGTCGCGCACGAAAGCGGGGATGAATTTGTGCAGCAGGTACGGGGCAATGGTCGGGATGACGCCCAGCCGGAGTTTGCCCGACGTCTCGCCTTTGAGTTCGGCCACCGATTCGCGGATGTTGTTATAGGCCCGCAGCGTCTCGCGGGCACGCTCCAGCACCACGTCGCCCGCTTCGGTCGGGATCACGGGCTTCTTCGAACGGTCGAGCAGCACCACCCCCAGCTCCTCTTCGAGGGCTTTGACCTGCATGCTCAGCGAGGGCTGGGTCACGAAACAATGTTCGGCGGCCAGCGAAAAACTGCCGCAGTTGGCTACGGCCAACAGGTATTCAAGCTGAATTATAGTCATAGTAGGCAATTATTCCGACGAGCAAAAATATAAAAAAAATCTATAAACGACAACTTTATTAGGTCGCCCGCGCGCTTTTTCGTATGTTTGTCCACAAAATATCGAAAAAAAGAGAGCCGGCACTGATTTTCACCGCAGTTTCAGTGCCGCGGGGAAGCCGGAACTCCCGGCAAAAAAGGGAGTTTCGGAAGGATTCCGGATGTGGAACCGGCATCGAGGATGCCGTAATGCGAGCTTGGCGAATTCCGCATTTCAGATGCCTGCCCCGAAGCCATACATAACTTAAATTCGTCAAGCGGAGGATTAATCGTTTTATGGGAAAAATCATTCTTACCGGCGACCGTCCGACGGGCCGGCTTCATCTGGGACATTACGTGGGTTCACTGCGCCGCCGCGTCGAACTGCAGGAGTCGGGCGAATTCGAGCGCATCTTCATCATGATCGCCGACGCGCAGGCGCTGACAGACAACGCCGACAATCCCGAAAAGGTGCGCCAGAACATCATCGAAGTCGCCCTCGACTACCTTTCGGTCGGTCTCGATCCGAACAAATCGACGCTTTTCATCCAGTCGCAGATTCCCGAACTGTGCGAACTGGCGTTCTACTATATGAACCTCGTTACGGTACAGCGTTTGCAGCGCAATCCGACCGTGAAGGCCGAAATCCAGCTGCGCGGCTTTGCCGAAAACGGCACGGACTGCGACACCCAGCAGCGTCAGGGCATTCCCGTCGGATTCTTCACCTACCCGATCAGTCAGGCCGCGGACATCACGGCTTTCAAAGCTACGACCGTCCCCGCGGGCGAAGATCAGGAACCGATGATCGAGCAGACGCGCGAAATCGTCCACAAGTTCAATACGGTATACGGTCCCGCACTGGTCGAACCGGAGATTCTGCTGCCCGAAAATGCGGTTTGCATGCGGCTGCCGGGAACCGACGGCAAGGCCAAAATGTCGAAATCGCTCTGCAACTGCATCTACCTGTCGGACAGCGCCGACGAAATAAAGAAAAAGGTGATGGGCATGTATACCGATCCCGACCATCTGCGCGTAGAAGATCCGGGCAAGGTGGAGGGCAACATGGTATTCACCTACCTCGACGCCTTCAGCCGTCCCGAACACTTCCCGAAATACCTGCCCGACTACCCTTCGCTGGACGAGCTGAAAGCCCACTACCGCCGCGGAGGATTGGGCGACGTGAAGGTCAAAAAATTCCTGATCGCAGTGCTGAACGAAATGCTGGAACCGTTCCGCGAACGCCGCAAATATTACGAGGGGCGCATCGGCGAAGTATACGAAATCCTCCGCGCCGGATCGGAAGCAGCCCGCAAAGTCGCTGCCGAGACCCTCGCCGACGTGAAACGTGCCATGAAGATCGACTATTTCGACGATAAGGAGCTGATCGCAGGACAGACCGAATATTTCGCACACAAGGAATAAAACCGCAACGGATTTGAATCTCCGCGCCGACCATATATACCGCACGTTCCTCCGCCTTACGAGGCGGCTGAGCAACAGCCAGATCATGATGCTTCTGGCCGTGGTCGTCGGCGTGCTCGCCGGGGTGGGCACCTATCTGTTCGAGATACTGCTGTACGGCATCAAATACGGACTGACCAACTGGTTCCCGGTAGACAGCGCCCATATCCTGTTCCTGATCTACCCCGCCATAGGTATCATTCTGGCGACGCTGTTCGTCAAATACATCGTCCGGGACAACATTTCAGAGGGCGTTACGCGCGTGCTCTACGCCATGTCGAGCCGCAACTCGCGCATCGCGGGCCACAACTGCTGGACCTCGATCGTCGGCGGCGCCACGACCATCGGATTCGGCGGCTCGGTGGGTCCCGAGGCCCCGATCGTACTGACGGGAGCGGCCATCGGCTCGAACGTCGGACGATTCGCACGGCTCAACTACAAGCACACCACGCTGCTGCTTTGCTGCGGCGCAGGCGCTGCGCTGGCCGCCATTTTCAAGGCCCCGATCACGGGCGTAGTGTTCGTACTGGAAATCCTGATGCTCGACATCACCGCAGGATCGGTCATTCCGCTGCTCATCGCTTCGATCACGGCTACGACGATGGCCTTCATGCTGCGGGGCTTCGACCCGATTCTGGCCGTGACGCTGGCTCCCGAAGATGCGTTCGAGCTTTGGCAGATACCGCTCTTCATTCTGCTGGGCGTATGCTGCGGACTGATGTCGTGGTATTTCACCTCGACGAACCTGCGCGTAGGCACGTTTTTCAAGAAGATCGACAAGCAGTACAAGAAGTGGATCGTCGGCGGCACCGTACTCGGAGTCCTAATCTTCATCTTCCCGCCCCTCTACGGCGAGGGTTACAAAGGATTCACCTCGCTGATGCACGGACAAGCCGAGAACCTGTTCGACAATTCGCTGTTCTACAGATTCCGCGACATCGATTGGGTCGTCATACTTTTCGTCATCGCCACGATGTTCTTCAAGGTCGTCGCCATGGCTTCGACCAATGCCGCGGGCGGCGTAGGCGGAACATTCGCCCCGTCGCTGTTCGTGGGCGCATTCACGGGCGCGTCGATAGCCCTGCTGTGCAACGCCTTCTTCGACTGGGACGTGTCGATCGTCTCATTCACGCTGGTCGGCATGGCGGGCGTCATGTCGGGCGTGATGAAGGCTCCGCTGACCTCGATCTTCCTGATCGCCGAACTTTCGAACGGTTACGGGCTGTTCATCCCCCTGATGATTACCGCCTGCATCTCGTTCGCCGTCGATTACTACCTCGATCCGGACTCGATCTACACCAAACAGTTGCGCCAGCGCGGGGAACTGCTGACCCACGACAAGGATCAGTCGGTTTTCGTCTTCCTGAAACTCGACGAACTGATGGAGACCGACTTCCTACGCATCAAAGAGAACTTTACGCTGGGCGACATCGTACACATCATTTCGACGGCGCGCCGCAATATCTTCCCCGTGATCGACAACTTCGGGCATTTGCTCGGCATCATCCAGCTGGACGACCTGCGCGAAGACATGTTCAAACGCGAAAAATACGGCCATCCGATTTCGGACTACATGATTCAGCCGCCCGACAAGATACTGGAGCATGAAGCCATTCAGAGCGTCGTTCAGAAATTCGAGGATAAACATACGTGGATGCTGCCCGTCGTGGACAAACAGAACCGTTATATGGGCTTCATCTCCAAATCCCGCATCCTGAACGCTTACCGCGAACAGCTGGTCAAAATCCAGCAGTAATCCACAATCCGCCGCCGGAGCCGCGGACACGGTATTGAGCGGTTTCCTTACCGACAGTAAAACAAACAGATATGACGACAGAAAATCCTTTCCCTTGGGCCGACGGCATGAACTGCGCCGTCACGGTCTGCGACACCGAAGGCGTGATCCTTTACATGAACGAGAAAGCCCGCGCAACCTATATCAAGCACGGCAACCTGATCGGCAGCAATCTTTTCGACTGCCACAGCGAACGTTCGCGCGAAATCATCCGCCGCCTGACGGCCGAAGGCGGTTCGAACGCCTACACGATCGAAAAACGGGGGATCCGCAAAATGATCTATCAGACGGCTTGGCGGACGAACGGCAAAGTAGGCGGTCTGGTGGAGATTTCGATGGAGATACCCGACGAACTGCCGCTCTACATCCGGGGCTGAGACACACGACCGATTTTGTTTCGATTTTTTAGAGGACTTTTTAAGTCCTCTAATTTTTTTATCAAAGAAAATAATATCGTGTTTACTTGCAAATATGTAAAACATACTTTACATTTGTTGC
This sequence comes from Alistipes sp., assembly GCA_021204515.1. GTDB lineage: Bacteria > Bacteroidota > Bacteroidia > Bacteroidales > Rikenellaceae > Alistipes. Next base: position 13,963 of record JAJPZH010000230.1, on the reverse strand, counting down.
AGTCGACCCCCAAAACACATGCGCTATGCCAAAAAACCTTTTATTACCGCACCGCTGCAAACTGCTCGGAACAGCCCTGCTGGTCGTCGCCCTGACAGCAGCCTTTCTGGGCTTACTGCCCTATTCGGACGAAACACATAAAGGCGACATGCTCCTCCGGTCCGCCGCCGTGATCTCACTGGCCGCCATAGCATTGGTCGCCCTTTCCCGGGAACAAGTGTAAAAAAATAAAAAACAATACTATGAAAATGAATTATTTACTCCCCTACGGTTTTAAGAAAATCGGCTGGGCGATTCTGATTCCCGCTCTTCTGGCCGGCATCCTGCGCATTACGCTGATCGACCCCGACACGCTGTTCAGGTGGATGCACATCGGCATCCGTAATATAGACAACTGTTTCACCAACAATGCGGAACAATGGGTAAACACCGTGCTGATTCTCAGCATTGTCGCCGGGAGCGTGCTGGTCGCCTGTTCGCGCGAACGGATGGAGGACGAAATGACTGTGCAGATCCGCCTGCGAACGCTGATGGCCGCTCTCTACATTTACTGCGGAGCCGTCATCCTGATCACGCTTTTCGTCTACGACATCGCATATGTCGTCTGGATGACCTATGCGATGCTCGGATTCGTTTTGCTATTCCTGACGCTGTTCCGCTGGCAGTTGTGGCGGCTGAGAAAGGAGGCGGACAATGAAGAATAGAATCCGCGTCGAGCGCGCCGAGGTGCGCATGACCCAGCAGCAGCTGGCCGACGCCATAGGGGTCAGCCGCCAGACCGTAAACGCCATCGAGACGGGCCGGTTCGTCCCTTCGACCCTGCTGGCGCTAAAGATCGCCCGGCAGTTCGGCAAGCCGGTCGAGGCGGTTTTCCAGCTCGAAGAGGGAGACTGATCCGGCAGCGATCCATCCCCCCCCGGAAACAAACTGTCGGCGGCAAACAGAAAGGTCCGGAAACGGCGACGGACAAAAAACGAAAACCACGACAGATAAAAAAACAGGAAGCGGCGGAAACCGCAAGGCTCAGAACAGCGACGGCAGAAAGGTCCAGAACAGCGACGGCAGAAAGGTTCGCAAACGACGAAGGCGGTACTGAAAATGTACCACCTTCGTCGTATATCCGTATCTTATGTTACTGCTACATCGCGGGCATAAAGCTCACAGCCTGCCCGCCGCCCGGAGCCATCGCCACTTCGAGCGTATCGGCGGCGGAGACTTCGCGTTCCGAAATAGTATAGGAGGTGGGATTCGTCTTCCAATCTGCGTCGGGACCGTCGGCATAGATCGTCGCGCAGTATTTCGTGCCGGGTTTCAGGAAGTCGAGCGGCAGCGACAGCGTGCGGGGCTGTTCATCGGTCGCCGCACCCAGAAAATAATTCTCCCCCGCACGGCGCACCACGGCGACGAATTCGCCCGGTTCGCCCGCCAGCGCGCGCGACCAGTCGCAGTCCGCATCGAAGTCGCGGAAAAACCGAAACGCAGGATGTCCCTCGTAATTTTCGATCAGGTCCGAAGCCATCTGCACGGGCGAATAGATGATCACCCACTCGGCGATCTGCTTGGCAAGGGTCGTATTGACACGCATATCGACCTCAGGACCGCAGTTCCAGAGTTTGCGGCGCGGCGAGTTGCGCGTATTTTCATAGAGAATGTCGAACGTACCGGGCGTGAAGTCCATCGGCCCGGCGAGCAGGCGCGTAAAAGGCAGCGTCACTTCGTGCGACGGCGGATTGCCCGCGCTCCAAGCGTCCCACTCCTTGCCGCGCGCACCTTCGCGCGACATCATGTTGGGCCACGTGCGGCGGATGCCGCAGTCCTTGATCGGTTCGTGCGCATTGACCGTCATCCGGTATTTCGCGGCCGTCTCGACCACGTGCTGGTAATGGCGCACCATGTACTGCCCGTGATGGTTGTTGCCACCGGAGATACCGCCGGCATAGCCCGTTTTGAGGTTGTGTATTCCCAGATCGGCGTACCATTTGACGGCGCGCTCCAGCTGGCGTTCGTAATCGGGGATGTTGCCGCCCGTTTCGTGGTGGCCGATGATCTCGATCCCGCGTTCGCGGGCGTAACGCACGATCTCTTCTATATCGAAATCGGCGTAAGGCTTCGTGAAATCGAACGACTGGCTGCCGCCCCAGTTTTCCCAGCCTTCGTTCCAGCCTTCGAACAGCACCCCCTGAATATTGTTGGCCGCCGCGAAGTCGATATAGCGTTTGGCATTCTCGGTCGTTGCGCCGTGGCGGTCGTCCATCGCCCACGTCTCGACGCCGAGGTGCATCCCCCACCACACGCCGACGTATTTCATCGGGCGGATCCAACTCGTGTCTTCGATCTTCGAAGGTTCGTTCAGGTTGAGAATCAGCGACGAATTGATCAGCCCCACGGCCTGCGAAGCCAGTTGTACGGTGCGCCACGCGGTCGTAAATTTATGGCCGACATGCGCTTTCGTGCCGTCGGGCAGGGGCGCGAGATCCGACTTGAACGCAAGTCCGCCGGTCTTGCGGAGCGTCATTTCGGGAAAATCGTACAAGGCCGCTTCGTGAATGCTGCCGTATACGCCGCCGACCTTGAACGTCGCGGGAGTATTGGCGTCGGCCAATTCGCTCAGCGGAAGTTTGCGGTAAAGCAGTTCGTAGGTATCGAAACTGGCGGGAATGGTCCACGAATCGCCGTCGGCGGCGAAGCGGAATTCGGTCAGTTCGTCCATTATGCGAAGCGAATCCGCACCGGGGACTTCGTATTCGTAACGGAATCCCAGCCCGTCGTCGAAGAGCCTGAAGCGCAGCGTCAGCCGCACGCCGCCGTCATTGCGCAGCCGCACGGCCATTTCGTTGTAATGATTCCGGTTCTCCTTGTTCTCGCCCCACGGTTGGGTCCACGTCTCATCGACGCTCGTGCGCGACACATTCTCGATGGCGAAACCACCGCCGAGATCGGCCTCGGCGGCTTCGAATCCCAGTCGGGAGGGTTCGAACAGCCGGACATCGCCGTCCGTAACCGAATAGGTCATGCGTCCGGCGGAGTCTACGGCGAACGCCAGCCGGATCGTGCCGTCGGGGGAGGTAACCCCGGTATTCTGCGAACAGGCTCCGCACAAGGCCAGCGCGGCAAGAGAAAGTAGGAAAGATTTCATATCGGTCGGGTTAAGCAAACGGTTAAATCAAAGGAAAACTTCGAATCCGGACAGCCGCTTGGTGGGCGAGAATTCGATGATCTCGTAATCGGCGACGCCGTGGATGCAGAACGGGTCCTCCGCCGTCAGGGCCTCGACCGCCGCACGGTCCGCGGCGCGGCAGAGAATGATACCGCCCGTCCGGGGATCCTGCGGTCCCGAACAGAGAAACGTCCCTGCGGCGTACTGGCGGTCGAGGTATTCGCGGTGCGCCGCAAGGTGCCGTTCGACCTCCGCAAGCGGCAGTTTGTAAGTCAGCAGTACGATGAACACCCGCTACAGTTTTATGTCGTAAATCTGGATCACGCCCTGCAGTTTGCCGGCTTCGTCCGTCACGAGCAGCGAGGTAACCTTGTTGCGGGTCATCATCTTCTCGGCTTCGATCAGTTTCCGGTCGGCAGAGATCGTCTTCGGATTCGGCGTGGCGATATCGGCGGCCTTGATGTTGAAGAACTCGGCGCGGCGGCGCTCCATGGCACGGCGCACGTCGCCGTCGGTCACGATGCCCTCGATGCGGTCGCCGTCGCAGATGATGATGAGTCCCAGCCCGCCCTTGCTGATGGCGTGGATCATGTCCGTCGCCGAGCAGTCGGGTGCCACGACCGGAAGATCATGCGAACGCATCACATTGCCGACGGTCATCAGCAGACGGCGTCCGAGGCTTCCGCCCGGATGCAGGCGTGCGAAATCGACGCTCGTAAAGCCCCGCATCTGCATCAGCGACACGGCCAGCGCGTCGCCCATGGCGATCTGCGCCGTGGTCGAGGTCGTCGGCGCGAGGTGCAGGATGCAGGCTTCCTCCTCGACGCTCACGTCGAGGTGCACGTCGGAATTCTTGGCCAGCGCGGATTCGGGATTGCCGGTCATCGAGATCAGCTTGTTGCCGTTGGAGTGGATGAAGGGTACGATTTTCAGGATTTCGTCGGTCTCGCCCGAATAGGAGAGCGCCAGCACGACATCCTCCTTCGAGATCATGCCCAGATCGCCGTGAAAGGCTTCGCCGGGATGCAGGAAGAAGCTGGGCGTACCGGTCGAGGCGAGCGTCGCGGCGATCTTGCGCCCCACCAGCCCCGACTTGCCCATGCCCGTAACGATGCACTTGCCCTGTCCCGAAAGGATCATTTCGACGGCATCGGCGAAGTTATCGCCCAACGTCTCCTTCATGCGCTTGAGCGCCAGCAGTTCGGTGTTGATCGCCTTGCGGGCCAGATCGAGAATCTGAGCTTTCGTGGTATCGGTCATTATAGCAGAGTTTTAATGAGGTTTTCCAGTTCGTCGAGCTGCAGCATGTTCGGACCGTCGCTCTTGGCATGGTCCGGGTCGGGATGCACTTCGAAGAAGAAGCCGTTGGCGCCGAAGGCTCGGGCGGCCTGCGCCATGGCGGGTACGAATTCGCGGTTGCCGCCCGTCTTGCCGCCTGCGGCGCCGGGACGCTGCACCGAATGGGTACAGTCCATCACCACGGTCGAAGCGATGCGCAGCATGTCGGGGATATTGCGGAAATCGACGACGAGGTTGTTGTAACCGTAAATATTGCCGCGCTCGGTGAGCCATATATCCGAAGCGCCCGCGTCGCGGGCCTTCTCGTAGGGATAGAGCATGTCGGCGCCCGAAAGGAACTGCGCCTTCTTGATATTCACCGTCCTGCCAGTTTTCGCAGCAGCGACCAGCAGATCGGTTTGGCGGCAGAGGAACGCGGGAATCTGAATCACATCGACCACTTCGCCCACGGGAGCGGCCTGCCACGACTCGTGAATATCGGTCAGCAGTTTCAGCCCCCACTTCGCACGTACGTCGGCGAGCATCCGAAGACCCTTTTCGAGCCCGGGACCCCGGAACGACGAGATCGAGGTACGGTTGGCCTTGTCGAACGACGCCTTGAAGATAATGTCCGCGCCGAGTCTTTCGTTGATCGCCACGAGACGCTCCGCCACGGTGTCGAGCAGTTCGGCAGACTCGATGACGCACAGTCCGGCGATAAATTTGATCTCCATAAGATTCAATCTATGAGTTAAAAACTAAAAGTCGGGAATCTGCCGTATGCAAAACAGAGCCGGGTTTCGACTTTTCATTTTCCATGTTTAATCAGAAAGGCTTCGGCCCTCTCCAGATCTTCGGGCGTGTTGATGCCGATGGTCTCGGCATCGGTAACGCCCACACCGATCTTATAACCGTTCTCCAGCCAGCGGAGCTGTTCGAGCGACTCGGCCTTTTCGAGCGCGGACTGCGGCAGGGCCGTAACCGCGCGCAGGACCTCCGTGCGGAAGGCATAGAGACCGATATGCTTGTAGAACGTATGACGCGCCAGCCACTCCGACCGTTCGACGCCCCGCAGGTAGGGAATCACCGAACGCGAGAAATAGAGCGCGCGCGACTGCGCGTCGAGCACCACTTTCGGGGAGTTGGGGTTTTCGAGGGCTTCGGGACCGTCCGTCGCGGCGAAAGGCCTGACCAGCGTGGCGATGTCGGTCGCCGGATCGTCGAAGCAGCGCTTCAGGGTCTCCAGCTGCGAGGCCCGGATAAAAGGTTCGTCGCCCTGCACGTTGACCACCACGTCGTAGGTCTTCCCCTGTTTGAGATAGGCTTCCCAGCAACGGTCGGTGCCGCTTTTGTGGTCCGGCGAAGTCATCTCGGCCCGGCCGCCGAAAGCGAGCACGGCGTCGTAGATACGCTCGTCGTCGGTGGCGACTACGGCGTCGTCCAACACGCCCGCCACCTGCTCGTAGACGCGCTGAATGACGGGCTTGCCGCCCAGCATCGCCAGCGGTTTGCCGGGAAAGCGCGTCGAGGCGTAACGCGCCGGTATGATTGCGATAAATTTCATCGTCTCGGTTATTTAGCCATAAAAATAAAAAGTAAAAGGTGAAAATCAAAACTTTTCACCTTTTACTTGCATCTTCGCTTCAGACGAGCGCCAGTTTCAGCACTTCGTCGTTGGTCTTCACGTAATGAAACGTCAGTCCTTCGACGTATTCGGGTTTGATCTCGGCGATGTCCTTGCGGTTCTCCTCCGATAGGATCAGTTCGGTGATGCCGGCGCGCTTGGCCGCCAGAATCTTCTCCCTGACGCCGCCCACGGGCATTACACGGCCGCGGAGGGTCGTTTCGCCCGTCATGGCGATACGCTCCCGCACCTTGCGTCCGGTGTAGGTCGAGACGATCGAGGTCACCATCGTAATACCGGCCGAGGGCCCGTCCTTCGGAATCGCCCCCTCCGGCACGTGGATATTGATGTCGTTCTTCTCGAACGCCGAAGCGTCGATTCCCAGCTCCGCGTGGTGGGCCATCACCCACTCGTGGGCGATCGTCGCCGACTCCTTCATCACCTCGCCCAGATTACCCGTCAGGCTGACTTTGCCCTTGCCGGGGGTCAGCACCGATTCGATGTAGAGGATGTCGCCGCCGACCTCGGTCCACGCAAGGCCCGTCACCACGCCCGTCATGCCGCCCACTTCGTACTCCTCCCGGAGGAACTTGGGCATGCCGAGAATCTTCTCGACGTCCTTGGCCGTGATTTCGGGCGCGAAGGCTTCGTCGAAAGCGATCTGCTTGGCGCGGGCGCGGGCGATCTTGGCCAGCAGCTTGTCGAGCGAGCGAACGCCCGACTCGCGGGTGTAGCCGGAGATGATGCCCTCGACGATTTGGGGCGTCATCACGAGTTCCTGCTCCTTGATGCCATGGGCCTCGCGCTGCTTGGGCAGCAGGTGGTCCAAGGCGATGCGGATCTTCTCCTCGACCAGATAGCCCGGAATGTTGATCATCTCCATACGGTCGCGCAGGGCCGGGGCGATGTTGGCCACGTTGTTGGCCGTGGCGATGAAGAGTACCTTCGACAGGTCGTATTCCATGTCGATATAATTGTCGTGGAAGGTGGTGTTCTGTTCCGGATCGAGCACTTCGAGCAGTGCGCTCGACGGGTCGCCGTGGTTCGAAACGGTCACCTTGTCCACCTCGTCGAGGATAATCACGGGGTTCGACGAACCGCACCGCTTGATGGTCTGGATGATCCGGCCCGGCATGGCGCCGATGTAGGTGCGGCGGTGTCCGCGAATCTCGGACTCGTCGTGCAGGCCGCCCAGCGAAATGCGGCCGAACTTGCGGCCCAGCGCCGCCGCCACCGACTTGCCCAGCGAGGTCTTACCCACGCCCGGAGGGCCGTAGAGGCAGAGGATCGGCGACTTGAGATCGCCCTTGAGCTTGATGACGGCCAGATGCTCCAGAATACGCTCCTTCACCTCGTCCAGACCGAAATGGTCGCGGTCGAGCTGTTCGCGGGCGCACTTGAGGTCGAGATTGCCCTTGGTCGTATCGTTCCACGGCAGTTCGAGCAGCAGCTGCAGATAGGTCATCTGCACCGAATACTCGGCTACGGCGGGGTTCAGCCGCTCGACTTTCTGCAGCTCCTTCTCGAAGGTCTCGCCGACCTCCTTGGGCCAGTTCTTCTTCTTGGCCTCCTCGCGCATCTTCTCGATGTCGGCGTCGGCGCCGTCGCCCAGCTCGTCCTGAATCGTGCGCATCTGCTGCTGGAGGTAGTAGTCGCGCTGCTGCTTGTCGATCTCCTGCTTCACGCGCTCCTGAATCTGGTTTTTCAACTCGGCCAGCTGCTGCTCGCGGATCAGTATTTCGAGCAGCTTGCGGGCGCGGGCCAGCAGGCCGGGGGCTTCCAGCAGCGACTGGCGGTCCTCGTCCGTCAGCTCCATGTTCGAGCAGATGAAGTTGATGATGCCGCGCTTGGAGTCGATGTTCTTAATGGCGAACGCCGCCTCCTTGGGCATCGACGGCGAGACGTTGATGATATTGAGCGCCACGTCGCGGATCAAGTCCACGAGGGCTTCGAACTCGACGCTCTTCAGATCGGGCGTGGTATCGCGCAGTGCGGTGACACGGGCCCGGAAGTAAGGCTCGGTAGTAATGTATTCGCGGATCTCGACCTTCTCCAAGCCGTTCAGGATCACCGTGAGGTTGCCGTTGGGCATTTCGAGAATCTTGATGATGCGCGCCGCGGTGCCGACCTTGTACATGTCGTCCGGCGCGGGGTCTTCGACGTCGCTTTCGCGCTGCAGCACGGCACCCAGAATACCGCCTTCGGCATTCACGGCGCGCACCAGACTGATGCTCTTGTCGCGGCCCACCGTAATCGGAGTGATGGCGCCGGGAAAGAGCACGGAACTGCGCAGGGTGAGGATCGGAATGATCTCGGGAACCTCCACTTCTTCGACGACTTCGTCACCGCCCGTCACGATGGGGATCACGCGGTGATTGCCGTCGAGCAGATCGGGAAGCAGGTTCACGTCTTCGACTTCGATTGTTTCGAATTTATCTTTTTTACTCATAGTTTACAGATATACAATGTTGCAAAGGTAACGATTTTTTAGTCATATTTATTTTATCTTTGACAGAATGTTAATAACTTTGCGGGTCAGATAACGAAGTAAAACAATTTCATCCCTATGCAAATCGCAGATAAATACTCGCCGCAGGAGATCGAGTCGAAATGGTACGACTACTGGATCGAAAACCGTTTGTTTCACTCGGAACCCGATCAGCGCGAACCCTATACGATCGTAATTCCGCCCCCCAACGTAACGGGCATGCTCCATATGGGACACATGCTCAACAACACGCTGCAGGACGTGCTCGTACGCCGTGCCCGCATGTCGGGCAGGAACGCCTGCTGGGTGCCGGGCATGGACCATGCGTCGATCGCCACCGAGGCCAAAGTCGTGGCGATGCTGCACGAAAAGGGCATCGAAAAATCGTCGCTCTCGCGTGAAAAGTTCCTCGAATACGCTTGGGAGTGGAAGGAGAAGTACGGCGGCATGATCCTCAAGCAGCTGCGCAAGCTGGGCGCCTCGTGCGACTGGGAGCGGACCTGCTTCACGATGGACGAACCGCGCACCGAGAGCGTCATCAAAGTCTTCTGCGACCTGTTCGAAAAGGGCAAGATTTACCGCGGCGTACGCATGGTGAACTGGGACCCCGCGGCGAAAACGGCGCTTTCGGACGAAGAAGTGGTCTTCAAGGAGTCGCACGGAAAACTCTACTACCTGCGCTACAAGATCGAAGGTACGGACAAGGCGATCATCGTCGCCACGACGCGCCCCGAAACCATTCTGGGCGACACGGCGCTGTGCGTCAATCCCGACGACCCGCGTTACGCCTCCCTGCCGGCCGATGCGCGCGTCATCGTGCCGCTGGTCAACCGTTCGATCCCGGTGATACGCGACGAATACGTAGACATCGAGTTCGGCACGGGCGCGCTGAAAGTCACCCCGGCGCACGACGTGAACGACTACATGCTGGGCGAGAAATACAACCTCGAAACGATCGACATCTTCAACGACGACGGCACGATCAACGACAAGGTCGGCATGTACGTCGGCATGGACCGTTTCGACGTCCGCAAACAGATCGAGAAGGACCTCGCCGCAGCGGACCTGCTCGAAAAGACCGAGGACTACACCAACAACGTAGGATACTCGGAGCGCACGGGCGTGGCCATCGAGCCGAAGCTTTCGATGCAGTGGTTCCTCTCGATGGAGGAGCTGGCCCGGCCCGCGACCAAAGCCGTCATGGAGGATGCGATCCGCTTCGTACCCGAAAAATACAAGAACACCTACCGTCACTGGATGGAAAACATCAAGGACTGGTGCATCTCGCGCCAGTTGTGGTGGGGACAGCGCATTCCGGCCTACTACCTGCCCAAGGGCGGGTACGTCGTGGCTCCGACGGCCGAAGAAGCGCTCGAAAAGGCCCGTGCGAAATCCGGCGACGCCTCGCTGCAACCGAGCGACCTGCGTCAGGACGAGGACGTGCTGGACACATGGTTCTCGTCGTGGCTGTGGCCGATCTCGGTCTTCGACGGCATACGCAATCCGGACAATCAGGAAATAAGCTACTACTACCCCACCAACGATCTGGTGACGGGTCCCGACATCATCTTCTTCTGGGTGGCCCGTATGATTATGGCGGGGTACGAATACCGCGGCGAAAAGCCTTTCGGCAACGTATACTTCACGGGCATCGTCCGCGACAAGATCGGCCGCAAGATGTCCAAGCAGCTGGGCAACTCGCCCGACCCGCTGGACCTGATCGCCAAATACGGTGCCGACGGAATGCGTATGGCGATGCTGATTTCATCGTCGGCCGGCAACGACGTGATGTTCGACGAAGCGCTCTGCGAGCAGGGCCGCAACTTCGGCAACAAGATATGGAACGCCTACCGGCTGGTGAACGGCTGGTCGGCGGACGACAAAGCCGCACAGGACGACAACAACCGGCTGGCGGTCGAATGGTTCCGCCAGACGCTGGGCCGCGCACTGCGCCAGATAGCCGAGGACTTCAAGTCGTACCGCATTTCGGAAGCGTTCATGACGGCCTACAAACTCTTCTGGGACGACTTCAGCGGTCTCTACCTCGAAATGGTAAAACCCGCCTACGGGCAACCCGTCGATGCGGAAACGTTCGCCGCGACGTGCGGTTTCTTCGACGAACTGATGCGCGTGCTGCACCCCTTCATGCCGTTCGTGACGGAGGAGATATGGCAGGACCTCGCGCCCCGCAAAGAGGGCGAGTCGATCTGCACGGCCCCCATGCCGCAGCCGGTCGAAGCCGACGAGCGGCTGCTGGCCCGGTTCGAACTGGCCAAGGAGGCGATCTCTTCGGTGCGCAACATACGCAATCAGAAGAACCTGCCGCAGAAGGAAGCGCTGACACTCAAGGTAATCGCAGACGAAAACTACCCTGCCGAATACGCTCCCGTGATGCGGAAAATGGCCAACCTGACGGCCGTCGAAACCGTGACGGAGAAAGACCCGGCGGCATCGGCGTTCATCGTCAAGACGACCCAGTATTTCGTGCCGATGGCGGGCAAGATCGACGTCGAAGCCGAAATCGGAAAACTGACGGAAAACCTGACCTACTACGAAGGCTTCCTCGCAAACGTCATGAAGAAACTCTCGAACGAGCGTTTCGTGCAGTCGGCGCCCGAAAAGGTAGTCATGAACGAGCGCGCCAAGCAGGCGGACGCAGAAGCCAAAATCGCAGCTATCAAAGAGCAGCTGGCGGCGCTGAAATAATCCGGCGTGGCACAAATCACCATATACACCGACGGCTCGGCACTGGGAAACCCCGGTCCGGGCGGCTACGGCGTAGTACTGCTTTCGGGCCGTCACCGCAAGGAACTTTCGCAGGGATACCGCCTGACGACCAACAACCGCATGGAGCTGATGGCCGTCTGCGTGGCGCTCGAAACGCTCAAGTTCGCAGGTTCGGACGTCACGGTCTATTCGGACTCGAAATACGTCGTGGACGCCGTGACGAAAGGCTGGGTGTTCGGCTGGGAGAAGAAACGGTTCGCCGGCAAGAAAAATCCTGACCTGTGGATGCGTTTCCTGCGCATATCCCGTTGCCACAACGTGAAGTTCGTATGGGTCAAAGGACACGCGGATACGGTCGAGAACAACCGCTGCGACCAGTTGGCCGTCGCCGCTGCGAACGACAAGACACATCTATTGGAAGATACTGGTTATGAACCCGAAGAGAGGTGAGCGGCAACGCCCGCCTCTTTTCCGGTTTCGGCCCTTTTTTCTCCTAAACTTCGCACTTTTAACCGACAGGGTCCGATTTTATCATTATTATTCCTATCTTTGTCCCGATTATCACATAACCTGCAAATAATCCGCCCGTAATGCTTAAAATATACATGAGGCTTTTGGGTTTCGCCCGACCCATCCAGAAGTACGCAATTCCCTATTTCTTCTACTCGCTGCTCTACGCGCTGTTCAACTCGCTCACGTTCCTGTTGATCATGCCGATCCTCAAGACGATGTTCGACGCCGACTACACGTTCGTATATGTAGAAAAACTACCCCCGCTGGCCTTCAATCAGGAGTATCTGACCGCTTTGTTCAACTTCACCTATTCGCACCTGTTCAACGAATACAATCCCGAGAACGTACTGCTCATGCTCGCCGTGGTGACCATTTTCGTAAGCCTGCTGAGCAACCTGTTCCGCTATCTGGGTTCGTGGACGGTGGAGAACATGCGGACCCGCACGCTCCAACGCATGCGCAACGAGATGTTCTCGAAAGTGGTGGATATGCACGTCGGCTTTTTCAGCGATCAGCGCAAGGGCGACATCATTTCGAAAATCACCTCCGACGTCGGCGTCGTGCAGTTCTGCATCACCAACACCCTGCAGGTGGCTTTCCGCGAGCCGTTCCTCATCATCGGCTATACGGTGATGATGGTCGCCATTTCGTGGGAACTGGCCCTTTTCTCGGTGCTGTTTCTGCCCGTAGTGGCGCTCATCATCGGCAGCATCGTCAAACGCCTGCGCCACCCGGCCCGTACGAGCCAGCAGCGCATGGGCGAACTGGTATCAACGCTCGACGAATCCCTTTCGGGCATCAAGGTCATCAAGAGCTACAACGCCGTAAATTACATCAAGCATAAGTTTTACGACCTGAGCGCCGATCTGGCGCGGCTGACCCTTTCGATGGCCCGCCGCCAGCAGCTGGCTTCGCCGATGAGCGAATTCCTCGGCATCTCGGCCGTGGGCGTCATCCTCGTATTCGGCGGATCGCTCGTATTCAAGGGATCGCTCAGTCCCGAGGGCTTCATCGCCTTCGTCGCCATGTTCTCGCAAATCACGCGGCCCGTGCGCACTTTCATCGACCAATTCTCCAACATCAATCAGGGTATCGCGGCCGGAGAGCGTATTTTCTCGATCATCGACGCCCGGAGCGAAATACAGGACAAGCCCGGAGCGCTGGAGTTGAACGGGCTGAAAGACAAAATCGAATTCCGCGACATCCACTTCTCCTACGACGGCTGCCGCGAGGTGATCGACGGCATTTCGTTCGAGATCAGGCGCGGGCAGACCGTTGCGCTCGTGGGACCTTCGGGCGGCGGCAAATCGACGCTCAGCGAACTCGTTCCGCGTTTTTACGACGTTACGGCGGGCAACATACTCATCGACGGCGTTTCGATCCGCGACTACACGCAGGAGAGCCTGCGCGCCCACATGAGCGTCGTATCGCAGGACACCGCGCTTTTCAACGACACCATCGAAGGCAATATCGCCATGGGTAAGGCCGGAGCTTCGCACGAGGAGATCGTCGAAGCGGCTAAAATCGCCAATGCCGACTGCTTCATCACCGAAGCGCCCGAAGGGTACCGGACCAATATCGGCGACCGCGGCGTAAAGCTTTCGGGCGGCCAGCGGCAACGCCTTTCCATCGCCCGCGCCGTGCTGAAGAACCCCGACATCCTGATTCTCGACGAGGCGACATCGGCCCTCGACACCGAGAGCGAAAAACTCGTACAGGACGCCCTCAACAAACTGCTGGAAGGCCGTACCTCGGTGGTCATCGCACACCGTCTGAGCACGATCCACAATGCCGACAAGATCATCGTCGTCGATCACGGACGCATCGCCGAACAGGGTACGCACGCCGAACTGATGGCCCGCGGAGGAATCTACGCCAAACTGATCGAACTGCAGTCGTTCGAATAAAACACCCGCTCGTATGAAAAGCGAGAAAGAGAAGATGCTGGCGGGAGAGTGGTTCGACCCGCACGACGAGGAGTTGACGGCCGACCGCGACCGCGCCACGCTGCTGATGCACCGTCTCAACACCGAATGCTGCGGCCACGACGAAACCTACCGCAGCGTTCTGCGCGAACTCTGCCCCAATGCGGCCGGATTCATCCGCGAACCTTTTCACTGCGATTACGGCTACAACATCTACATCGGCGAAGGGTCTTTCGTCAACTTCGACTGCG
>JAJPZH010000135.1 GCA_021204515.1 Alistipes sp. | reverse complement strand
TCTTTGCCGGATAGGAAAATCCGGACAACGAATAATAACGTATATAATATGGCAGACGAAAAAATCATCTTTTCGATGGTGGGCGTTTCGAAGACGTTCACCAATCAGAAAAAGGTCCTTAACAACATCTACCTCTCTTTCTTCTACGGAGCCAAGATCGGCATCATCGGTCTGAACGGTTCGGGTAAATCGACACTGATGAAGATCATCGCGGGGCTGGACAAGAATTTTCAGGGCGAAGTGGTCTTCTCGCCGGGTTACACGGTGGGCTATCTGGAACAGGAACCCAAACTGGACGATTCGAAGACCGTCAGGGAAGTGGTCGAAGAGGGCTGTGCCGCGACGGTAGCCCTGCTCAAGGAGTACGAGCAGATCAACATGAAACTCTGCGAGCCGATGGACGACGACACGATGGCCAAGCTCATCGAACGTCAGGGCGAGCTGTACGAGCAGATCGATCAGGTGAACGGCTGGGAGCTGGACAGCGTGCTGGAACGTGCGATGGACGCCCTGCGGTGTCCCGATCCCGACCAGTCGGTGAAGCATCTTTCGGGCGGCGAACGCCGCCGCGTGGCTTTGTGCCGTCTCTTGCTGCAGCAGCCCGACGTGCTGTTGCTGGACGAGCCTACCAACCACCTCGACGCCGAGTCGATCGACTGGCTGGAGCAGCACCTGCAGCAGTACAAGGGTACGGTGATCGCCGTGACCCACGACCGTTACTTCCTCGATAACGTGGCGGGCTGGATTCTCGAACTGGACCGCGGCGAGGGTATTCCGTGGAAAGGCAACTATTCGGGCTGGCTCGACCAGAAGACGACGCGTATGGCCATGGAGGAGAAGCAGGAGTCGAAGCGCCGCAAGACCCTCGAACGCGAGCTGGAGTGGGTGCGCATGTCGCCGTCGGGCCGTCACGCCAAGTCCAAAGCCCGTCTGTCGGCCTACGACAGGATGATGAACGAAGACACCAAGCAGAAAGAGGAGAAACTCGAAATATTCATTCCTAACGGCCCGCGTTTGGGTGACGTGGTGATCGAAGCGCACGACGTGTCGAAAGCCTTCGGCGACCGGGTGCTGTACGAGCATCTGGAGTTCTCGCTGCCGCCCGCTGGCATCGTGGGCGTGATCGGTCCCAACGGTACGGGCAAGACCACCCTCTTCCGGATGATTATGGGCTTGGAGACGCCGACGAGCGGATCGTTCCGCGTGGGGCCGACCGTGAAGCTGGCCTATGTGGACCAGCAGCATAAGTCGATCGACCCTGAGAAAACCGTTTACGAAGTGATTTCGGGCGGCACGGACCTGATTATGCTGGGCAACCGGCAGGTGAACGCCCGCGCGTACGTGGCGCGGTTCAATTTCTCCGGCGCCGATCAGGAGAAGAAGTGCGGCATGCTGTCGGGCGGCGAGCGCAACCGTCTCCATCTGGCGCTGGCGCTCAAGGAGGAGGGCAACGTGCTGCTGCTGGACGAGCCGACCAACGACATCGACGTCAATACGCTCCGTGCGCTGGAGGAGGGGCTCGAAAACTTCGCGGGCTGCGCCGTGGTGATCTCCCACGACCGCTGGTTCCTCGACCGTATCGCCACGCACATCCTCTCCTTCGAGGGCGACTCGAAGGTGGTCTTCTACGAGGGATCGTACAGCGAGTACGAGGAGTGGAAGAAGGCGCAGGGAGGCGATACGACGCCCCACCGCGTGAAATACCGCAAACTGATCGAAGAGTAGTCCGCACAAAGATTGATAAACACGAAATAAAATGGGAATACAAAAACCGTCCATACCCAAGGGCACGCGCGACTTCTCCCCCGCGGAGATGATGCGCCGCCAGTATATTTTCGACACCGTCAAGGGGGTGTTCCGTACCTACGGCTTCGCGCCGCTCGAAACGCCCTCGATGGAGAACCTTTCGACGCTGCTGGGCAAATACGGCGAGGAGGGCGACAAACTGCTGTTCAAGATCCTCAATTCGGGCGATTACGCCGCGGGCCTGTCGGACGACGAGGTGCGTCAGGCGTCGAAAATCTGCGAAAAGGGCCTGCGCTACGACCTGACGGTGCCTTTTGCGCGTTACGTCGTGCAGCATCAGGGCGAACTGACGTTCCCCTTCAAACGCTATCAGGTACAGCCCGTATGGCGTGCCGACCGGCCGCAGAAGGGCCGTTACCGCGAATTCTACCAGTGCGACGTGGACGTTATCGGCACCCGGTCGCTGCTGTGCGAGGTCGAACTGATCGAGATAGTCGAGCGGGTGTTCCGTGCGCTGGGTATCCGCGTGGCGCTCAAGATGAACAACCGCAAGATTCTTTTCGGCATCGCCGAGGCGATCGGCCACGCCGACAAGATGATGGACATCACCGTTGCCATCGACAAGCTGGAGAAGATCGGACTGGACAACGTGAAGTCCGAACTGCTGGAGCGGGGACTTGGGCAGGAGGCGGTCGATAAACTGCAACCGATACTTGAGTTGAGCGGCGACAATTCGCAGAAACTCACGAAACTGCGCGAAGTATTGTCGGTTTCGGAGACGGGCCTGAAAGGCATCGAGGAGATGGAGACCGTGTTCGGCTACGTGCAGCGGTCGGGCATCGGCCTGACGGTGGAGCTGGATCTTTCGCTGGCGCGCGGACTGAATTACTACACCGGGGCGATCTTCGAAGTCAAGGCGCTCGATTTCGCCATCGGTTCGATCTGCGGCGGCGGCCGTTACGACGACCTGACAGGCATTTTCGGCATGCCCAACATGTCGGGTGTGGGCATTTCGTTCGGCGCGGACCGCATATACGACGTGATGACGGGGCTGAACCTTTTCCCCGAAGAGGTCAGCTTCACGACGCGGGTGTTCTTCACCAACCTCGGCGCCGAGGAGGAGGCCGCGTCGCTGCAGCTGCTCCACTCGCTGCGCGATGCGGGCGTCGCCGCCGAAATCTACCCTGAGTGCGGCAAGATGAAGAAACAGATGGAGTACGCCAACCGCCGGAGCATCCCCTACGTGGTCATCATCGGCTCGCAGGAGCTGGAGGCGCAGGCCGCGACGGTCAAGGACATGCGTTCGGGCGAGCAGCGTCAGGTGCCTTTCGCCGCTCTGGCAGCGGATTTGGAGTCCCGGCGTTAGGCTGTTTCCGAAAACGTGATTTCCCGGTCGTGCTGCGGCACCGGCTTATCCGGAGCAGTACGGCCGGTTGTATTTTATAAATTTGTCGAATCGTTAAAATTCTATCGATATGCGTATCGTCGTTCTTTTCTTCGCCGCCCTTTTCGCCCTGCCCCTCGCGGCGCAGGAGGCCGGATCAGCACAGCGGTTGCAGAAACTGATGCAGGTTTACCGTTACCTCAACGGGCTGTATGTCGATGAGGTGGAGATG
>JAJPZH010000111.1 GCA_021204515.1 Alistipes sp. | reverse complement strand
AAAAGGCGGTCACGAATATAAGAATACAAGGATATATGCAATGCCATTTCCCCTACGGCGTAGCAATCGTACAATCATAAGCCAACAACAATCACCCCGCTTTCGTCCAAAGTCTGCTCCAATCCTCCAAACAAAAAACCTGCGCCGTGAAAAAAATTGTCAATGCAAATATCCGGTAAAAATCAACTAACGCAACACAGACTTCAATTTTAACACATCAACTGCTCGCCTGACATCTGTCATAGTAATACCTGTTTCCGCATTTATCCTGACAAATCGGGGAGCTTGGGACAACAAGAGATCCTCTTCATCGTCCAAAATAACATAAGGCGCACCCGGCTCAGCGTGCCGTGCGAGCCACTCGGCAATCTCTACTCCCCTACAGCCCGGAGTTAATCCCATGGACAGTTCGCCATTCAAGGAATCACGGTAAGTTCCGTACAAATAAAACGGAGTCACATCGGCAACAACTCCCGGCAGTGAACGACTTTGCCAAAGCTCCCGCATCACCACGAGCCCCTCCGTTCGCCACGAGGAGGTAATCACGAGTTGCGCACCACTGCGTTCTATAATCAACCGCAGGAAGTCGACTGCCCACGGATCGAACAGAGGTCCGAAGATATCCCGACCGACTTTACCCATGGCAAGCAGTTCCCGTTGATAGCGTCCCGTATTGAGAACACCGTCGAAATCCAAAAAAACATATCGTTCCATATCCTACTATACGAACAAACTGGAAAAAAGAATACAAAAAAAACGATGTAACACGAGTTTTTATTTAATGCACCTTCTTTTTGCACAGTATCCTCTTATCTTTGCAGAAAAGATTCGGACATGCCCCCCTCTTCGCTTCGCAGAAAAGACAAATACGCCCGTTACATGTGGCTGATCGACACCATCCGCCGGCATGACCGCTGTACATTGCAGGAGATCAACCGTCGGTGGCAACAGGAAGAAACATTGAATCCCGACGGTGCGCCCCTGTCACGCCGCACCTTTCAGCAACATAAGGAGGCAATCAATGAGATGGATTTCGGGATAGAGATCATCTGCACGGGTAATCGCTACTATTCGGTCCTGATCGACGACCACAATCCGCTGGGGGCCTGGATGTGGCAAACTCTATCACTAAGGCTGATGCTTTCCGAAAGCAAGGAACTCAACGAACGGATCATCACCGAAGAGATTCCCTCGGCCAACTGCTGGCTCCATCCGATCCTCTCCGCCCTCCGGGAAAACCGACGGCTACAGATTACCTATCGTCCATTTGGAAAGGAGGAGTTTCCATTCCTATTGTCCCCCTACTTCGTACAGATGAGCGACCGCCGCTGGTATGTATTCGGATTGCGGGACAGCGAAACGACGCTGAAGGCCTACGCGCTGGATCGAATTCAAGCGTGCAAACCTTCGGAGAAGACCTTCACCCTTCCCGAAACTTTCTCCGCCGGGGAGTATCTTCGGCAACACGGGATCGGGCAGTACGACGCCATTACCGAGACCAAGGTCGTACTGGAGGCCTACGGGCAGATGGCCGACCGTCTGCACACGCTGCCGCTCCACCCGAGCCAGCAGGAGACGAAAACCAAAGCGAATAAGACGGAATTCACCTACACGCTACGCCCAACGAGCCGCTTTTTCGGAGAATTGCTCGCTTGCGGTGCCTATGTCAAAGTGCTGTCACCTCAGTGGGTACGGCATCGGCTGAAAGAAACGATCGATAAAATATCCAATTATTATAAATAGCACTTATCATGAAAGACCTGACCTCCTTGTTCGACCTGCTGACTGACTGGCGGCAGCTTCCCGCCTATCAGTTGGAACGCCGGGCCGATATCTTCTTTGCACTCTATCTGGAAGATCTGCTCACCTACTGCGGCTATTTCGCCGATAGCGACCGTTTGACGGTCATCCCGGAGTTTCCGGCCAAGCAGGAACACATGAACCTTTCGGATCGAATCGACTATCTGGTCGCTTCGGATGACAAGATCGTCTATGTCGAACTGAAGACCGACAACCATTCTATTCGCACGGAACAGGCCCTGTATCTCCACAAGATCCGGCAAAAGAGCCTCTCCGAGGTCTTTTCGAACATTATCGCCATCTACGAAACGACCACCGCACGCGCCAAATACAAACATCTGATCAAGAAACTAAACCGATGGATCAAATATACGGATACACGGCTTGTCAAAGAGCGCTGCCGCTTGAAAGAAGATGCCATCATGAAAATCCAGTCGGTCGAGGTCGTCTACATCCTTCCCACACCGCAACCCATCAAAAGCGAGCAGTACGAACACCGATGCATCTGCTTTGAAACGTTGATCAAGATGCTCAATCAGCCGCGTTACGACGACGATCCCATCGCCCGACGGTTTGCCGAAGCCCTCAAAGTATGGGCCGAGTATCCGGTCTGATCAATTTTTTTGCGGAATTTACCCCGTCTGCACATTCCTTTTGCGCAGACGGGGTTTTTCTTTGCATCATAAATCTCATGATGCAAGATGAAAGTTCTGATTTTCTACCATCCGGACGCAGACGGAATCACGGCAGCAGCCATCGTTCGCCATGCTTTGCAACAGCGATATGCCAGCGTCCGATTTGAATTCATCCGCCAAGGCTACCTCTACGAGGATCGGCGTCTGCAAAAGTTGCGCCCCGACAGCCATACGCAAATCTATGTCGTCGACATCTCTTTCCGTCCGGAGACCACCCGACGTCTGCAACAAGCGTTCGGTCCGGATTTTATCTGGATCGATCATCACCTCACTGCACTCGAAGCATGGCGGGCTACCGGTTGGGAGGAGCCGGCCGGCATCCGCAACACGATCCATTCGGCCGCATGGCTCACTTGGCACCACCTCTTCACCGCCCCCGCACCCCTTGCCGTAACGTGGGCTGACAAATACGACCTGTGGCAACAGGATGCCGAATGGGAGACATTGACCTGTCCATGGCAGCTAGTCGTCACCCACCGATTCTCATTCCCAGAGTATTACGACCTACGCGTCTTCTCCGACGAAAGACTGCTTAATGGCTATCTCCGCCGCTACGGACAACCGATGCTCGCCTATGAACAACAGCTGCGCCGCCGGGAGGCAAGTGCCGTGCAGCCTGTTGTCCTGTCACTCGACGACCGCAGTTATCGGCTACTGTTTCTCAACTCGTCGCTGCGCGATTCACAAACACTGGCCACATGGCATCGTCTCCATCCAGAGGTTGAAGCTGACGGATATCTTGTCGGACAACTTATTCCGCCCATGCGCTGGAAGCTATCCCTCTACACGGGCGACAGGGCCGGCATCGATGCCGCCCGAATAGCACAGCAGTTCGGCGGTGGCGGACACGCCTCCGCTGCCGGATTCACCCTCACCC
>JAJPZH010000139.1 GCA_021204515.1 Alistipes sp. | reverse complement strand
GAGGTAGAGTCCCTTGCCGTGCCCGCAGCAGGCGACGGCGCGGACGTCCGCGGGATCGACGCCCGCCCGGGCGAGCAGCCCGCGCAGAACGTCGCAGTTCGTCCGCCACATCCGCTCCATGTCGCGTTCGGCATAGCCGGGATACGGAACAGCGACTTCCGTCGCCGCGGAGCATACGGCCACCTCCTCGCCCGAGGAGGTATAGAGCGCGGCTTTGGTGAGCGTGCCGCCGTTGTCCAGACCGATATAATAGTTCATAAACCGAATTTTACGAGATAAACAATTCAAGGCCGCAGCGAACGTTCGTAAGCCTCTTCGAGCAATGCCTGCGAACGCGCGATCTCCGCACGGTCATCGGGTGCGGTCCCCGACCACATTTCGAGCAGGAAAGGTCCCGAATACCCCAGCGACCGCAAAGTGCGGAACGCCCCGGCGAAATCCACCGTCCCCGCTCCCAGCGGTACGCTGCGGAACTCGCCGGACGATTCCGCCGTCACCGGGCGGGTCTCCTTGAGGTGAATGGCGACGATGCTGGCAATCCCCTTTTTCAGTTCGGCGGCTATATCGTTGCCCCAAGCCGTAAGGTTGCCCAAGTCGGGATAAACCCGGTAATAGGGCGAACGGATACGCTCTTCGTACCAGAGATGCTTGGTAATGGAGTTCATGAAGGGCGTGTCCATGATCTCCATGGCGTGCATGACCTGATAGCGTTCGCCCAGCCGGGCCACATACTCCATGCCTTCGAGAAAAGCCGCGGCGCTGCGGTTGGTGGGTGGTTCGTAATAGACGTCGTAACCGGCCAGCTGGATGACACGGATGCCCAGATCGTCGGCGAACTGTACGGCCTTTTCGGCCAGTTCGCGGGCCTTGCCGCGCACCGCCGCATCGGCGCTGCCGAACGGGAAGCGGCGGTGGGCGCTCAGACACATCGACCGGATCGGCATATCGAGACGGTCGGTCAGCTCCCGCAGCGCCTTGCGCTCCGCCCGGCTCCACCAGAGACGCGCCATACGCTCGTCGGTTTCGTCGATAGAGATTTCCATGTAGTCGAATCCCAGCTCGCGGGCCGCCGACAGCCGGCGTTCCCACGACCATTCGGCCGGAAGCGCCTTTTCGTATAATCCCAACAGATGACCGTGAAACATAGCCGCCGCGTTTTATCCGAGAAACTCCTTTTCGATCTGTTCGAGCGTCTTGCCCTTGGTCTCGACGATACAGCGGCATACGAAGACCACGCAGGCCACGCACATCACGGCATAGATCAGGAAGGTAAACCCGCTGCCCAGACTCTCCTTGAGGATCGGGAAGGTAAACGACACAAGAAAGTTCGCGGCCCACATCGCCAGAATCGAAACCGACACGGCGCGGCTGCGTATCCGGTTGGGGAATATCTCGCCCAACAGCACCCAGACGATCGGTCCGAGCGACAGCGCGAAGAAGGCCAGATACCCCATCATCAGCAACAGCGGAAGCATCCCCGTAAAGTTATTGGTGAAATAGGCGACCGAAATGCAGAACAGGAAGACGCCCATGCCCGCAGGACCGAAGATCATCAGTTTGCGGCGCCCGACCTTATCGACGAACAAGATCGAAACCGTCACGAAGACCAGATTGACCATCCCCATTATCATCGTATAGTAGATCGCCGAATCGTTGCCCATACCCGTCGATTTGAATACGTCGGGAGCGTAATACATCATTACGTTGATGCCCGTCACCTGCTGGAACACCGAGAGCATGATACCGATCAGCAGCAGTTTGAACATTTTCCCCTTGAAAAGTTCCCTAAACGTCCCTTCGACGCCGTGTCCCACCGAATAGCGGATTTCGTCCATCTCGGCGCGGGCCGTCTCCGGGCCGCTGATGCGGCTCAACACCCTGAACGCCTTGTCGTCGCAGCGGTTCGTAACCAGCCACCGGGGACTTTCGGGCACGAACAGCAGGCAGACGAGGAACAGCACGCAGGGCACGACCATCACGCCCAGCATCCACCGCCAGTTGTCCACGCCGCCGACATCGACCAGCAGATGATTCGAAACGAAGGCCAGCGCCTGCCCCGAAAAGATGGCGAACTGGTTGAGCGACACCATGCGTCCGCGCAGGTGCGCCGGGGCGATCTCCGAGATGTAAAGCGGCGAAAGCATCGAAGCCGCGCCGACCGAAACGCCGGCGATCATGCGGGAAACGACGAACGTCGTATAATTGACGGCGAATGCGCAGCCGAGCGTCGAAAGCAGGAAGATAACGGAAGTCACGAGCAGCATCTTCTTGCGGCCGTAAACCTGACTGGGCTTGCCGGCGCATCCCGCACCGAACATGCAGCCGATCAGAATACACCCAACGGCCCAGCCCTTTTCGAGCGGCGTCAGGTGGAAGACTTCGGGCGACTGCATGAATTCGATGGCCCCCGAAATGACGGAGGTGTCGAATCCGAAGAGCAGTCCGCCCATCGCCGCGACGAGACAGACAAAAAACAGATACATTTTCATAATCGGTAGTTTTAGGTTGGCAGATTGGTCGGAAGGCATCCCGTCAGAGGATTCCCTTCTTGAGGATTATATTGGCGTAACGGCCCGACTCGCCGGTCGCAACGACGGCATAGGCCTGAGCGGTGCGGCGGTAGAATTCGAAACGTTCGAGCATCTCGAATCCGGTGAATCCCGGCTCCGCCGCACGGATTATCGCCTCGTAGCGGGGCCACAGTTCGGGCGTGTAGTCGTCTCCCGGAACGACGGACATCAGGGCCGCAGGCCGGGGAACGAAGGTGTCCAGCGGAAAAAGCCGCATGACGGCTTCGAGTATTTCGGGACCGCCGTGCCCGTCGGCGCGCACCAGACGCCGGGCGGTGGACGCCGCGGGGAAATTGGCGTCGCCCAAAACGATTTCGTCGCCGTGCCCCATCTCCATAAGGATCTTAAGCAACTCGGGCGACAGTACGGATGGTATGTTTTTCAACATGGCAAACAGTAAAATCAATTAATATCGGCATATCCGGATGACGGACGTATTACAAAATTACAGACCGTCTACCGGCCTTACAGCTATAAATTTAACCAGAAGTAATACTATTTTAATATAAAATACTATATTTGCAATTAATAACCAACCATTCACTCCATGAAACCGAAATACGAACAGGTTCCGCTGATAAAATCGCTCTACAATATCAAAAAAGAGTTTTTTTACAACGTCCATGTTCCGTGGCATATCCACCTCGAATACGAACTGGTATTTATCCGTATGGACAACGGCATCAAGCACGTCGGCAGCCATTTCGGCGGCATCGGCGGCACGGAAATTCTGCTGCTGGGACCGATCCTGCCCAACATCTGGCTGGTAAACATACGGAGCGCAGCCGTCGGAACCGAGACCGACTATCAGGTGG
>JAJPZH010000248.1 GCA_021204515.1 Alistipes sp. | reverse complement strand
GGCCGCAGTCGCCATAAGACCGGCCAGCGTCAGGAGTTTTATGCTGTTAGCTGTTTTCATAAGACTGTAATGTTGAAGTTAGAAGGTCACTTTTACCGAGAATCCGAGGTTGCGCGTACTCGGCTGCATGAAGTAGTCGATACCGGACGAGTAGGTGCCCGTGCCGGCTACCGTTTCGGGATCGAACGGCGCTTTGCAGTAGAGCATCCAGAGGTTGCGGCCGATGAACGAGACGTTGAGTCCCTTGATCCACTTGCACCATTTCTGAACGGGGATGTCGTAACCGAGAGTCAGCTCGCCCAGCCGGACGTTGGTCATCGAGTAGACATAGCAGGCGCCGATGGCGTCGGCTCCGTTGCCGCCGATGGTCTGGTAGTAGCTTTCGGCCGGGATGCGCTGTCCGTTTACGAGCGCGCCGCCGTTCAGCCGGTCCGTGGCCGTGCGTTCCGACACGCCGAAGTAGTCCATCGTGGCCTGCGTGAGCGATACGCCTACGCCGCCTACGCGGGCATTGAACATGAAGCCCAGCGAGAGACCTTTCCAGTTGAATTCGTTACGCCACGAGAGCGTGTAGCTCGGGCTGCTGTTGCCGGCGTAAATCCATGTGTCCTTGGCCGGGGCGACGTTGCTGCCGGTGGGCGATACCCAGATCGCGCCGTGCTCGTCGGTCTTGAGCGTATTGACGTAGATGTCGCCGATCCGGCCGCCTTCGCGCAGCACCATTTTGACGCCCGTCGTGCCGCCCATGACCATCGAATCCTGCGAGATCACCGTGCCGTTGGACAGTTTGTAGGAGTCGAGCATATCGACCACTTTGTTGCGGTTGCGCGAGTAGACGAGGTTCGAGGACCATTTCACGGGACCGAGGTTCTGGTTCAGCTCGGCCGATACCTCGATACCCTTGTTGTCCACGCGGCCGGCATTGACGTAGAGGCTGCTGTAGGTCGAGGTCGATGAGATGTCGGGGTTGAAAACCTGATTGTAGGTGCGCGAATTGTAGTAGGTGGCGTTGAGGATGAGCTTGTTGCCCCACAGACGGACGTCGGCGCCGACCTCCCACGATTTGGTGCGTTCGGGCTTGAAGTCGTCCGAAGTGAGGTAGGTCGAAGTCTGCGGCGTGCCGTCCGATACGGGATAGGTCGGAATGGTGATCCAGCGCATCGGGGCGTTGCCCACTTCGGCGTACGAAGCGCGGATCTTGGCGAACGACAGCACGCGCGAATCGACTTTGAAGATGTCGGTCAGCACGGCCGAAAGACCTACCGACGGGTAGAACATCGACGTTTTGGAGGTATTGGCCAGCGCCGTCACCCAGTCGTTGCGCGCCGTCACGTCGAGGAATACCATATTCTTATAGCCCAGCTGCACGGTGGCGAAAAGCGACTGCGTCTGGTCGTTGATGGTCTCTTTCGCCTGACTCTTGTTGGTGGTCATGTTGGCCAGCGTGAAGAGGTTGGGCACGCCCGTCAGGTCGCCGCCGAGCAGTATCGCGCGGTGCTTGTAGTCCTCGATCGAGGCGCCGAGGGTGGCGTTGAGCGAGAACGCTCCGTCGGCGAAGGTCTTGTGGAAGTTGGCCAGTACGTCGGCGTAGCGCTGCGACGTGGTGTAGGTGTTGTTGTAATAGCGGCCCTTGTCGCCGGCGAAGAGTCCCAGCGTCGAAGCGTAGTTCTTCTGCTCGGCCGTGATGTGCGTGTAATCGATGCGTGCGCGGCCCGTGATGTCGAGCCAGTCGGTCACGTCGTATTTGAGCGAGGCGCCGAACAGGAACCGGTCCTTGCCCGTGTTGAACATGTTGCGGTTGGTGATCCAGTACGGATTCTGCATCTGCAGGCTCTGCGATCCCCACGGCCAGTACTGTACCGGGAAGTTGCGCGAAGCGTCGTAACGCTCGTAAACGGCGTATTTGCAGATGTCGTCGCTCGGCGACATGAGGTAAACCGGGATCATGGGGTTGTAGTACTGGCCCGACGAGAGCATGTTCTGCTCGTTGACGTTCATGTACATACCCAGCACGCTCAGGTGCATGCGCTCGTCGAGGAACGACGTGTTGTGGTTGGCCGTGAAGTTGTAACGGTTGTATTCGTTGTTCGGAATGATGCCCTCGGCCGTCACTACGCCCGCCGAGACATAGGTCTGGCTCTTTTTGCCGCCGAAGGAGAGTCCCACCGAGTTCGACGTGTTGTATCCCGTCTGGTAGAAGTCGGTCGGCGTCCATGACTGCTTGGTGACGAGCTTCGAACCCCACGAAGCGTAGTAGCCGTCCTTGGCTCCGTAGGTGTTCTGGAAGGCCGGAGTTATGAAGGGCGACATGAAGGTCGTGTTATTGCTGTAATTGACCGAGACGCCCTCTTCGCCGCTGCGTGTGGTGAGCATCAGCACGCCGTTGGCGGCCTGCGAACCGTAAAGCGCGGCGGCCGACGGGCCGGTCAGCGCGGCCATCGACGCTATGTCGTCGGGGTTGAAGTTGGAGATACCGTCGCCCGTGAGGTTGTTCTCGCGCATGATGGTAAACTCGTCGCCGGGGTTGGTCAGCGAGAGCGACGGAAGCGGAATTCCGTCGAGTACGTAGAGGGCGTTGTTGCTGCCGGCGATGGATTTCGAACCGCGCATCACGACCTTCGTCTCGCCGCCGACGCCTGCGGCGCTGGCGTTGATGGTGACGCCGGCGATCTTACCCGCGAGGCTGTTGACCATATTGGCGTCGCGCGTCAGGAATACTTCGTCCGATATGTTCTGTACGTTGTAGGATACGGCGCGCTCCTGCCGTTTGATGCCCAGCGCCGTCACCACGACCGCTTCGATCTGCTGGTCGTCCTCTTCGAGCGTGATGGAGAGCGACGTGCGGTTGTTTACGGAGATGCGCTGCGGCTTGTAGCCGATGAACGAAACGTCGAGGACCATGCCGGCCGGCGGAACGTTGGACTGGAGCGCGAAGGCTCCGTCGATGCCGGAGGTCGTGCCCTGCGTCGTACCCGAAATCATAATCGTAGCGCCGATGACGGGCACACCGTTTTTATCGACGATCTTGCCGGTGATCTGGCTGGCCTTCTGCTGCTGGGCGCCGGCACGGGCCGAGAGTATGATGCTCTTGTTGTCGATCGAATAGCTGACGTTGGTGTTGCAGAACAGTTCGTCGAGCGCGGCACGGATGTCCTTGTTCGAGACCGAAAGGGTGACGTTCCGGTCGAGCGGAATATCCTTGGTATTATAAAAAAAGGTGTAGCCGCTCTGCTCCTCGATCTGCTGCATCACCGCCGATACCGGGGTGTTCGAAGCCTTGAGCGTGATGTTTTTTACCTGAGCCTGTACGGGGACGGCGGCGATTGCGAACGCCATGCACAACGCCAGTGCATACGACCGGACCGAACGGCTGATTCCGGCTGCCGGTGTGC
>JAJPZH010000197.1 GCA_021204515.1 Alistipes sp. | reverse complement strand
GCCATATCCCCTGTGTAGGATGTTATGTGCGGAATTGCCGTGCTTCGAACGCTTTGTGGGCCGGAGTCATCGTGCAGCAGGCTTGCTGCAACTCCCTGCTCGAAGGCAACAAGGTTTCCGGTTCGGCTCAGGGAGTCGTCTCGGGGGGACGCAACACCATCATCCGTAACAACGAGGTGTACTGCGACCTGCCGTTCGGGACCGATTATTATTACGCTCACGCCAAGCGGGGCGGGACATCGGGAGTGGGACTGTTCGAAGGATATGCCGGCGGATCTGTCATCGAGAACAACGTGGTCACGGGAGCACGTACGGGCATTCTGATCATCGACGGCTACGAGCAAAACAATATCTTCACCGAAGGTGACATCGTCATCCGCAGCAATCGCACCTATGAATGTCTCAACGGGTTCTTTCTTTACAAAAATAAATACAATCAGGACCCGAACCGGCTGAATATCCTGCTCGAAGAGAACAGTTTTATCCGTGAAAGCGGCGTCACCGCGAAGATAGAGGGTCGTGACGAGAGTTCCTACGGCATCCGTCTATTTCCGCGCACCGTGGGCGTGACGCTGCGGGGCAATGCCGTTTCAGGCTGCAAATACGGGGTGTTCGTCTCGTCTCCGGCCGAGGAGATCGTTGTTGAGGATAATGTCGTCCAAAATACAACCTACGGTATTTCACGTAAACGCAACGAGCATCCGCAAATTGGGCTTCATACTAAAAACAATACGTTTATCCATGTTAAAACTCAGGAAAAAGAGTGGTAAGCAATAAGTAGATTAAACAAGCGGTAATTGCCTTTTAGTTATTTGCCTTTTCTATAAAAATGAGATGTAATGATCTGCTATTTCTTAGTCTGGGATAATGCCAGAAATGAATTCTGCAAAAAATTAGTCGTTTAGTGTATATGAGCAATTTGTATATTTGAGATATGGAAGGCTTTGAATGATGTGGGTAAAATCATCTTCAGAACAATGAACGGCAACTGTTGGTATAATTGAGCTTGTAATCAGGCGAAGAGCACGTTAGATTGTTTGAAGACGACTTTCTGATGTGGTTTTTACGATACTTGAGCGAAGTCAATTTTGTAAAAGAGGAGATGCTCTCGAACCGCCCGTCTGGAATGAAAAATTTGTCGCCGCATTTCCTCATCCTCTTTCCGGATACTATGGGTAATTGCAGTTGGATGACATAAAAGGGAAACTGAGGTTGGATTAAGAATTTTTCGTAAATTTGTCCATGGCTAATTTTATCCGGATAATATGTGGTATGACCGTCGGATATTTCGTGCAAGTAATCGTCAGGATTGTTCATGGCGTTGCAAAGCAAGGTCTCGTGTTATTGATCTTGTTGGCGGGCGCCTGTATTGGCGAGGATGAACTTTCGGCAGAGGATATTTCACGGGTACGGGTCGGAGAGTTTGCACCCGATTTCACGGTTGAGATGTTTGATGGCGGTGAAACCCGGCTCTCCGAATTGCGCGGTAATGTCGTGTTACTGGTTTTTTTCGCCTCGTGGTGTCCTGAATGCAGGTCGGAGCTAACACTCCTGCCGACCGAAGTATTGGAACGTTTTGCCGGTCGGAAGTTCGTGCTGCTCGCTGTTTCGCGCGGTGAAAGCCGGGAGGAACTGGCGGCCTTCCGCGAAGAATCCGGACTCGGGTTCCCTATGGGCCTTGATCCCGACGGTTCGGTTTACGGGTTGTATGCATCGCAAACCGTACCTCGTAACTACCTGCTGGATTGTGAAGGGCGTGTCGCGGCCTTTTCGGCAGGTTACGATACCATTGAATTTGGCGAAATCTTGAATCGGGCCGAAGCCTTGCTTTTAGAAACCATCGAATAGGGAGAATAGATGGTTTTTTGTCGGATTTTCCCAAAGAAGAAAAAATTTATTCAAAAATCCCCCCCCCTCGTTTTTGGAAATTTTAAAAAATATCTTGTATATTTGCCGATACGTTATGACACTACATGCAAATAGGGTAATCTCGACCGTTTCGGTCGGTCTGCCGGGTGCTTATTCGGCAGGCGAATGGCGTTTTGAAGCTCGGATTTCCCCCCCCCTCGCTGCATAGGCGGAAAGCATTCCTATTTGATATGAAAACCCTATCCGGACCGGTTCTCGGCTCGGATAGGGTTGCGTGTGCTTTTCTGTCGTTGGGCAGTCGTTTCCGGGAGGTATGCATGTCGGAACTGAAACTGGATTATGAAAGAAAAACAGCTTTTGCGTCAGCTGCTTTTGTTCGTGGGAATCATCTGGTGGGGAGGAACGACGGGCGTTGCGGCACAGCAGGTTGCAGTGAAGACCAACCTGCTCTATTGGGCGACATCCACGCCTAACGTGGGGGCCGAATTCGGCTTGGGGGACCGAACGACACTCGATGTGTCGTTCGGCTACAATCCATGGACGCTGAACCGTGCTGAGAATCGCAAGGTCCGGCATGTGCTGGTGATGCCTGAATTCCGCTACTGGCTCTGCGAGAGCTTTCGCGGCCACTTCTTCGGCCTGCATACGGGCTATACCTATTATAATATCAGCGGCGTCGGCGTCCCGTTCCATTCCGGAACCCGCGGCAGCCGCTATCAGGGGTGGGCTGCCGGACTCGGACTCTCCTACGGCTATTCGTGGGTGCTGGGCCGCCGCTGGAATCTCGAGGCGACCATCGGTCTGGGATATGTCTATGCCGATTACAGGAAATATGACTGTGTGACCTGCGGCGATTACCTCGGGCGACGGTCGAAACATCTATTTACGCCCACCAAGGCGGGTATTACACTGATTTACCGGATAAAATGAGAACCATGAGAAGGATGTTGCTGTTGTTGGCGCTCGCTCCCGTGGCACTTCGGGCACAGGTATATCTCGTGAATGAGCAGGTTGCCAAGGTTAGTCGTAACGTGGAAGTGCGTTTCGACGTGCGTACCGACAAGGGAGCCGTGCGGGGACCTTACCGGATTGTATGTACGCCTTGCCTTGTGAATGGGAGGGATACGGCGTGGCTGGAGCCTTTTGAAGTGTTCAGCCGCACGTCGTTGCGCCGGGAGCGTCAGGATCGCCTGCTGCTGTATCGCGAACGCGACTGGCAGCCCGGACCGCGGCAGCTGCTCCACGGCTCGTCGATCGCCTATGCAGCCGAAATTCCTTATGAATGCTGGATGCGTTCGGCGACGCTCTCCTATCGGAGCGAGATCGTGGGTTGTGATCGTTGTAAGGAGCGTGCCGTGCTGCCTGTGGCGGAAAATATTCCGGTCTACGTGCCGCCCGTACCGGAGATAAGGGCTGTCGAGGCCGATCCGCAGCATTTCGAGGTGGTGGATGTCCACCGCCGCTGGGAGTTTCGGGAGCGGGAAATGAAGGTCGATTTCCGCGTATCGCGCACGGAGCTGGATGCGA
>JAJPZH010000116.1 GCA_021204515.1 Alistipes sp. | reverse complement strand
CGTTATGGATTACGTCGTAGTCGAAGCCAACGGCGGCCGGCTCACCGCGACGATCGACAAGTCGATAAACAACCTCTCGAACGCCGACGTCACCGTGACGGTTCCGGCCAACGGCAGCATCCGCGCCCTCGACGCATCGAGCGCCGCGAAAATTTCGGGCGACGTGGTGCTGAATGCCGACAAATTCGCCATGGACGCATCGAGCGCCGCAAAGATCGACGTTTCGGTCAAGGCCCAATCCTGCGCCGTAGCCGCATCGAGCGCATCGAAAATCAACGCCTCGATAGAAGCGGTCTCCTGCAGCGTGGAGGCTTCGAGCGCATCGAAAATCACGCTGAAAGGCTCGGCCGCGAAGTGCACCGCCGACCTCAGCTCGGCCGCGAAACTTTCGGCCGGAGACTTTGTCGCCGCCGAGTGCTCGGTAAACACTTCGAGCGCGGCGAAAGCCGTCGTAAACTGCACGGAGCGTCTGCACGCCGACGCATCGAGCGGCAGTTCGATCCGCTACAGCGGCGATTGTCAGACCAGCATCAACAAGTCGAGCGGCGGCAGTGTCGGCCGCAACTAACCCCCAAACCGAGCAACCATGAAAGAGGTTAAGAAATGCAGCATTTCGGGCGTGGCGTTCACGATGGATACCGACGCTTATCAGGAGCTGGAGGCCTATCTCGAAAGCTTGAAAAAGACCTATAAGGAGACTCCCGACGGGGCCGAAATCGTCGCTGACATCGAAGCCCGCATCGCCGAGCTGATCCTTTCGGCGCAGGACAGCACCCGCGTGGTCGAAAAGCCCCTGATCCTGAATATCATCCGCCAGATGGGCACCGCCGAGGACATCTCCGAAGAGGAGCCGGGACGAAGCCCCGAAGAGCCGCGCATCCCGCGCCGTCTTTACCGCGATACGGAGAACGCCAAGCTGGGCGGCGTCTGCGCCGGCATCGGCAAGTATTTCGACGTCGATCCGGTCTGGATACGGCTGGCCATGTTCCTGCCGATACTGCTCACCGTTTTCCATTGGATTCCCTTCATGAGCTGGACCGGCCCGATGATGGGCAACCTGTTCGGCATCTTCGTCATCTGTTACGTCATCATGTGGTTCGCCGTTCCGGCTCCCCGCACGGCGCGCCAGAAACTCGAAATGAACGGCGAAAAGATCACGGCGCAGTCGATCCGCGAAACCACCGAAGCCAGCGCGAGCTGCGATCCCGACGCCAAGGCCAAGCCTATCGTCGCCGAGGCCGTGTCGGTATTCGGCAAGGTGGTGCTCATCCTCCTCAAGCTCTTCGCCGGAGTGCTCGTATTCGGACTCATCATGGCCGCCTGTGCGCTGATTATCGGACTCTTCGCGCTCGTCATCGGCGGCGCCAGCATCTCCATTCCGTTCTTCCCGCTGGGCATGACGCTGTGGGTTCCCGCGCTCGGCATACTTATTGTACTGATACTGGTAATACTGCTCATTTACGTACTGATGTGTCTCATCGCTTCGCGCAAGCCCGGAGGCAAGACCATACTGATAATCTTCCTGTTGTGGCTCACCGGCATCATCGCCTGCACCTGTATCGCCATCCGCGAGAACGTCGGCGACCGTATCCGGGCCAAACACAGCGTTATCGAACGGATGCTCAACAGCGAGATAATCATCGACAACGACACCACGACGGTCGAGCGGCTGCTGGAGGAATACGACAGCCAGAATGTCATCGAGGACGGACGCAAAACGCTGCATATCAGCGTTCCGAACCAGTCGATCGACATCACCATCGACAAGGAGAAGGCCGGATTGGAAGTGAAAGCCAACGGCAAACGGGTGAAAGTACAGACGGGACACGGCAAAAACGAATCCGCAAAATCGGATTCGGTCCGGCAACCGGACGCAGCCGAAGCTCCCGCAGAGCAGAGCGAATAAGGCCACAAGGCGTTAGGTAAAATAAAAAGTTTTTCGAAACGCAGGGCGGATCCTCAGGGAACCGCCCTCGTTTTTTGAAAAAATTAAAAAAATTACTACCTTTGAACGATTTTGTTTTTTAAACGAAAAACTATGGCTGGAATCAAATGCATCGGTATTCTGACCTCGGGCGGCGACGCTCCGGGCATGAATGCCGCCATACGCGCGGTAACCCGCAGCGCAATCTATAACGGCTTCGCCGTCAAGGGTATCATGTGCGGATACAAAGGTCTCGTATTCAACGAGATCGTATCGTTCAAATCCCAAAGCGTAAGCAACATCATCCAATTGGGCGGCACGATCCTCAAGACGGCCCGCAGTCAGGAATTCACCACCACCGAAGGCCGCAAGGCGGCATACGACAACATGGTGGCGGCCGGCATCGACGCGCTGGTGGTCATCGGCGGCGACGGTTCGCTCACGGGCGCCGGCATCTTCGCCGAAGAGTACAACGTGCCGATCGTGGGACTCCCCGGCACCATCGACAACGATCTGGGCGGCACCGACTCGACGATCGGCTACGACACGGCGCTCAATACGATCGTCGAGGCGGTCGATAAGCTCCGCGACACGGCGTCGAGCCACGAACGGCTCTTCTTCGTCGAGGTAATGGGCCACACGGCGGGTTATCTGGCGATGAACAGCGCCATAGCCACGGGTTCCGAGGCGGCGATCATTCCCGAAATGGAAACTGAAGTGGACCAACTGGCCAAACTCATCAACCACGGATTCCGCAAGAGCAAAAACTCGGCGATCGTCATCGTGGCCGAGAACCCGAAGACGGGCGGCGCCACGGCATTGGCCGAACGTGTCAAGAAAGAGTTCCCGCAGTACGACGCGCGCGTCACGATTCTGGGCCATATCCAGCGCGGCGGTTCTCCGACGGCCGTGGACCGTATCCTCGCCTCGCGCATGGGCGAAGCGGCCATCGAAGCGCTCCTCGACGGACAGCGCAACGTGATGATCGGCACGATGAACGGCAAGATCGTCTACGTCCCGTTCGCCAAAGCCGTAAAGCACGACAAGGGCATCGACCGCAAAGACCTCGAACTGGTCAAGATACTCTCTATATAATCCAAACGCAATCCCGAACTTACCGAATGAAACGTGTTATAGGCATCGGCAATGCCCTGACGGACATGCTGGTCAATCTGGAATCCGACTCCGTGCTGGGTCGCTTCAAGCTCGCCAAAGGCTCGATGAGCCTCGTGGACACCACCCTGCAGACCGAAATTTCGAAATCCGTGGCAGGACTGCCCTACTCGCTGTCGCTCGGCGGCTCGGCGGGCAACACCATCCGCGCCATGGCCAAACTGGGCTGCCGCGTCGGATTCATCGGCAAGGTCGGACAGGATACGACGGGCGACTTCTTCGTGCAGGCGCTCGAAAACTTGGGTGTGGAACCGGTCATCTTCCGGGGCACGGAGCGTTCGGGCAAATGCGTGTCGCGCATCTCGCCCGACGGCGAGCGCACGATGGTCACCCATCTGGGCGCCGCACTCGA
>JAJPZH010000290.1 GCA_021204515.1 Alistipes sp. | reverse complement strand
GGCGTACATCCACTTGAGCGGTTGGCCCGAATCCCTCAGCACGGAGTTCAGTCCCAGATACATATGCGTAATGACGTTACCCATGAGGATAATCGTCATGTAATCGCGCGCATAGCCGATCGTCGCTTCGCTGGCCCCGAAGAAATAGAGAATCGGATCGAGGAACAGCAGCGTCACCAGTCCGAACGAAAGGCCGATAATCAGGTTCAGCACTACCACGTTGCCCAGAATGTTCTGCGCCGTCCCGTAGTCGCGCTGCCCCAGACGCATCGACACCAGCGTCGCGGCGCCCACGCCCACCAGCGAACCGAACGCTGCGGCAAGGTTCATCAGCGGGAAAGTCAGCGCCAGTCCCGAAATGGCCAGCGCCCCTACGCCGTGGCCGATGAAGATGCTGTCGACTATGTTGTAGAGCGAAGAAGCCGTCATGGCGATAACCGCCGGCACGGCATATTGTACGAGCAACTTGCGAATACGCTCGGTACCGAGTTCCGCAGCCGCTCCCTTTATTGTTGCAGACATAATTTCCAGTTCATATTTCTATAGAGTAACGATTTTCCGGAACCATATCCCGGACAGCACCGGCCCGGCATCACTCCCGGCCGGGTGACGGGCACCCGGATTCCGGTATGAATACTGCCGGCAGGCGGCAAAACCGTCCGCCGCACTCCGGCGTCCGTTTCGGCATGAGAGGTCCGAAAATTCGGAGCAGGTTATTCCAGCTCCCAGTCGCTGCCGTCCTTGCGGTCCTTGACGCGGATTCCGGCGGCGGCCAGCCCGTCGCGGATACGGTCGGACGCGGCCCAGTCCTTCGCGGCACGGGCCTTCAGGCGCTCGTCGAGCAGCATCTCGACCAGCGGCGTCACGTAGTCGCGGCCCGAAGCCGAGCCGGCGGCCTTCTCGTCGCGCAGACCGAGGATGTCGAACGCATAGCGGCAGACGGTCGTCTTCAGCGTTTCGAGGTCGGCGGCCGTAATGGTCTGCTGTCCCTCCGCAAGCTGGTTGATGACACGCACCCAGTCGAACAGCGCCGAAATGACCATCGGCGAATTCAGGTCGTCGTTCATCGCCGCGCGGCAGCGCTCCTCCAGTTCGGCCGGATCGACCGTCGAGACGTCGGCGGGCTTGATCCTGCCGAGCGCCTCGATGCCCTTCATCAGGCGGTCGAGTCCCTTCTCGGCGGCCTGCAGGGCCTCGTTCGAGAAGTCGAGCGTCGAGCGGTACTGCGCCTGCAGCACGAAGAAGCGGATCGTCATCGGCGAATAGGCCTGCGCCAGCAGCTTGTGGCTGCCGGTGAAAAGCTCTTCGAGGGTGATGAAGTTGCCCAGCGACTTGCCCATCTTCTGGCCGTTGATCGTAATCATGTTGTTGTGTACCCAGTAGCGGGCGGAA
Source organism: Alistipes sp. (assembly GCA_021204515.1). Classification (GTDB taxonomy): domain Bacteria; phylum Bacteroidota; class Bacteroidia; order Bacteroidales; family Rikenellaceae; genus Alistipes. The sequence goes on along the minus strand of JAJPZH010000290.1, from coordinate 2,078 downwards.
TCGTGGCCCAGCGCCGCCGTGGACTGTGCGATCTCGCATTCATGGTGCGGGAACATCAGGTCCATGCCGCCGCCGTGGATGTCGAACCGCTCGCCCAGATAGCGGGTGCTCATGGCCGAGCACTCCATATGCCAGCCGGGGAATCCCTCGCCCCACGGCGAAGGCCAGCGCATGATATGTTCGGGCGACGCTTTCTTCCACAGCGCGAAGTCGTACGAATGGCGCTTGTCGCTCTGACCGTCCAGCTCGCGGGTGTTGGCGACGATATCGTCGAGGTTGCGGCCCGAAAGCCGGCCGTAATTGTATTTCCGGTTGTACTTCTCCACGTCGAAATAGACCGAGCCGTTCGACTCGTAGGCGAACCCGTCGGCCAGAATCTTCTTCACGAACTCGATCTGCTCGATGATATGTCCCGACGCACAGGGTTCGATCGACGGCGTTTCGACGTTCAGGGCATCCATCGCACGGTGGTAACGTTCCGTGTAATAGTGGGCCACCTCCATCGGCTCCAGCTGTTCGAGCCGGGCCTTCTTGGCGATCTTGTCCTCTCCCTCGTCGGCGTCGTGCTCCAGATGACCTACGTCCGTCACGTTGCGCACGTAGCGCACCTTGTAGCCGCTGGCCTTGAGGTAGCGGAACAGCAGGTCGAACGTCACGGCCGGACGGGCGTGGCCCAGATGCGGGTCGCCGTAGACCGTGGGGCCGCAGACATACATGCCCACGCGGCCGGGAGTCAAAGGCTCGAACTCCTCCTTGCGGCGGGTGAGCGTATTGTAAAGTACGAGTTTCGATTCCATAATTATCCGAAAAATTTACCGCAAAAATAAGAAATTTAATCGACATGCGCCAGAATCGCGGAATTAATCGTACCTTTGCGGCGACAATAATAGTGCGCGCCGGTCTGACGCTACCCGTTTTTCCTACCGTATATTATGCGACATACAAATTATCCGGTCCCCCGAACCGGAACAAAACCGATATGCAATGACATTTAAGGAACTGAACCTCATAGAACCCATTATGCACGCCGTAGCCGAGAAAGGCTACGTCACCCCCACCCCCATTCAGGAGCAGGCCATTCCGCCCGCGCTCGAAGGACGCGACCTGATGGGCTGCGCCCAGACAGGAACAGGCAAGACGGCAGCCTTCACGCTGCCGATCCTGCAGCAGCTCTCAGCCCTGCCCCGCACCAAAGGACGCCGCCCGATCAGGGCGCTGGTGCTCACGCCCACGCGCGAACTGGCGATCCAGATCGACGAGTGCTGCCGCGACTACGCCCGCTACACCGACCTGCGTCACTGCGTGATCTTCGGCGGTGTAAACCAGCGTCCGCAGGTGGACGCCCTGCAGCGCGGCATCGACCTGCTGGTCGCCACACCGGGCCGCCTGCTCGACCTGATCGGACAGGGATACGTCTCGCTCTCCGGCATCCGTTTCTTCGTACTCGACGAAGCCGACCGGATGCTCGACATGGGTTTCATCCACGACATCAAACGGATACTTCCGCTGCTGCCCAGAGAGCGGCAGACGCTCTTCTTTTCGGCGACGATGCCTTCGGACATCGTCACGCTGGCCAATTCGATGCTCCACGACCCGGTGTACGTCACCGTCACGCCCCCGGCGTCGGTCGTCGAGACCATCAGCCAGAGCGTCCTGTTCGCTGAAAAGGCCGAGAAGCGGGAACTGCTCATCAACCTGCTGCGCGAACGCTCCGAAGGCTCGGTGCTGGTTTTCTCGCGTACCAAGCACGGCGCGGACCGCATCGCCCGCATCCTCACCAAAGCAGGCATCGAGGGGCGCGCCATCCACGGCGACAAGTCGCAGGGCGCCCGCGAACGGGCCATGAACGATTTCCGGGCGGGCAGGTGCCGGGTACTGATCGCTACCGACATCGCCGCGCGGGGTATCGACATCAGCGAACTGCCGCTGGTCATCAACTACGACCTGCCGGAAGTAGCCGAAACCTACGTCCACCGCATCGGCCGCACGGGACGCGCCGGGCACGACGGCACGGCGATCGCATTCTGCTCGGAAGACGAACGCCCGCTGCTGAAAGACATCCAGAAACTGACCGGACT
>JAJPZH010000049.1 GCA_021204515.1 Alistipes sp. | reverse complement strand
GAACCGCCCCCTGTTTTCCGTAAAGACAACGACAAATCGCACCCCGAAAAGATATTTTTACGCCTCATTTGCGCCGAATGAAAAAAACTTCGTATATTTGCACTCCCTTTCGGGGCGTATATCAACCTCTTTCATTGGGTGCCGCGCGGTTGCGGAAGACGGCGGGGACTGCTCAGGCAGTCCGAAGCCGCGGACGCGGGATTACGGATCAGGGTATCCGTATGGTAAGTCGGGCACAGCGGGAATGTTGGGTGCGAAACACAATAATTGTTGCAACAATGAACAAAGACGCAATCATCAAGCTCGTAAACGAGCAGATGTGGGCAAAGACGGATGCCGATGTTCCGTCGTTCAAGGCCGGTGACACGATCACCGTATCCTACAAAATCGTCGAGGGTAGCAAGGAGCGCGTGCAGAGTTTCCGCGGCGTAGTTATCCAGATCAAGGGTTCGGGCAAGACCAAGATGTTCACGATCCGCAAGATTTCGGGCGGCGTGGGCGTAGAGCGTATCTTCCCTCTCTATTCGCCCCACATCGACAAGATCGAGGTCAACAAGGTCGGCGTCGTACGTCGTGCACGTATCTACTACCTGCGCGATCTGACCGGCAAGAAGGCCCGCATCAAGGAGAAGCGTATGACCAGCGCGGACAAGAAATAATCCGGACGGTCAGCAAGAAAAACAGGGAAGCCGAAGCTTCCCTGTTTTTTTATTCGTTCCGATGCCCGGCTGTCATTCCGCCGCGCCGTTTTATTTTTCCATCCGCTCCTCCCTGCGGGGGCCTTATTGCGGAATCCGCCCCCACAACGGCTCTCCGGACACCCGTTTTCGGCCCGCTCCGGCCCCGTTTTTCTTCCGGCGTGCCGTTCCGCCGACAACTATTTCCCGTTCTCGAGGCGCATCGGCCCCGGCTCCGGCGCAAAAACTCCGGCATTCGTCCGGCGGCAGCTAAAAAAATCCCGGCGCCGTCGTGGCGCCGGGATTTTCGTTTTTCCGACCGCAGGATCAATCCTCCACCGGAATATCCTTATTGACGTTCTTCGAACCTACCAGCGCATAGAAGAGCAGGTAAGCCAGACTCAGCACGATCACCCAGTAACTGGAGAGATAGCCCGCAAAGTCGGCCACGCCGCCCTGAATCAGCGGAAGAATACCGCCGCCGCAGACCATGACCATAAAGAAGCCCGATCCCATCGAAGTATACTTGCCGAGTCCCTCGACCGCGAGGTTGAAGATCGTACCCCACATGACCGAGGTGCAGAGACCGCAGAGCGTGAAGAAGATCACGCCGATCGGCACTTCGATCATCGCGAATCCGGTTCCGGTAAATACCGGCATCGCCCCCATTACGGTCGTCGGAGCGAAGATACCCACGATCACGAAGACAAGCGCCAGTCCGGCGACGAACGACAGCTGCACCTTGCTCGAAATCTTACCGCCCAGCACGCCGCCCAGCAGACGGCCGCACATCATCAGGAACCAGTACGTACCCACCAGCGAACCGGCCGCAGCCGCAGCCATACCCACGCCGCTGGTCGAAGCGTCGGGAGCCGCCGTCAGGAAGAGGTTCATAAAGTTGGGAATACCCACCTCGACGCCTACATAGATGAAGATGGCGATGGCGCCCAGCAGGAAGTGACGGAACGAAAGCGCGCTGTGCTTGTCCTTCACCTCGGCCTTCTTCTCCTGAATAGCGAACGGTTCGGGGATATTGACCAGATAGAGCACGACGAATACCAATGCGAAGATACCCATGGCGATAAAGAGCGCCGGGGCGGCGTCGCGGATCGTAGCGTTGGCCGCGTTACCCATCAGGTAACCCACCAGCACCGGCACGATGGTCGCCGAAATCGAGTTGAGCGAACCGCCGAACTGAATCAGCTGATTGCCCTTCTTACCGCCGCCGCCGAGCGTGTTCAGCATCGGGTTCACCACCGTATTGAGCATACACATCGAGAAACCCGAGATGAATGCGCCCGTCAGGTAGATGGCGAAGCTGCCGATCTCGCCCGAGAAGAACTGGATGCCTACACCCACGAAACCGATGGCTACGGCCGCCAGCGCCGTCTTCTTGTAGCCGATGCGCTTGAGCATCAGACCCGCCGGAATACCCATCACGGCATAGGCGATGAAGTTGGCGAAGTTACCCAGCTGCGATGCCCAGTTCGCCACGGCGAACTGATTCTTCACGATAACGCCCAACGGGTTCGTAAGCCCCGTCACGAACGAGATCATCGCAAAGAGCGCGAACATCATGATGATGGGCAGCGTGTAATTTTTTTTCTGTTCCATACTAATTTATCTGAATTTAGGTTAATGAGTTTCCGGTTTATCGGTCCCGTTCGGCGATATAGGCGCAGAGATTCGCCAGCGCCGTGCGGTAATCCGACACCTCGTATTCCGAGAGCATCTCCACGGCCCGCGTGATATAACTGCGCATCACCTCGGCGGCGAAAGTCAGTCCGCCTTCGTTCTCGACCGTGTGCTGCAGATACTCCACCGACTCCTCGTCGTCGTGGCAGCACGCCAGCCGTCCCAGCAGTTCCGTGCGGCGTTCCGCCGGCACCTTGTCCAGCACGGCCAGCAGCGGCAGGGTGATCTTGCCTTCGCGCAGGTCGTTGTTCGCGGGCTTCCCCGTGTGCGCCGTGCGCATGTAGTCGAGAATGTCGTCCTGAATCTGGAACGCCATTCCCACGGCCTCGCCGAAACGGCGCATCAGAGCCACCTTTTCCCGCGAAGCGCCCACGGCCATCGCTCCGGCCGAAGCGCTGACGCCGATCAGGCACGCCGTCTTCTTATAGATGATGTCGAGGTAGGCCTGCCGCGTCATGGTATGCTTCTCGGCGCACTCGCTTTGCAGCACCTCGCCCTCGCAGAGCGCCGCCATCGACCCGCAGACGTGCGTCACCAGATCGAACTGACCGCTCGTAAGCCCTATGCTCAGGTTGCGGGCCAGAATGTAGTCGCCCAGAATCACCGCCTTGTGCGACTGCCAGCGCGCATTGGCCGAAGGCTTGCCGCGGCGCATGTCGGCTTCGTCGATCACGTCGTCGTGAATCAGCGACGCCACATGGATCATCTCTACGAGCATGGCGGCCAGATGAACCCTGCGCCCCTTGGCTGCCTCCGCCACCGGCGAATTCATGGCGGCCGACAACAGCACCAGCAGCGGCCGGATGCCTTTGCCCCGCGACGACAGGGCATAACGCAGCATGTCGGAGAGCAGCTCTCCCTCGGCCGTGAACTGACGTTCGACGAATTCGTCGAACGCCTCCAGTTCCGCAGTCACGGGTTTGCGGATCGTATCGAGTGTAATCATAAAACCTAATCTGTTCTGCGGCAACGGACGCAACACGGCCCGGAGCGAAGTCCAATTCAGGGAATCCCCCTGCGCACCGGGTCACCGCATATCTTCGGCAAAGATAGTGATTTTTCGCAATCGCCGCTCGTCAAGTAAATGTTTTTTCGTACCTTTGCCAAGCTTAACACGTTCTCTCAGACAGCGTGCGCCCCGGCAAAACCCGGACTGCGCCCGATTCCTGCTCTGAGCCTGCGCGGTCTTCGGCCATCGGATAACGACTTAAAATATGGATTCTTCGAAAACGATCATACGCCGGCTGCTGCCGGCAGCGGCGGCCCTCGCGGTCTTCTTCGTGGTGAGCGCGGCCTACTTCGCCCCGCAGTTCCGCGGCGAAGTGCTTCCCCAGCACGACGTGGTGCAGTACGACGGCATGGCCAAGGATATCAACGACATGCGCGAAGCCACGGGCGAAGACCCCCAGTGGACGGGCCGCATGTTCGGCGGCATGCCCGCCTACCTGATCAACGTGGCCTACCCGGCCCAGATCGTCAAGAACACCGTCGGCCGGGTCGTCAAAATCATCGACACTCCCGCCGCATTCCTCTTTTTCGCCATGACCGCCATGTGGCTCATGCTGCTGATCTTCGGCGTCAATCCGTGGGTGGGCGTCGTCGCGTCGCTGGCCTACGGACTTTCGACCTATTTCCTGCTTATCATCGGCGCGGGCCACATCACCAAGATGTGGGCGCTGGTCTACGCCCCGCTGATGATGGGCGGCGCATGGATGACCCTGCGGGGCAGCATGTGGGCCGGAGGCGCGCTCACGGCGCTCACGGCGTCGCTCGAAATCGGCGCCAACCATCCGCAGATCACCTACTACTTCCTGCTGGCGATGGCCGCCTTCTGGATCAGCGAAGGCGTCACGGCCTTCCGCGAAAAACACCTTCGGAATTTCGCACTCCGCACCGCCGTACTCGCCGCTGCCGGCCTGCTGGCCGTCGGCTCGAACTTCTCGCCCCTCTGGTACACCGCCAAACACTCCAAGGAGACCATGCGCGGCGGCTCCGAACTGGCCTCGACCGCCGAGACATCCAAAAACGGGCTGGCCCTCGACTACGCCACGGCGTGGAGCTACGGCCGCACGGAGAGCCTCAACCTGCTGATCCCCGACTTCATGGGCCGCGAATCGGGCACAACCTTCGCCCCCGACGGCGAAGTGGCCGCCGTGCTCAACGACTACGGACTGCGGGGCGCCGCACAACAGCTGCCCGCCTATTGGGGCACCCAGCCCTACACCGGCGGTCCGACCTACCTCGGCGCCGCGGCGATCTTCCTCGCCGCACTGGGCGTCGCACTGGTCCGGGGCCGCAACAAGTGGTGGATCGTGGCGGTCTCGGCGCTGACGCTCCTGCTGGCATGGGGCCGCAACCTGATGTGGTTCACCGAGCTGGCTTTCGACTGGCTCCCCGGCTACAATAAATTCCGCACCGTCTCGATGGCCCTCGTCGTCGTGCAGTGGACCGTTCCCCTGCTCGGCGCACTGGCGCTGATGCGGCTGTGGCGCGACGAAATCCCGCGCGAACGGCTGTTCAAAGCCCTCGGCTGGGCCGCGGGCGTCACCGGAGGACTCTGCCTGCTGCTGGCCGTCGCGGGCGGCTCGCTCTTCGACTTCGGACGCGAAGAGAGCGCGGCGATGATGACCGAGCAGTTCCACCAGATACTCAAGGCCAACAACATGCAGGAGTACCTCGACCGGGGCATGGACGCCGAAATGGGCATCGCCACGGCCGACGCCATGGCCGCCGAACGCGCTTCGATGATGCAGGCCGACGCATGGCGCTCGCTGCTGATGATCCTGCTCGCCGCGGGCGGCGTGGCGCTTTTCGCCCTGCGCAGAATCAACAGATACGTACTCACGGCGCTGCTCGGCGCAGTGATGCTGCTCGACCTCGTTCCCGTGGACCTGCGGTTCCTCTCGCACGACGACTTCATTTCGGCGCGCCGCCGGCAGATCACGGCCACGGCCGCCGACAAGGCGATCTTGGCCGACAAGGACCCGGGCTTCCGCGTCTTCAACCTCACGGTCAGCCCGTTTCAGGACGCCACGACCTCCTATTTCCACCGCTCGGTCGGCGGCTACCACGGCGCCAAGCTGGCCCGCTATCAGGACCTGATCGACCGCTACCTGAGCTACCGCAACGACGCGGTGCTCGACATGCTCAACACCCGCTACCTGATCGTCCCGGGCGACGACGGACAGCCGCAGGCCGTACGCCGCACGACGGCCAACGGACCGGCATGGTTCGTCGAAAGGGTCGTCGCGGCCGACACCCCGCAGCAGGAGATCGATCTCGTGGGCAGCGCCGACCTGAAAACGACGGCCGTCGCCGCCCCTGCCGACAAGGCCTTCGCCGACGAGTGGCAGGCGGGCGGGCAGGCGGATACGACGCTCGTGCGCAGCATTGCGCTCACGGAGTACCGCCCCAATTACCAGAAATACGAATACACGGCCCCCGAAGAGTCGGTCGCCGTATTCTCGGAGATATTCTACGACCACGGCTGGACAGCCTACGTAGACGGCGAGGCGATGCCCTGTTTCCGGGCCGACTATATCCTGCGCGCCATGAAACTGCCCGCCGGCCGGCACACTGTCGAGTGGAAGTTCCGCGCCCCGGGCTGGACTGCGGCCGAAGCCGTGACGCTCATTTCGTCGCTTCTGATCCTGCTCGGCGCCGCCGCAGTTCTGATATATTGTTTCCGCAAGAAAAAGGCATAAGGCTATGAAAGACGACAAACGATTGAAGCGGACGGTCCGCAACTCCTACATCGTATCGACCGTCAGCATCATGCTCGTACTATTTCTGCTGGGATCGGTAGGCTACCTGATGGTCGCCGCGATGAAGGTCGCCCAGACCCTGCAGGAGAGCATCGCCGTCACCGTCGAGCTGAAAAACGGCATCACGGACCAGCAGCGCGAAGCGCTCAGCAAACAACTCACGGCCGAGGACATGGTTGCGACCATCGCCTATGTCTCGAAGGAGGAGAAGGTGGACGACGCCGAATTCCGCAAGATGTTCGAAAGCGAATTCGAGGAGATTCTGGGCGAGAATCCGTTGCTCGACTCGTTCGAACTGACCCTCACGGCCGAGTCGGCCGACAAGGAGCTTCTCGACGGCTTCATCGCCGCCGTCTCCGGAACCGCGGGCGTCGAGCGTGTCAGCTACCCCGCGCTGATGGCCGAGCGGCTACACGCCACGGTGGGCAAAATCCGGCTCGTACTGCTGCTTTTCGGCGGCGCGCTGCTGATCATCTCGCTGATCCTGCTGAGCAACACCATCCGGCTGGCGATCTTCTCGAAACGCTACCTGATCAACACCATGAAGCTCGTCGGAGCTACCAAGTGGTTCATCATGAAGCCCTTCCTCGGAAGCAGCGTCACGCAGGGCATCCTTGCCGGACTTGGGGCCTCGCTGCTGTTCGGGCTTTCGGTCTTCGGACTCAACGAAGCGGTCCCCGAACTGATGACCATCGCCGAGAGCGGCAAAATCGCCATCATCCTCGGCGCGATGATTGCGGGCGGCGTCGTCATCTCCGGACTCTTCACCATCTTTGCCCTCAACAAATTCGTCAATATGAAGTCGAACAAGATATACCTTTATTAAATGAAAAAAGCGAATAATACCCCTGCGGAACAGGAAAACCCCAAAATGCCGCTTACCCGCCGCAACTACGTCCTGCTGGCGATCGGCTTCGCAGTGATCCTGCTGGGCTTCGTACTGATGGCCGGCGGCGGCAGCGACTCGCCCGACGAATTCAATTACGCGATGTTCTCATGGCGCCGCATCACACTGGCCCCGATTCTGGTGATCGGCGGCTTCGTGATCGAGATCTACGCCATTCTGAAAAGATACAAATAATTCACGCAACCGAAGGTCCGGCATTCGCTGCGACGACTCCCAAGCCTCCGTCCCGGTGGGGGGCAGATTTGCACATGCGGCCAACGGCCGCGCAAACGGCTGCCGGAAGCGAATTGATTTGACCTTTTACGTAACTTCTCCATAATGGACACTTTACAAGCCATCCTGCTCGGCATCGTGCAGGGCATCACCGAATTCCTGCCCGTTTCGAGCAGCGGCCACCTCCAGATCGCCAAAGAACTGCTGGGCATCGAACTCGAAGAGAACCTCACCTTCGACGTGGCGCTCCACGCCGCCACCGTCCTGAGCACCATCGTCGTACTCTGGAGCGAAGTCTGGCGCCTCGTGAAGGGCCTTTTCTCGCGCCGTTTCAACGCCGAGCAGGCCTACGTACTCAAACTCGTGCTCTCGATGATCCCCATCGGCTTCGTCGGCTTCCTGTTCAAGGAGCAGATCAATGCCCTGCTCGACGCCCCCTATATCCTCGTGATCGTGGGCGCCATGCTGCTGCTCACGGCCGCATTGCTGGCCTTCGCCTACTACGCCAAACCCCGCCAGAAGGAGACCATCTCCTACCGCGACGCCTTCATCATCGGTCTGGCGCAGGCCTGCGCCGCCATGCCGGGCCTTTCGCGTTCGGGCACGACCATCGCCACGGGTCTCCTGCTGGGCAACAAAAAAGCCGCCGTAGCGCAGTTCTCGTTCCTGATGGTGCTGGCTCCGATTCTGGGCGAGACGCTGCTCGAAGCCGTCAGCGGCGACCTCACGGCCGGCATCGCCGCCGGAACCCTCGCAGCAGGCTTCCTCGCCTCGTTCGCCACGGGCTGTCTGGCCTGCAAATTCATGATCGAGATCGTCAAGCGGGGCAAGCTCATCTGGTTCGCGCTCTACTGCGCCGTCGCGGGCCTCGTATCCATCCTAAGCTATTTCTGTTAATGAAAGAGCAGATCGACCTGCGGGGTCTCAACTTCGAAGAGGGTTATATCGCCGTACTGGACAAACCCCTGCGCTGGACTTCGACCGACGTGGTCCGCAAAATCAAATTCACGCTGCGCCGCCTCGGTTACCGGAAAATCAAGGTAGGCCACGCCGGCACGCTCGATCCGCTGGCCACCGGCATCCTGCTGGTCTGCATCGGCCGCGCGACCAAGCTGGTCGATGCGCTGCAGGCCGAGGAGAAGGAGTACGTCGCCGACGTGATGCTGGGCGCCACGACCCCCAGCCACGACCTCGAACACCCCGTCGACCGGACCTTCCCCACGGAACATATCACGCGCGAGAAAGTCCTCAAAGCCCTCTCTTCGCTCACGGGCGAGCGGCTTCAGGAACCACCCGTCTATTCGGCCAAGAAGATCGACGGCACGCGCGCCTACGAACTGGCCCGCGCCGGCGAAGCGGTCGAAATGCGCAAAGCGCTGGTCAACATCTATGAAATGGAACTGCTGGAATACGACCTGCCGCGCATCCGCATCCGCGTCCGGTGCAGCAAAGGCACCTATATCCGCTCGCTGGCCCACGAAATCGGACTGGCGCTCGAAAGCGGCGCCCACCTGACCTCGCTGCGCCGCACCCGCAGCGGCGGCTTCACGCTCGAAAGGGCCTTCGAACTCGAAGAATTTCTCAAAAAGTTGCAAGAACTTGAAACAAAATAGACTTTTTTGCGTATAGAAAATAATCTGTTTTGTTTTTTAAGACGTAAAAAAGAGAATTTTTTCACCATGAAATTATCACAATACGGATACGAATTCGCCCCCGACATTCTGGCGAAACATCCGACGGAAAACCGGGACGACTCGCGCCTGATGGTCATCAACCGCGCCAAAGGTACCATCGAACACCGCATCTTCAAGGATATCATCGACTATTTCGACGAAAAGGACCTGTTCGTCTTCAACGACACCAAGGTTTTCCCGGCCCGCCTGTACGGCAACAAGGAGAAAACCGGCGCCGAAATCGAGATCTTCCTGTTGCGCGAGCTGAACCGCGAACTGCGCCTGTGGGACGTGCTGGTCGATCCGGCCCGCAAGATCCGCATCGGCAACAAGCTCTACTTCGGCGACGACGACCTGCTGGTGGCCGAGGTGATCGACAACACCACCTCGCGCGGCCGCACGCTGCGCTTCCTGTTCGACGGCTCCTACGAGGAGTTCAAGCAGGCGCTTTTCAGTTTGGGCGAAACCCCGCTGCCCAAGTGGGTGCGCGACAAGGTCGAACCCGAGGACGCCGAGCGTTACCAGACGATCTTCGCCCGGCACGAAGGCGCCGTGGCAGCCCCGACGGCCGGCATGCACTTCTCGAAGCACCTGATGAAACGCATGGAAATCAAGGGCATCGACAAATCCTTCATCACCCTGCACGTCGGTCTGGGCAACTTCCGCACGGTGGACGTCGAGGACCTCTCGAAGCACAAGATGGATTCCGAACAGTTCTTCGTCACGGACGAAGCCGCCGAAGCGGTCAATTCGGCCAAACGCAACGGACGCAAGGTCGTCGCCATCGGCACGACCGTCATGCGGACCATCGAAACAGCGGTCTCAACCAACGGCATGATCAAACCGATGGAGGGCTGGACCAACAAATTCATCTTCGCGCCCTACGAATTCACGGTGGCCGACGCGATGGTGACCAACTTCCACCTGCCCTACTCCACGCAGCTGATGATGGTTGCGGCCTTCGGCGGCTACGAAACGGTCATGAACGCTTACAAGGTGGCCAAAGACGAAGGGTACCGATTCGGCACTTACGGCGACGCGATGCTCATTCTTTAAGATTTTTTCACTATCTTTGCAAAACAGATAGCGACCGTTTTCACCAAGCGCGGATTAATCCGGACCCGTCCGGAGCATACCGGGCGGCGAAAGCGGAAGTCCAAAGACAAAACACTCGAACCATGGCAAATAAGATTCTGTACGTCTGTCAGGAGATTACCCCGTATCTTCCCGAGACGGAAAGCTCCGGACTTTGCCGCGCTCTCACGCAGGCGATGCAGGAGCGTGGGAATGAAATACGTACGTTCATGCCGCGTTACGGCTGCATCAACGAACGCAGACACCAGCTCCACGAAGTGATCCGCCTGTCGGGTATGAACCTCATCATCGACGACAACGACCACCAGCTCATCATCAAGGTCGCCTCCATCCCCGCAGCCCGCGTACAGATCTATTTCATCGACAACGACGACTACTTCTCGCGTAAATTCGTGCTGACCGACGAGCAGGGTACCCCCTTCCCGGACAACGACGAGCGGGCTATCTTCTTCGCCCGCGGCGTGCTGGAAACGGTCAAGAAACTGCGCTGGACCCCGACCGTCGTCCACTGCCACGGCTGGTTCTCGGGCGTGGTTCCGGTCTACCTGAAGCGGATTTTCGCCGACGACCCCATTTTCCGCAACGTGAAGATCGTCGTTTCGCTTTACGGCGACGGCTTCCCCGGCGAACTGGACACGGCGTTCAACAAGAAAATAGCCGGCGAAGGAGTCAAAGATAAAAATCTCGCAATTCTCGACACCCCGTCATACGAAAATCTCTGCCGTTTCGTTATGGAGTATGCCGACGGTGTGGTCGCGGCATCCCCGGATGTCGAACCGAAGGTATTGGAGATCGCCCGCGCAAGCGGCAAACCGATGCTCGAATACCAGTTGCCCGAAGCAGCGGACTTTTTCGATAATTACAACCGATTTTATGAAGCATTGCAATAACTTCCGCCGCATGTTCCGCACCGCCGCCGTTTTGGCTGCGGTCGCCCTCATGACGTTCGCGGGCTGCACCAAGGTCGACGACACGCTGGGCTCGAACTTCGTGCCGGACAACCAGCAGATGAAGGTGGGCTACACGACGCTCGGCGCCCGGACGCTCGCGGGGAAACTCGACGCCGCCAAATACGTCGAGACACGCCTGTTCCAGAGCGACTCGCTCGAGGCGTCCAACATCTTCTACGGTTATATGGGCTCGATGCTCAGCGACACGTTCGGACTCCGCACGGCGGGATTCCTGACCCAGTACCTCAACGTTTACGAGGTCAAGGAGGGCTATTTCGGCTACCGCCCGATCTTCGACTCGGCGCAGATCCTGATTACGATCAGCAGCTACGGAAACGACACGATCACGCCGCAGAAATACAACGTCTACGAAATCAAGAGCAACAAATACCTGACCGAGAAGCCGATCGCCGACGGCAAAACCGAGCGCGACACGGTCTTCTACCTCGACTTCGACCCCGTCAAGGAGGGCGTTATCGGCCCGGACGACGAACCGGTCTTCACCTTCACCTTCCCCGACGGCGAGACGACGGGTCCCGCCACCACGGCGGTCACCATGAACACGACCTCGGAGACCCAGAATTTCATCGACCGCCTGATGCTCCAGAAAGGCACCTACGCAAACAAATACTCAATCTACAGCACCGACAGTCTCAAACAGTGGGTAGAGGAGTTCAAGGGCCTGTACATCGTTCCGGCCGAAGACCAGAAAAAACCGAGCAAGGGCAATATCTACGCCACGGAACTCGAAAGTTCGGGTTTCATGGTCTATGCGCGCAACCGCGTCGAGGGCGACCCGACGCTGATCAAGGATACGATCGGCATGGGCTACATATTCTACAACACGAGCATCTCCACGGAATACGGCAACGTTTCGGTGAATACGCTCCGCCGCGACTACGACATGGCGAACAGCACGGATGCCAAGTTCGACATCGCCGACGCCAAGGAGCAGAGCGGAAAGCCGATCACCGACCATCCGACCTACGATCAGATCTATGTCGAAGGCATGGGCGGCGTAGTGACCGCCATCACGTTCGGCAAACCGTTCTTCGATGCACTGGAAGCCGAGATCGCCGCAGGCAACGAGGGCGACCAGAACTTCAAGACGCTCGCCATGAGTCAGGTCCGCATGTCGATCTACTTCAAGGGCAGCAATTACGACTGGACGAAGCTGACCAACATGGCGCATATGATCGGGGAGATGGACAAGTCGCAGACCCGTCTGGGCCTTTACACCAATTACAAGACGCTTTCAGCCATTCCCGACTATGCCTACGCCTACGAGCAGTCCTACAGCACGACGCTCGCTTACGGCGGTTACATCAACCGCAGCCGCGGCTGTTACGTGATGGACATCACGGCTTACGCCCAGAGTCTGTGGAACAGCTACCAGTCGGCCAAGGCGGAACTCGGGGCTGACGCTCCGTGGGACGAGCTGAAGGAGAAGATCAAAAACCGCACGATCTATCTGGGTCCCGAAGCGTACAGCGTCTATACGACGACGTACAGCGTCCTGCAGGGCATGACGCCCGACGACGTAACCGAGGAGGATGTCCCGATCAAGATCGACGTCACGTACAACCTGATCAAATAAGAGACAAACAGCCTGAAAAGCGAAACCTAAGTGTGACATACTTAGGTTTTCGCATTTCTGAAAAGTAACATACACGCATGCAGGAAAATTTAGTAATCGTCGAGTCCCCGGCCAAGGCAAAAACCATCGAGAAATTCCTCGGCAAGGACTATGTCGTCAAATCGAGTTTCGGACACATCCGCGACCTCTCGAAAAAAGACTTGGGAATAAACATCGACGAAGGATTCAAACCCGTCTACGAAATCCCGGCCGACAAGAAAAAGGTCGTGGACGAACTGACCAAACTGGCCAAGGACAAAACGGTCTGGCTGGCGTCCGATGAGGACCGCGAAGGAGAAGCCATCGCATGGCACCTGACCGAAGTGTTGGGTCTCCCCGTCGATAAGACCAAACGTATCGTCTTCCACGAAATCACCAAGCGGGCCATCCTCGAAGCCATCGAGCAGCCCCGCACGGTCAATATGGATCTGGTCAACGCCCAGCAGGCGCGCCGCATCCTCGACCGTCTGGTCGGCTTCGAACTCTCGCCCGTCCTCTGGAAGAAGGTGCGTCCGTCGCTCTCCGCAGGCCGCGTGCAGAGCGTCGCCGTGCGGCTGATCGTCGAGCGCGAACGCGAGATCATCGCCTTCCGTTCTACGCCCTACTTCCGCGTGGTCGCCCAGTTCCATGCCGCCGGCGACCCCGACAAAACGATCTTCAAGGCCGAACTCTCGTCGCGCTTCGAGACCCGGGAGCAGGCCGAGGAATTCCTCAACACCTGCATCGGCGCCACCTTCACCGTAGCCAAAGCCGAGGAGAAGCCCGCGCAGCGCTTCCCGGCGCCGCCGTTCACCACCTCGACGCTCCAGCAGGAAGCGGGCCGCAAACTGGGCATGTCCGTTTCGCAGACGATGTCCGTCGCCCAGCACCTCTACGAGCAGGGTCTCATTACCTACATGCGTACCGACTCGGTAAACCTCTCCAAACAGGCGCTGGCCCAGTGCAAGGAGGAGATCACCAAACTCTACGGCGAAAAATACTCGTCGTGGCATAACTATAAGACCAAGACCAAAGGCGCTCAGGAGGCCCACGAGGCCATCCGCCCGTCGTACATCGAACGCCAGTCGATCGAGGGCACGCCCGCCGAAAAGAAACTCTACGACCTGATCTGGAAACGCACGGTCGCTTCTCAGATGGTCTGCGCCGAGCTGGACCGCACGACAGTCGTGATCGACATGTCGGGCTCGTCGCAGCAGTTCGTCGCCACGGGCGAAGTGGTCCGCTTCGACGGCTTCCTGCGTCTCTACTCCGAATCCACCGACGACGATCAGGCCGCCGAGAGCGGCGAGGGCCTGCTGCCCAAGATGACCGCGGGCGACCGGGTCGTTTCGACCCAGATCACCGCGACGGAGCGCTTCACGCAGGCCCCGGCCCGCTATAACGAAGCGTCGCTCGTCAAACGGCTCGAAGAGCTGGGCATCGGTCGTCCTTCGACCTACGCCCCGACCATCACCACGATCATCAACCGCGGTTACGTGGTCAAACAGAACAAGGAGGGCCAGAAGCGCGGTTACGTCCAGCTGACGCTTGCGGGCGACAAACTCACGTCGAAGAACCTCACGGAGAACTTCGGCAAAGAGAAGAACCGCCTTTCTCCCACGGACATCGGCATGGTCGTGAACGACTACCTCGAAACGCAGTTCAAGCCCATCATGGACTACAATTTCACGGCCAACGTCGAGAAGGAGTTCGACCGCGTGGCCGACGGCGACATCACTTGGGACACGATGATCCACGATTTCTACGGGCTCTTCCACCAGATGGTCGATACGGCTATCGGCACGCAGACCGACAAGAAGAGTCTGGCCCGCATTTTGGGCAACGACCCCAAAACCGGACACATCGTCAAAGCCCGCATCGGCCGCTACGGCCCGATGGTCGAGATCGAAGGCAGCGAAGGCGAAAAAGGCCGCTTCGCATCGCTCAAGAAGGGCCAGCTGATCGAGTCGATCACGTTCGAAGAGGCGCTGGAACTCTTCGCCCTGCCCCGCGACCTCGGCGAACTGGACGGCGAACAGCTCTCGGTCGGCATCGGCAAATACGGACCCTACGTACGCCACGGCAAGTCGTTCGCCTCGCTTCAGAAGGGCGACGACCCCTACACGCTCACCTACGAGCGTGCCGTCGAGATCGTACACGCCCAGCAGGCTGCCGCAGCCGCGGCCAATACCCCGCTGTGCAGCTTCCCCGAAGACCCCGACATGCTGGTCAAGAACGGCCGTTACGGCCCCTACATCGCCTATAAGGGCAAGAACTACCGGCTGCCGAAAGGCGCCAAACCCGAGACGCTGACCCTCGAAGAGTGCCGGAAGATCGTCTCCGCTTCGAAGAAATAACCGAACACCAATACCCAAACAGCAACAAGCGATGAAAAAATTCCTGCTGACAGCCATTGCGTTCTGCACCGCCCTCGCGGCCGCAGCGCAGACACCCGCCGCGGCCACCGAGCCGGAGGGGTACCGATTCACCGACGTCAAACTGCTCCCCATGACCCCGGTCAAGGACCAGCACCGCAGCGGCACCTGCTGGTGCTACTCGACCCTCTCGTTCCTCGAAGGCGAGATCCTGCGCGCGGGCGGTCGTCCGGTCCACCTCTCCGAGATGTGGATCGTACGCCATACCTTCATGGACAAGGCCGTGAAATACGTCCGCATGCACGGTGAGATCAACTTCGCCGAAGGCGGAGCTTCGCACGACGTGACCGAAGGGATCAAGAACCACGGCATCGTACCGCAGGAGGCCTATCCGGGCTTCAACTACGGCACTGAAAAAGCCGATTTCCACGAACTGTCGCTCGTGCTGAAAGCCTACCTCGACGCCGTGATCACGGCCAGCGGCAAATCCTCGGACAAACCGCTTTCGACCGCATGGAAACGCGGCTTCAACGCCATCCTCGACGAATATTTCGGCCCCATGCCCGAAACGTTCACCTACGAGGGCAAGGAGTATACGCCCCGATCGTTCGCCGCATCGCTGCCGATCGACATGGACGACTACATCGACATCACTTCGTTCACCCACCATCCGTTCTACACACAGTTCATCATCGAGATTCCCGACAACTGGATGTGGAGCACGGTCTACAACCTGCCGCTCGACGAGATGATGACCGTCATCGACAACGCGCTGGCCAACGGCTATCCCGTATCGTGGGGCACCGACGTAAGCGAGAAGGGTTTCAGCCGGACCAAGGCCATCGGCATCATCCCCGAAGCCGACCTTGCGAATATGGACGGCACCGAAGCCGAACGCTGGGGCAAACTGACGCAGAAAGAGAAGGACGAGGCGCTCTATAAGTTCGACAAACCCGGCAAGGAGCTGACCATCACGCAGGAGATGCGCCAGCAGGCATTCGACAACTACGAGACCACCGACGACCACGGCATGGTCATCATGGGCACGGCGACCGATCAGGCCGGCAACCGCTACTTCAAGGTCCAGAATTCGTGGGACGTACGTCCGCCCTACGACGGTTTCTGGTACTTCTCGCGGCCGTTCGTCGAGTACAAGACCACGTCGATCATGGTCAATAAGAACGCCCTGCCCAAGGAGACCGCCAAACGGCTGGGCCTCAAATAACGGACACGCAGTCCGGCGGGGTAATCCGGCAGACCGCCCAAACCCTACTCCGCTCCGGCCCCGCCGCAAGTACCTCGCTGCAACCGAAATCAAAGAGTCCCGGCTTTACAGCCGGGACTCTTTCGTATATCGAAGTTTTAATTCTTGCCTGAAAAAAGGGGAGCTTTACATCGCTCTCAGTTTGATGCTCTCTCCCAACATAACCATAGCGGTACGGAACCACTTATTGATCTTTGCTTTCATACTAAATAATTTTAAATAATTCTTAAAAATTTTTATCATTTAAGACACGGCAAAGGTAATGCCGGGAAAGCAAACTTCCAAATATTTTATTAAGATTTTTTAAGAAATATGTAAATTTTTTGAATAACCTGTTATTCTTCGATTTCCACTCCCAGCAGACGCGCCAGTTCCGAAGCCTGCAACGCAGTAACTTTCAAGCCTTTCAACTCGGGAGACTGCACCTCGCCGACCCTGATACCGCGAATATCCGAATCGACGAACGAAAGTCCCTTCAACCGCGTCCGGCTGAATTCGGCCATCGTAAGGTCGCAATTCGAAAACTCCACCCGTTCGAACCGGCATTCGTCGAATCCGGCACTCCGCATCGTCCCGCCTGCAAACCGGACGAACCGGAATTTTCCCAGCGTAAAATTGGCGAACTCCATCTTGCAGCGTTCGAAAGCGACATGCTGCCACGTCCCTTCCGAGAGGTTGGCGCCGACCAGTTTGCACTCCACGAACTCGACCCGCTGGAAACTGCACCCCGACAAATCGGCATTCGAAAGGTCGCAGTTACGGAACGTGACGTCCGTAAAATGAGACCCCTGCAGTACGGCCGCCGGAAAAATACAGCCCGCAAATACCGACGACTGCACCCAAAAATGCTCCCGTACGAGGGGCGGCACGGACATACTGCGGAAAACCGCATCGGACACCTCCTCAGCCGTCAGCAGCAGAGCGGCGTCCGGTCGTTCAACCGGATTCGGCGAAGGTATAGGTCGTGTAATTTCCATGCGGCTCAACAGTCAGGTCCGATAAACGGGCGGCGCAGCACCTGCTCCGTCCCCGCAAAGATAGGAATTTATCTCCGTACCGGGAAGCCCCGAACACCCTGCAAACGCCTATTTTGAACATTGGTAAAAAATTCCTACCTTTGGGTGCCTTCAACCTTACTTTCAATGGAAAAGGGATACAGAATTTTCCTTACAGCCAGCCTGCTGCTGGCGCTGTTTACGACAAAAGCCCAAACTACCGACACTTCGAAAGACAATTTTCCTTCGACTGAAGAGGCTCTGTCCCAGATCGGCGCAGCCGAAGCACGGCCGGGCCGGCAGCCCGCCGACACGGCGGCGCTCACGATGCCGGCCCAGCGCAAGGGCTTCATCCACCGGATCATCGACTACTACAGCCGTTCCAACGTAGACCGCACGTTCGAGAAGAAAATCGACTGGAGCATCGCCCCCGGTCCCAACTACTCGTCCGACGTCGGCTTCGGTCTGGGTTTTCTCGTCGCCGGTCTGTACCGTCTCGACCGCACGGACTCGGTGACCGCTCCGTCCAACATCTCGATATACGGCAACGTCACGACCGAAAAATTCCTTCTGCTCCGCTTTTCGGGCGATAACATCTTCAAATACAACAAACGGCGTCTGAGCTATTCAGGAGCCTTCGTCTACTTCCCGGGCGCATTCTACGGCGTGGGCCACAATGCGGGCAAAGAGGGTTACGCGCAGGACCTGACAACGACGATGGGCATCTTCCGCATCTCCTACTGCACGTCGCTCGTCGGACGGTTCTACATCGGCGTCAGCGGCGGCATCGACTACACCGGAGCCAAATACAAATCGAGCGGCATGAGCCGGTATTTCACTGAAATCGACGCCGGAAACACAGAAAAACCCGGCGGGCAAATCGGCGAACTCTACGATTTATACAAAGACAACAAACGTTACGACCCCGAGAAGCAGGACCCTTTCTCGAACTTTATCGCCGCCTCGGGCGACAAACCCAACGCCTTCAACGCCAATCTCGGCATTTTCGCGCAGTACGACACGCGCGACGTGACCTTCAACGCCTCGAAAGGCATCTTCATCAAGGCCGAAGCCAAATGGTATCCCCAGTGGCTGGGCAATACGCGCCGCAACTTCGGACGTTTCACGCTGACGTTCGATTTCTATCAGAAACTCTGGAAAGGCGCCATCTTCGCCTACGATCTCTACGCCGACTGCACGGCGGGCACCCCGTCGTGGCACATGTACGCCAAACTGGGCGGCATGGAGCGCATGCGCGGTTACTACGAAGGCCGCTACCGCGACAAACGGCTCGTCGAGACGCAGATCGAACTGCGGCAGAAGATCTACCGCCGTCACGGCATCGTGGGCTGGATCGGCGGAGGTCAGGTCTGGGGCACCGACAAGTTCCGGTGGGACAACACCCTCTACAGCTTCGGCTGCGGCTACCGTTTCGAATTCAAGAACCGCATGAACATCCGCCTCGACTACGGCTGGGGCATCCACGGCAACCAGAACCTCCCGTGGGACCGCAAGCGCTCCTCGGCATTCCTCTTCACCGCTTCGGAAGCGTTCTAAAAACACCCCTCCCCAAAAAAGTACGGACAGGCACAGCAAACCCCGACCCGTATCCCGCAGGCACCCCGAGTCCAACTCCGCAGGCGCCCACCTCTCCCCGCTGTCCTCACACTGACGCCCGCAGACAACTCCCGGCTTCAGCCCAATTCCCGACAGAGACCCCTCCGAAGACAAAGCCCCCTTCGACGACCGTCCCGAAACCTCCCACCAATCCGGTAAAGGCCCGCCGAAAGGTCCGCCATACGACACAAATCCCCGCCTTGGCGGGGATTCATATTTATACGTACTGGAAAAAGCCGACTACAAAATATACACGACTACAAACCCGTCGATACGTTTAAGCGAAAGTCGGACCGGCTCTTCGTCTCCGATACGCCCCACGACGACCCCGGCTTCGAAATCGACCGCCTCGACATGCAAATCGCACAGCATATCCAATCCCGGCCGCCCGGCATATTTGTAAAGGGTCTCCTTCGCACACCAAACCGCGGCGGGCAGCAGCGGATCGTCGCAAAGCACCCGCTCGGCAGGCGACATATAACGCGGCGCGGCACGGCTGAAATCCCGCGACTCCGGCTCTATATCGACAGCGCACGGTGCATCCGATATGCAGACCGCCACCCGGCCCGGACAGTGCGACACTCCGATATGCACCTCCCGTCCCCGAACGACGGGCGCCCCCGTCTCCTCATCATAGGCGATCCGTACGTCGTCTCCCAGCTCGCGGCGCACGACGGCGCGCCACGTCAGAAACTCCCTGCGGCGGCGTTCGCGCAGAAACTCCTGCGCGGCAGCCAGCTCGCCGGGCGTCACCCGTGCGGCGGCTTCCGCCTCGGTCATCGGCGGCTCGATAAAAAGCCCCTTCGTCACGCCAGCAAATCTACACGGATTTTATCGATACGGTGCCCGTCCATCTCCTGCACCGTAAAACGGATGTCGTGCGACGTAAAGACGTCGCCCTTGCGGGGGAAGTCGCGCTTGAGTTCGAGCATCAGTCCCGCCAGCGTTTCGGCCTCGCCCTTCACGTCGTTGAAAATCTCCTCGTCCAACCCCAGCACCCGTTCGAAGTCGCCCAGATGGCTCTTGCCGTCGAAGATGAAGCATTTCTCGTCGAGCCGCGTGAAGAAACTTTCGTCAGCGTCGCTTTCATCCGAAATCTCGCCCACGATCTCTTCGATGATATCCTCCAGCGACACCAACCCCAGCGTCGAGCCGTACTCGTCCACGACGATCGCCATATGGATTTTATTGGACTGAAAATCGGCCAGCAGGTCGTTGATTTTTTTGTGCTCGGGCACGAAATAGGGTTTGCGCACCAGCTGCTGCCAGCCGAATTCGCCGCCGTGGTTGATGTAGGGCAGCAGGTCCTTGACATAAAGCGTTCCCTTGATGTTGTCGATATCCTCCTCGTAAACGGGAATACGCGAAAATCCCGACTCGATAATGGTCTTCTTGACCGTCTCGTAATCGTCGGTTATGTTGAGTGCCGTGATGTCCACGCGGGGTTTCATGATCTCCTGCACCTCGGTATTGACGAAATTGACGATTCCCGACAGCATCACATGCTCCTCGGGACTCGAACTCTGGGTCATATCCACCGCGTCGGCCAGCTCGTCGAGCGAAATCTCGCTCTTGTGCGAAGCCTTCTCGCTGATGCGGCTGCTCGTCCGCACGAGCACATAGGAAATCGGATAGAAGACCCACCGCAGCACCGTGAGGGGGCGCGCGGCGAACTGCGCGAAGCGCACGGGAATGGTCTGCGCCAGCACCTTGGGCAGTATCTCGCCGAAGAGCAGCAGCAGGAAGGTCACCAATACGGTCTTGAATAGGAATTCGAACCGCAGGAAGGTGAAAACCGAATCGATGATGCTCGACGTAAGGATGACGATGCAGATATTCACCAGATTGTTCACCACGAGAATCGTCGCCAGCAGCAGGTCCACGTCGGTCAGCAGGCGGAGCACCGCCTCGGCCGACGCCGTCGCACGCTTGCGCAGACGGCGTATATCGTTGTGCGACAGCGAGAAAAACGAAGTTTCAGCTCCCGACACGAGCGCCGAAACGCACAGCAGACCCAGCGTCACCGCACACAATACGGCGATATGGGCCGAAAACCCGTTAAACGCAATCCACGAAGTTGTACTCTCCTCCAAACCAGCGGTTTATTAGTTAATCAAAAAGCGATCCGCCCTGCGCATCCTGCGTCTGCTGGCCGGCATCGTTCTCCTCCTTCAGCACCTCTTTGCGTCCGCCGGGCATCTGCACGACGAATTTCGAGTTGCGCGACTGATAGGCGGGCTTGCTCAATAACAGTTCGATGTTGTTGTAACGGGTCGATTTCGCCCCCAGCATCACCTGTTCGGGCGGCCGCTGTGCGGCGGCTTTGGGCGGCACGACCGGCTTGATCGGCTCCAGCACGGGAGCCACCGCCTCTTTCACCGGCTCGACGGTCCGCACCGTGGGAATGATCTGCTTCATCGTTCCCGCCGCCGATGCGTCGCCCGCGAATCCCGTGGCCACGACCACCAGTTCGATGGCATTGCCCAGCTGGGATTTCTCACTCGTACCCCATATGATATTGGCGTTGTGAATCACGCCGTTGTCGTCCTGCACGCTGGCATGCGCCTGAATGTACTCCAGAATCCGCACCACCTCCTCGTACATCAGGCCGTCGGCGTCTGAGACCGAAATGTTGAGCAGGATATTCTTCGCCCCCGAAATCAGGTTGTGGTCCAAGAGCGGCGAGCGCAGCGACGCTTCGGCCGCCGCTTCGGCGCGGTTGTCGCCTTCGGCCGTCGCCACGGCCATATGGGCGCGGCCGCTGTCGCGCATAACCTTCGAGACGTCGGCGAAATCGACATTCACCAGATCGCTCTCTACCGTGATGATCTCGGCGATGCCCTTGGCCGCCGAACACAGAATGTCGTCGGCTTTGCCGAACGCCTGCTTGAGCGACAGGCGTCCGTATATTTCGAGAATATTCTCATTGTTGATGATCAGCAGCGAATCCACGTTCTGCCGCAGTTCCTCGATGCCCCTGAAAGCCTGCTCGTAGCGGATCTTGCCCTCGACGGCCAGCGGCGAAGTGACGATCGCCACGGTCAGCAGTCCCATCTCCTTGGCCAGTTTGGCGATGACGGGCGATGCACCCGTACACG
>JAJPZH010000130.1 GCA_021204515.1 Alistipes sp. | reverse complement strand
ATTATATAGTAAATTTATGGAAAAGCGTATCGTGGAATGTGTCCCTAATTTCAGCGAGGGGCGCGACAGGGCAGTAATCGACCGAATCGTATCGGCCATCGAATCCTCCGGCGGCGTCAAAGTGCTGGACGTCGATCCCGGCGAGGCGACCAACCGTACCGTCGTCACGTTCGTCGGCTCACCCGAAGCTGTCGTCGAAGCGGCGTTCGCGGGGGTGAAAAAGGCCGCCGAACTGATCGACATGCGCAAACACAAGGGCGCACATCCGCGTATGGGCGCCACGGACGTACTGCCGCTGATCCCGATCGCGGGCATCACGCTCGAAGACTGCGCCGAACTGGCCCGCAAACTGGCCGAGCGTATCGCCGGGGAACTGCATATCCCGACCTATTGTTATGAGGCCGCGGCGTTTACGCCACGGCGGCGCAATCTGGCCGTCTGCCGCGAAGGGGAATACGAGGCGCTGCCTGAAAAGCTGGCGCACGAGGAGTCGGCGCCTGATTTCGGGGCGCGTCCGTTCGACGACGGAGTAGCCCGCACGGGCGCCACGACCGTCGGTGCGCGCGATTTCCTGATCGCCGTGAATTTCAACCTCAATACCACCTCCACGCGCCGTGCCAACGCCATCGCTTTCGATGTGCGCGAAAAGGGCCGCCCCGTCCGCGAGGGCAATCCGATCACGGGCAAGGTGGTCAGGGATGCCGACGGTAATCCCCTGATGCGTCCCGGTACGCTCCGGGCGACCAAGGCCATCGGCTGGTTTATCGAGGAGTACGGCATCGCACAGGTTTCGATGAACATCACCGACATTGCCGTTACGCCGCTGCACGTCGCCTTCGACGAGGTGTACCGCAAGGCCGACGCGCGAGGCGTGCGCGTGACGGGCACCGAAATCGTGGGGCTGGTGCCGAAACGCGCCCTGCTGGAAGCGGGGCGGTATTTTCTCCGCAAGCAGCAACGTTCTGCGGGCATCGCCGAGGAGGAGATCGTTCGTATCGCCGTCAAGTCGATGGGGCTGGACGACCTGAAACCCTTCGACCCGAAGGAAAAGGTGATCGAATACCTGCTTGAAGCGGAGGATCAGAAGAAGCGGCTTATCGACATGACCTGCAAAGGGTTCGCCGAGGAGACGGCGAGTGAGTCGCCCGCTCCGGGCGGCGGTTCCATCGCGGCCTACATGGGAGCGCTGGGCGCGGCCCTCGGCACGATGGTCGCCAACCTCTCGTCGCACAAGGCGGGCTGGGACGACCGCTGGGAGGAGTTCTCCGGCTGGGCCGAGAAGGGGCAGGTCCTGCTGCGCGAGTTGCTGCATCTGGTGGACGAAGACACTGCGGCGTTCAACCGCATCATGGCCGTTTTCGCCATGCCCAGATCGACCGACGAGGAGAAAGCGGCCCGCAGCGCAGCTTTGCAGGCGGCGACGCTCTACGCTACGCAGGTCCCCCTGCGGACGATGAAAACGGCGTTCGGAGTTTTCGACATCGTACGCGCCATGGCCGCCGAAGGCAATCCCAATTCGGTTTCCGATGCTGGTGTCGGCGCTCTTGCGGCCCGCAGCGCGGTGCTGGGAGCGTATCTCAACGTCAGGATAAACGCCGCCGGGCTGAAAGACCGGGCGGCTGCCGACGCGCTCGTCGCCGAGGCTAACGCCGTCGCCGCCGCCGCCGAACAGGCCGAGCGCGAAGTGCTGGAAATTGTGGAACGTAAAATTTGAACCATATGACACTGCAAGAGTTCCAAAACGATATTCGTGCGGGTATTCCCGACCGGCTGCCCGCCGCGAAACCTTATGACAGGCAGATCAACCACGCACCCAAACGCAAGGCGATTCTGACGCCGGAGGAACAGGTGCTGGCGATCAAAAACGCCCTGCGCTACTTCCCTGCCAAACACCACGCCGTGCTGGCCAAGGAGTTTGCCGAGGAACTGCGCAAATACGGGCGTATCTATATGTACCGCCTGCGTCCCGATTACGAGATGTACGCCCGGCCGATCGACCAATATCCCTGTAAGTGCCGTCAGGCCGCGGCTATTATGCTGATGATTCAGAACAATCTGGACAAGGCCGTGGCCCAGCATCCGCACGAACTGATTACCTACGGCGGCAACGGTGCGGTATTCCAGAACTGGGCGCAGTACCGCCTGACGATGAAATATCTCTCGGAGATGACCGACCGTCAGACGCTGGCGATGTATTCGGGTCATCCGCTGGGGCTGTTCCCGTCGCATCCCGACGCTCCGCGCGTGGTGGTGACCAACGGCATGGTGATTCCCAACTATTCGAAACCCGACGACTGGGAGCGCATGAACGCTCTCGGTGTATCGCAGTACGGGCAGATGACCGCGGGTTCCTATATGTATATCGGGCCGCAGGGCATCGTCCACGGCACGACGATTACGGTGATGAACGCCGCCCGCAAGCGTTTCACCGCCGATCGCTGCGACGCACGCGGCATGCTGTTCGTCTCGTCGGGACTGGGCGGCATGTCGGGCGCACAGCCCAAGGCGGGTACTATTTCGGGCGTGGTGAGCGTCATCGCCGAGATCAACCCCAAAGCGGCGCAGAAGCGTTACGAGCAGGGCTGGGTCGATGAACTGCACCATTCGCTCGACGAGCTGATTCCCCGCATCCGCCGGGCCTGCCGGGACCGCGAGGCTGTTTCGATGGCCTATGTGGGCAATGTCGTGGACCTTTGGGAGCGGCTCGCCGCCGAAGAGATTCCGGTGGATCTGGGTTCCGACCAGACTTCGCTGCATAATCCGTGGGCCGGCGGCTACTATCCGGTGGACGTCAGCTACGAAGCTTCGAACAAGATGATGGCCGAGGAGCCTGCCCGTTTCCGCGAATGCGTGCAGGAGTCGCTGCGCCGACAGGTCGATGCGATCAATAAGCTGACGGCCCGCGGCATGTACTTCTTCGATTACGGCAACGCCTTCCTGCTGGAAGCTTCGCGCGCCGGAGCCGCCGTGATGGGCGAGGGCGGCCGTTTCCGCTATCCTTCCTACGTGCAGGACATCATGGGACCGATGTTCTTCGACTACGGCTTCGGACCTTTCCGTTGGGTCTGTACGTCGGGCAAACCCGAAGATCTCGAACTTACGGACCGTCTTGCGGCCGAAGTGCTGGAGGAGATCCGCCGTACGGCTCCCGCCGAAATCGCAGGCCAGCTCGACGACAACATCCACTGGATCCGCGAAGCGGGCCGCAACCGGCTCGTCGTCGGCTCGCAGGCCCGTATTCTCTATGCCGACAGCGAAGGCCGCACGAAGATCGCGCAGGCTTTCAACAGGGCCATTGCCGACGGACGCCTTACGGCTCCCGTGGTGCTGGGCCGCGATCATCACGACGTTTCGGGCACCGATTCGCCTTACCGCGAGACTTCGAACATCTACGACGGTTCGAATTTTACGGCCGATATGGCCGTACAGAACGTCATCGGCGACTCGTTCCGCGGCGCGACATGGGTTTCGATCCACAACGGCGGCGGCGTAGGCTGGGGCGAGGTGATAAACGGCGGCTTCGGCATGGTGATCGACGGTTCGGAAGAGTCCGACCGCCGCATCCGCGAAATGCTGCTGTGGGACGTGAACAATGGCATCGCCCGCCGCAGTTGGGCGCGCAACGAAGGGGCCGTGTCGGCTATCCGGCGCGAGATGGAGCGCACGCCCGGCCTGCAGGTGACGCTGCCCAATGCCGCCGACGAAGAAATAATACGTAATATCTTGAAAGAAAACGAATAAATCCGGATTACCTCACATGGAACATCATTATATTTCCGCGCAGCATCTTTCGATCGACCGCATCCGCGAAATCCTCTTCCGCCGTCTGCCGCTGGCGTTGAGCGACGATGCCCGCGCACGCATCGTCCGCTGCCGCGAATACCTCGACCGCAAGATGGAAAACCCCGAACGGCCGGTGTACGGCATCACCACCGGTTTCGGATCGTTGTGCGATATTTCGGTAGGGTACGACGAGCTGGCGCAGTTGCAGAAGAATCTGGTCATGTCGCACGCCTGCGGGACGGGCGAGCGCGTCCCCTCCGAGATCGTGAAGCTGATACTTCTGCTCAAGATACAGTCGCTCTCCTACGGCCATTCCGGCGTGCAGCTGGCGACCGTGGAGCGGCTGATCGACTTTTTCAACAACGACGTACTGCCCGTGGTCTACCAGCAGGGATCGCTCGGCGCTTCGGGCGACTTGGCGCCGCTGGCGCATATGAGCCTGCCGCTGCTGGGATTGGGCGAAGTGGAGTATGAGGGAGTTGTACGTCCGTCCGCCGAGGTGCTCTCCGAGCGGGGTTGGCAGCCGATCCGGCTCGAATCCAAAGAGGGGCTGGCCTTGTTGAACGGCACTCAGTTCATGAGCGCATACGGCGTTTGGGCGCTGATCGGGGCGCGCCGCCTGAGCGAGTGGGCCGACCGCATCGGCGCGCTGTCGCTCGACGCTTTCGACGGCCGCATCGAACCCTTTTGCGACGAGGTCCATCTGATCCGCGCGCACAAGGGCCAGCTCACTACGGCCCGCAACATCCGCCGTCTGCTCGACGGCAGCGAACTGATCGCCCGCCCGAAGAAGCATGTGCAGGACCCCTATTCTTTCCGCTGCATGCCGCAGGTGCACGGGGCGTCGAAAGACACGATCGACTATGTGGAGGGCGTGCTGACGACCGAAATCAACAGTACGACCGATAATCCGACGGTCTTCCCCGAAGAGGATATGGTCGTTTCGGCAGGTAATTTCCACGGTCAGCCCATCGCGCTGGCGATGGACTTTCTGGCTATCGCACTCGCTGAGTTGGGCAGTATCTCCGAACGCCGTACCTATAAATTGATTTCCGGTGCGCGCGAACTGCCGGCTTTCCTCGTCGCCAAGCCGGGGCTGAACAGCGGATTTATGATTCCCCAGTACACGGCGGCCTCCATCGTCAGCCAGTCGAAGGGACTCTGCATGCCCGCATCGGTCAATTCGATTCCCTCGTCGCAGGGGCAGGAGGACCATGTGAGCATGGGGTCCAACGCCGCGACCAAACTCTACCGCGTGGTGTGCAACACCGAACGGGTGCTGGCCATCGAGCTTTTCAACGCCGCGCAGGCGCTCGAATTCCGCCGTCCGGCACGCTCGTCGGAGACACTCGAACGTCTCGTCGCCGAATACCGCAAAGAGGTGCCCTTCATCGACAACGATTCAGTGATGTATCCGCATATCGAATCTTCCATCCGATTCATCCACAAACTATGAGACTTCTGGTAAAGAACATCGGCAAAATCGTCGGTATCGAGACTGCCGGACGGCTTCGGCTCTGCGGCGAGGAGATGGGCCGGCTGGAGACGCTCGACGATGCGTGGCTGCTGGCCGACGACGGCCGGATCGCCGCATTCGGACGCATGGAGACGCTCGGCGAAATGGCCGTGGATACGGTCGTCGATGCCGAAGGCGGCATGCTCTTCCCGTCGTTTTGCGACTCCCACACGCATCTGGTCTATGCCGGAAGCCGCGAACAGGAATTTCTCGACAAGATCAACGGCCTGAGCTACGAGGAGATAGCCCGCCGCGGCGGCGGAATTCTCAATTCGGCCGATCTGCTGCACGAAACCTCGGAAGAGGTGCTTTACGCGCAGGCGATGGAGCGTGTGCGCGAGATCGCCGCCAAGGGAACGGGCTGCGTCGAGATCAAGAGCGGCTACGGCCTGACGACCGAGGACGAGCTGAAGATGCTGCGCGTCATCCGCCGTATCCGCGAGACGACTCCGCTGGCCGTGCGCGCGACGTTCCTCGGCGCCCATGCCGTGCCGCGGAACTACATTGGACGGCAGGAGGAGTATGTGGAGCTGATCTGCAACGAAATGCTTCCGGCCGTGGCGGCCGGAAAACTGGCCGATTTCGTCGATGTCTTTTGCGACGAGGGGTTCTTTACCGTGGAACAGACAGCCCGCATCATGAAGGCAGGGCGCAGGCTGGGCATGCAGCCGAAAATTCACGCCAACGAGCTGGCCGTTTCGGGCGGCGTGCAGGTAGGCGTGGAGCACGACGCCCTCTCGGTCGATCACCTCGAACGCATGGGTGAAGCGGAAATTCAGGCGTTGCGCGGTGCGATTACATCGCCGACGATGCTGCCCGGCGCGGCATTCTTCCTCGGTATGAGCTATCCGCCGGCCCGCGAGATGATCCGCGCGGGACTGGGCGTGGCGCTGGCTTCGGACTACAATCCCGGCTCGTCGCCCTCGGGCGATATGCGCATGGTCGTATCGCTGGCTTGTATCCGTATGAAGATGACTCCGGCCGAAGCGATCAATGCCGCCACGCTCAACGGTGCTTACGCTATGGGATTGAGCTGCAGCTACGGTTCCGTTACTGTAGGTAAAGTCGCCAATTTCTTCATCACCAAACCGATACCTTCGGTCGAATTCATGCCCTATGCCTATACGACGCCGCTCATCCGTCGGGTATTCCTGCGCGGCGAGGAGTATGTGGCGTAATTTTTGACCTTGAATGAGTCTGTATGCGATTATTGATTTTAACAATCGGTCTCCTGCTGTCGGGAGCTGTAAATGCACAGAATATGAAGCCGCTGACACCGGAAGAGCGACGTGTGATCGTCGATAAGGGTACCGAAGCGCCCTTCACGGGCCGATATTATGACCACCGCGAAGCGGGCGTGTATCACTGCCGCCAGTGCGGCGCGCCGCTGTACCGCTCTGCCGACAAGTTCGATGCGGGGTGCGGCTGGCCCAGTTTCGACGACGAAATTCCGGGTGCCGTGACGCGGACGCCCGACGCCGACGGGCGGCGTACCGAGATTACCTGCACCAAATGCGGAGGTCATTTGGGGCATGTGTTTCTGAACGAGGGATTTACTCCGAAGAATACGCGCCACTGCGTCAATTCGGTTTCGCTCCTCTTCAAACCCGAAGCGAAAGCCGCCGGAGAGGAGCAGGCGCAGAAAAAGGAACGGACCGAAACCGCCATTTTCGCCGGAGGCTGTTTCTGGGGCGTGGAGTATCTGCTTTCCCAGATGCCCGGCGTACTGAAGGTCGAATCGGGCTACATGGGCGGCAGGACCGAAAATCCCACCTACGAGCAGGTGTGCAGCCACACCACGGGGCATGCCGAAGCGGTGCGCGTGACGTTCGACCCGGCAAAAGTGTCGTATGAAAAGCTGGCGAAGTTCTTTTTCGAGATTCATGATCCGACGCAGATCGACGGACAGGGTCCGGACCTCGGTGATCAGTACCGTTCCGAAATTTTCTATACGACGCCCGCTCAGCAGGAGACGGCCGAGAGACTGATTGCGGAACTGCGCCGCAAAGGGTACGACGTCGTGACCGAAGTGACGCCCGCAGGCCGTTTCTGGCCCGCCGAAGATTATCACCAGCAATATTACAAGCGCAAAGGCACGCTTCCGTATTGCCACGCCTATACCAAACGGTTTTAGCCGGACCTGCCGCTGCGTCGGCAGGTCGGGAAGACAGTCGGGGCGGCGCGTTTTGCAGGCCGGAGAAGACTTTATGGCCGATCCGGTGTGAAACCGTCGGCCGGTTGCCGGAAAATAAGGCTCCCCGCTTCATAGCAGGGAGCCTTGTCGTAATATGCCGGCGTACTGCGATCTGAGTTTCCGAAAACCGTCGTTGTTGTAGAATCGCACGTCGGACCGCCCGGTGAACCATAGGTTCTGTTTGCTGTCGAATCATACGGCTCTGCTTGCCGTCGAACCGTATGAAGGGCTGTCGGCCGGGAATTGTTCTGCGGAATTTATCCGCAGTGTCACCTCGCTTACCGAGTCACTCCAACTTGTCGATTTCGCCCTGCATGATAAAGGGCAGGTTCTCGCGGATTTTCCCGATCGGCCAGTTCCACCATTGCAGCTCCAGCAGCCGGGCGGTCGTTCTGTCGTCGAAACGCGGCCGTATCGCTTTGGCCGGGACCCCGCCCACGATCGTGTAGGGCGGAACGTCCCGTGTGACGACGGCCCGCGCCGCGATTATGGCGCCGTCGCCGATCCTGACGCCCGCCATGATGACGGCTTCATAGCCGATCCATACGTCGTTGCCGATGACGATGTTACCCTTGTTGTCCCACGCTGCGGTGACGTCCGCCCGGTCCAGCTCCCACTCTTCGAAGAAGAGCGGAAAGGTGTAATTGGCCAGCGAGCCGAGCGTGTGGTTGGCGCTGTTGAACAGGAACCGCGCGCCGCAGGCGATGGAGCAGAACTTGCCGATAACCAGCCGGTCCTTGTTGATCGGGTAGTGGTACAGGACGTTGTTCCTTTCGAACTCTGCCGGGTCGTTCACGAAATCGTTGTAGATCGTGTAGTCGCCGACCTCGATAGCGGGGTTGTCGATAACCGTATTCAGATAGACCGTCTGACGGTCGTTCGTGCGGGGGTAGGTTTTTGTATTCATCGTATGTTTCGTTATGCCGTCTTCGTCTGGTCGCTTCATCTCATCATGCCGCTTTCGCCGGGCCGCTGCATTCCCTGCAAAATTGCAAAAAAACCCCCGCAAACCGACGGTCCGGGGGCGAAATATTTCCGTCGCAGGAATTTGCCGCAGTATCTTGGCAGGAAAGGAGCTGCGCGGAATGCGGCTTCCGGCGGCAATTCCTGCGCCGGGAGAGTATCAACCGGGGATATATTTTCTACATTTGCAGCCGTAAATCCGTTTTATGGAACGTGCAAAAGGTATTCTCTATGCGGCTCTGTCGTCGTCCACCTTCGGATTGGCGCCGCTGTTCACGCTGCTGTTGCTCGCCGAGGGTTATTCGCCGTTCGAGGCGCTGTCCTATCGCTGGGGCGTGGCGGCGTTGTTTCTGGGATCGCTCGGCGTGCTTTCGGGCCGGAGTTTCCGGCTGAGCCGCCGCGAATTTTCCACGGTGTTTCTGCTGAGCCTTTTTCGCGCCGCCACCTCGCTGAGCCTTATCATCGCCTATCAGCATATCGCCAGCGGTGTCGCATCGACCATTCACTTCATGTATCCGCTCGCCGTGGCCCTCGCGATGGTATGCTTCTTTCGTGAGAAAGGATCGTTGTGGGTTTTCGCTGCTATCGCCATGTCCATCGTCGGCGCGGTGCTGCTCTCGCTGGGAAACGTCGATTTCACGGTGGAAAATAGTGCGCTCGGTATGGTTTCGGCCTGTATCTCGGTCTTTTCGTACGGCGGCTATATCGTCGGGGTGCGCAAGAGCCGGGCCGTGGAGATCGACTCGGCGGTGCTGACATGCTATGTCATGGGACTGGGTGCGCTCTACTTCATCCTCGGCGGCCTGCTGACGGGCGGCGTCCGGATCGAGACCGACGGCATGACATGGCTTTGGATTCTCGGCCTCGCACTTCCCGCCACGGCCGTCTCCAACATGACGCTGGTGCAGGCGATCAAACGTATCGGCCCGACGCTGACTTCGATTTTCGGGGCTATGGAACCGCTGACGGCCGTCGTTATCGGCGTCGCGGTCTTCGGCGAACCCTTTACCGTGCAGGGGGCCGCAGGAATTCTGCTGATCGTGGCCGCTGTGAGCATTGTCATTCTCCGCACCGGCCGTCGTACGCAATAGGACTTCGCAGCCGCCTGCATGGCCGGACCGATTTCGCCGCGTCGGCAGGTTCATGTCGGAAAAGAGCAGGGGAGACGAAGACTTGCATGCCTTGTAGCGAAATGCCGGACGCGCTGAAATTTGCGGCCGGGAAAAATAGAGCGAGGAGATAGACCGTTATTACAGTATGATTATCAGCGCCAGCCGCCGGACCGATATTCCGGCTTTCTATACTCCGTGGTTCTTCAACCGCCTGCGGGAAGGCTATGTCCTCGTGCCCAATCCCTTCAATCCCAAGGCCGTCAGCCGGGTCCGTCTCGATCCTGCCGTGGTGGACTGCATTGTCTTCTGGACCAAGAATCCGGCGCCGATGCTTCCGTGGCTCAGGGAGCTGGAGCGCTATAAGTACTACTTCCAATTCACGCTCAACCCCTACGGCGCCGATGTGGAAAACCGCCTACCGCCGTTGTCCCGGCGGATCGAAACCTTCAAACGGCTGTCGGACGCAATCGGCCGTGACCGGGTGATCTGGCGTTACGATCCGATTCTGACCAACGGCAAATACGGTGTCGGGTTTCACTGCGAAGCCTTTGCCGAAATCGCCCGTTCCCTGCGGGACCATACCGCGAAGTGCATGCTCGGATTTATCGACCATTACCGTCATATCCGCGGCGCGCTGGGGGAGCTGGGTATCGGTCCGCTGCGCTGGGACGAGATCGAACGCATGGCGCAATCATTTGCCCGGACGCTGGAATCTTATCCGATTGCGCTGGAAACCTGCACCGTGAAGGTCGATCTGCAGCATCTGGGAATTCCGTCCGGCATGTGCATCGACCGCAGGCTGGTCGAGCGGATCGCCGGTTATCCCATCGCTGCGAAGAAGGACCGGAATCAGCGGTCGGTGTGCAACTGCATCGAAAGCATCGACATCGATACATATGAAACCTGCCTGAACGGCTGCGCCTATTGCTACGCTATCAAAGGCAATTACAACACGGCGGAATACAATCGCCGCAGACACGATCCCGATTCACCGCTGATGATCGGCCGGCCGGGTGAGGACGACGTGGTTAAAGAGCGCGAAATGAAGAGTCTGCGGTGCGAACGGCGACTGTCGTTTTAGCGCGCCGGAACCTCCTCCGTTTCGTGTCGTTTCGATATTTTGCCCCGAAGCTGTTCATAGGTGCAGTTCAGGATTTCATAGCGGTCGATTGCCTTGGTTTCGCGGTTGGTCTGAACCAGATAGCAGCGGCGTCCCCAAGCTTCGATCGTGAAATTGCACTTCTCCGATTCGCGGACCATCGAGTGTCCGTCCATCAGGTTCCAGAAAATGTGCCTGAGTACATTGGCGTAGCCTGCGAAAGACATCTGCTGTCCGCGCAGGTCTTTGAAATAGACGTCGTTGAAGTTTTCTCTTGCCCGTCCCATGATCGTTCGGTTTTTAAGTTTCGGCAAAGATACGCGGCCGGAGTGACAGGTTTTGACATATTGCTGATTGTCGTTGCGAATATCGCTGTACTGGCTTTTAGCTATTTCCGCACTTCGAGCACCTTCCGCAGCCGTTCGAGTTCTTCGGCGAGCAGCGTGCGCGGACAGGCGATATTCAGCCGGATGAAGCCTGCGCCCGCCGCACCGTACATCGTGCCGGAATTGACCCGCAGTTTGCTTTCGGCAAGCAGACGTTCCGCGAGTTCGTCCGACGCGAGTCCCGCGGCCCGGCAGTCCGCCCACACCAGATAGGTGCCTTCCAGCGGCAGAATGGGGAACTGCGGCAGGTACTGCGCGAAATATTCCCGCAGGAACAGGTAATTGGCGTGCAGGTATTCGTTCAGCGCATCGAGCCACTCCGCGCCTTCGTTGTAGGCGGCGGTCAGCGCGTCGATCGCCAAGGGACCAATTTCGCCCGTTTCATTGATGCGAAGCGCCTTTTCGATTTTTGCACGCACCGTTTCGCCGGCCGCGATAATATTGGCGACCTGCAGTCCGGCAAGGTTGAACGCTTTGCTGGGGGAGCAGCAGGTGACCGAATTGTGCAGGAACTCTTCGCCGAGCGATGCGAACGGCGTGTAGCGGAATCCCGGCATGACCAGTTCGCAGTGAATTTCGTCGGCCACGACGAAGACGCCGTTGCGCAGACAGATTTCGCCGATCCTGCGCAGCTCTTTCGGCGACCATACGCGCCCGGCCGGATTGTGCGGGTTGCACAACAGCATTGCTTTGACTGCGGGATCGGAGGCCTTGCGCTCCAGATCGGCGAAGTCTATCGAGTAGGCGCCGCCGCGGTAGGTCAGGTCGTTTTCCGCCGTCCGGCATCCGCTGTTGCGGATCGAGATGAAGAAGTGGTTGTAGACGGGCGTCTGCACCAGAATCTTGTCGCCCGGTTGCGTCAGGGCCTTCAGTATGGCCGAAAGCGCCGGAATTACGCCCGTCGTGGGGAGTATCCATTCCGGTTCCATATGCCAGTCGTGACGTCGTGCGAACCACTTTACGACCGCATCGTAATAGGAATGCGGCGCCTGCGCATAGCCGAATATGCCGTGTTCGACCCGTCGCCGCAGCGCTTCCACAACGGGCGGTGCCGTACGGAAATCCATATCGGCTACCCACATGGGCAGTACGTCGGGATCGCTGTCGAGTTCCCATTTGATCGAGTGCGTCCCGCGGCGCGGGATTATTTCGTCGAAGTCGTATTTCATCGTTGTATATTTTCGTTATTATATAATACGTCGGTCCGCCCGCCGAAGTTTCAGCGGGGCGGAGGATTTTTGCGGCGGGGCGTTATTCCTCCCGGTAGATTTCGCCCTGCAGGGCGTCGTCGGAGTAGACGTGCAAGCTGTGCCCCGTGTCGCTCAGGCAGGTGATTCGGTGTATATGGTTGTCGAAGCGTCCCGGCACTCCGACTGCGAAGAATGCGCAGGGACCCTCTACGACAGTGCTCTCTTTCAGCCTTGCTGTGCCGCCGTCCGTCGGTTCGAATATTTCGAGCCGGAAACTGCCGTCGGCAATGTGATAACCCGCAAACTGGGGATGCGCGTGGATGCTGGTCCGATTCCCTTTTTTCCAGCTCATCACGATTGCTTCCCAGCCGGTGGCAGGGCAGCGTCCGAGGTAAGTGCGCCTGTAAGCCGTATCGGAATAGTCGTTGAACGCGGTCAGGGGATGTTCCTTCAGCCAGCTTAGGACATACGCCCGGATCTGTTGTCCGAGGGCGTCGTCTATCGCTTTTGCGGCGGTTGTCTCCAGCAGGCCGGAGAAAAAATGCTCGAAACCTGCGGCATCGGCGGAGTTTTCCTGCAGGTTGTCTGCGAGTGTCGTCTTTTCCATAATCCGTGTAAATCTGATATGTCACAAAAATAACGGAAATAGGGAGGGCTGCCTACAGCAAAAATACTTATTTCCCGCCCGGCTGCGCTCAGACCGCAGGGCCTGAGGAGAGCGATTCTGCCGTGGAGTCGCGTCTGCGGTCGTTTTATTCTCCGTCCGTGCAAAAAACGAATTTTTCTTATATTGTGATGAATTCTGATAAACAGTGAGTTATGAATCCTTGTGGTTTTCTTTTTCTGAAAAAGCTCCGAAAGCATTTGCCAATTTAAAAAATTACACTATCTTTGCACTCGCAATAACCGGAATGGTGCGTTAGTTCAGCTGGTTAGAATACGTGCCTGTCACGCACGGGGTCAGGGGTTCGAGTCCCCTACGCACCGCCAGACGACCGAAGTCGGCAAATGAAAAACCTGCAACTTTCGGTTGCAGGTTTTTTTCGTATGCAGAGACGTCGGGCAAAAGATAGGACGGGGCCTTGCGGTCTGCTCCTGAATGCGGAAATATTACGGTCCCTCCGAAGTTGTTTCATTGGCGGAAGTGAGCGTCCAAAATCGTCCCTTTGCAAGCATACAGACAATTCAGGGCAGCCATGAACATCGGATTTTCCTGCCGGATAGGACGATACGATGGCAAAGAATGGCTAACGTCTCGTTGCGCCCGCCACCAGTGAATGCGCCGGATTGCCGGGCTATGGCGCAAAATCCTTTTCCGACAATTATTGTTTGCGGAAGAAAGAGAACTGCACGCTCCCGTAGCTTCTTTGCTGCCAGAATTCCGGATATGCGGAGAAGTCCATCTTTTTCGAATGCTCGAAGATCAGAATCCCTTCGGGACGCAGCAGGTCGTTTTCGAGCACCAGTTTTACGACCTGCCCGCTGCCTTCCAGATCGTAGGGGGCGTCCGAGAAAATCACGTCGAACTGTTTCGGACAGCTTTTGAGGTAGAGGAACACGTTGGCTTTGACCGCATAGAGATTCCCGATGCCCAGCTGTGCCGCCGTCTGCCGGATGAAGTTGTAGTGTACCGGATTGATCTCTACGGATGTTACGCTCCGTGCCCCGCGCGATGCGAATTCATAGCTGATCGAACCGGTCCCTGCAAAGAGGTCCAGCACGTCGCACTCCTCGAAATCCACCAGATTGCCGAGGACGTTGAAAAGGTTTTCTTTGGCGAAATCGGTCGTCGGCCGCGCCCGCAGATTGCGGGGCGGATTAATGGCCCGGCCCTTGTATTTTCCGCTGACTATTCGCATACGATCTGTTTGAAGTATCCGCTGAGCTTCCGTTTGAGCGTCCGGCCGTTGCCGCTCCCGATGCGGAGTGCATAGTCCCTAAGTCTGAATTCGCTTCCGAGCCGTTCGAGGAAGTACAGCAAGTCGGCCTCGTCCGGTGCGGGTATGACCTCCGCAAAACGCAGCTTGCCGTCATATACCTTTATATATAGCACACCTGCGGCATAATACATCCATACGCTCGGAACGCTTGTCTGCGGTGCGTAGAGCAGCGGGGTAGTGTAACGCGCGCGGTCGCCGAGGCGTTCGCGTACGGCGCGCAGTGCATCTTCCGCCGCAGCCATCACGGCGACGACATTCTGCTGCGGCGCGCTCCATACGGTGCATTCTCCGGGGAGTGCAGCCATGCCGTTGGCGGCCAGCAGTTCTCCGGCACGCCCTTCGTCGAAAAACTCCTCCGGCACGAGCATCGTCCGGGCCGTCAGCAGTTCGACCTCTACGGGACCGTCGCCCGGAAACTCTCCGGTCAGCGCAGGCGCCGAAAAAGAGTGTCCATCCAACGTTAGCTGAATGGACACCTTGTTTATGGATTGCGGAGTATTACTCCCAGTTACCTGCTTCATTGTTGGCTGCCTCCATCGAACCGAACTTGACGCCCGGATAACGGTTGAAATTGTTCACCTCGTCGTCGATCAGGTTGATGATTTCCTGACGGAAAGCCACTGTGTCGAGGAACAGTTTGTACGGTGCGCGGCACTCCACGATGGGAACCGTTACGTTCGATGCGACGGCCGAGCCTGCTTCCATGATATACTGCGCCTGTTTGTCTGTCGTCGGGATATAACGCAGGTTCTCGACATCCTGACGCGAAAGGCGTTTGGGCGAGAAAATGGTGTCGATAACGGCGACCGTGAATTTCTCGACGTTCTTTTTGTTCATCTTCTTCAGCATGGCCATACCCACCGAGTCGTCCTCATCGACGATCTTACGCTCAAGCTCCAGAGAGTCGTGCAGGATAAACGAAGCGAG
The DNA here is from genome assembly GCA_021204515.1 of Alistipes sp. Classification (GTDB taxonomy): domain Bacteria; phylum Bacteroidota; class Bacteroidia; order Bacteroidales; family Rikenellaceae; genus Alistipes. The sequence continues at coordinate 6,848 of JAJPZH010000130.1, read as the reverse complement.
TGTATCGAAACTGCCCGTAAAACGCTGGTACTTAGATTTGAACGCGCGCTGTGCAGTACGGATGTCCTTGATGCGTTCGATGACTTGGGTTTTCTTGGCCTTCATCTCCTGATCGAAACGGATCGGGGTCGAGATCTGGTCGTAGATAACGTAGATCAGCGCCACGATAACTACAGCAAGAATGATTTGAGCGATTTTTTTCATTTTTTAAGCTAATCTAATATTTGTTTGTAATTTTGCACAAAATAAAATAGACGCATGTTTAATACACGTATTGCGACCCAAATTTACGCTAAAATTTGTTTTGAAACAACTTCTGGGCAAAAAAAAATTATAGAAAAGTTGTCCGAATATCTTGCTGACGACGATTTTTCCCGGATTTTTGTGCTGAACGGGTACGCAGGTACGGGTAAAACGACTCTGATTGCGGCGCTGGTCGGTGCGCTTAAGGATTTGAATATCAAACCCGTTCTGCTGGCTCCGACGGGCCGGGCCGCCAAGGTGCTGGCTCAATACGCTCAGGAAAAGGCACTTACTATCCACAAGCGGATTTACCGTCAGAAGACCAATGCCGATTACGAATCGAAATATTCGCTCAACATCAATACGGAAAAAGGGGCCGTTTTCATCGTGGACGAGGCTTCGATGTTGTCGGACGGTTCGGGCGACGGGGCCTTTTTCGGCTCCGGATCGCTGCTGGAGGACCTCGTGCAGTATGTCCGCAGCGGCCGCGCATGCCGTCTGATTCTGGTCGGCGACAGCGCCCAGCTGCCGCCCGTGGGAGCTGACTGCAGCCCGGCGCTCGACGCTTCGGTGCTGGCCCGCTTCGGCGACGTGGATTACGGTACGATGGACGAGGTCGTACGTCAGGAAGCCGAGTCGGGTATTCTGTTCAACGCCACGCTGGTCCGCTGCGTGCTCGAAAACGGCATTTACGAAATTCCGCACTTCGAAATGGGCTATCCCGACATCGAAGCGGTCGAAGGCGGGGAGTTTCTCGACAAACTGCAGGATTGCTATGCCCGCTACGGCCGTGACGAAACCATCGTCATCACCCGCTCGAACAAACGCGCCAACCGTTATAACGAAGGTATCCGCCGTAACGTGACTTTCGCCGAAGAGGAGATCGAAAGCAACGATATGCTGATGGTGGTGAAAAACAACTACTACTTTACGGAGCGGAACAAGGATTGCCCGATGCACTTCATCGCCAACGGCGATATCGCGCGGCTCAAGCGGTTGCGGCGCTATGAAGATTTCTACGGATTCCGCTTTGCGGACGTCGTGCTCGAGTTTCCCGATTACGAAGACACCGAACTGGAGTGCAAGATTCTGCTCGACACCATCGCTTCGGAATCCCCGTCGCTTACGCGCGAAGAATCGACACGCCTTTTCTACGAGGTCGAGAAGGATTACCTCGATGTCAAAAGTAAGCTCAAACGCTTCAAGGAAATCCGTGAAAATCCGCATTTCAACGCCCTTCAGGTAAAGTTCTCCTACGTCGTGACCTGCCACAAGGCGCAGGGCGGACAGTGGCGGGCGGTCTTCGTCGACCGCTGCCTGTTCGGCGACGAGCCGATGACACGCGACATGCTGCGCTGGCTTTATACGGCCCTGACGCGCGCCACTGATAAACTGTATCTTGTAAATTTCGACGAAAAATTCTATGAATAGCGAACGACATCCTCTCGAACCGTTTCTTCCCGCCAACGCCCGTATCCTGATGCTGGGCAGTTTTCCGCCCAAGCGCATCCGCTGGTCGATGGATTTCTTCTATCCCAATCTGCAGAATGACATGTGGCGCATCGTGGGCTACCTCGCCGCAGGGGACAAGTCGCATTTTCTGATGCCCGGCGGGCGGAAGTTCGACAAGGAGCGCATCGAAGCGTTCTGCCGCGAGCGGGGGATTGCGCTGTACGATACGGCGGTCGAGGTCGTCCGGCTGAAAGACAATGCATCGGACAATTTTCTTCAAGTGGTGCGCGAGGTCGATCTGGCGGCGCTGCTGGCGCGTATTCCCCGCTGTCATACCCTGATTACGACGGGGCAGAAAGCGACCGATACGCTGCGCGCCATTACGGGTTGCGGCGAGCCTGCCGTAGGCGAAAGCACGTCTTTCGAATATGCCGGACGCAACATGCAGCTGTGGCGCATGCCTTCGTCGTCGAGAGCCTATCCGCGGCCGGTCGAATGGAAGGCCGAATTTTACCGCAGAGTGTTCGAAGATAATGAAATTCTGTAATATACAGAACGCCTTTATAGCAAATAAACCGAAAATAATTTCCCGTTCAGGCTTGGTAGGACCGCCAAATTCCGTTATCTTTGTATGAAAATTACATACAATTTTTTATTGTGAACGCAGAGAAGAAAATAGAAAAAAAATACGTCGAGACCCCCCTGATGAAGCAATATTATTCCATCAAGGCGGTGCATCCCGACGCCATCCTGCTTTTCCGGGTCGGCGACTTTTACGAGACTTTCGGCGACGACGCCATCAAGGCCAGCGGCATTCTGGGCATAACGCTCACACGGCGCGCCAACGGCTCGGCCACCTATGTCGAACTGGCCGGATTTCCCTATCATGCCATCGACACTTACCTGCCCAAACTGGTGCGGGCGGGCGAACGGGTCGCCATCTGCGAACAGCTGGAAGATCCCAAACAGGTGAAAGGACTCGTCAAGCGCGGCGTTATCGAGCTGGTTACGCCGGGCGTGGTGCTGGGCGACAATATTCTGGCCAACAAGGAGAACGCCTTTCTGGCATCGGTCTATTTCGGCCGCCAGACTACGGGCGTGGCGTTCCTCGACATTTCGACGGGCGAATTCTACGTGGCCGAAGGTTCGGAGAACTACATCGACAAACTTATCTCCAACCTCGCGCCCAAGGAGGTCATCTACCAGCGCGGCTACGAAGACCGTTTTTCCGACGCTTTTGGGGCGAAACTCTATACATACCGTCTCGACGAGTGGGTTTTCTCCGAAGAGGTGAACCGCGAAAAACTCTGCAAGCAGTTCGGCACCCGCTCCCTCAAGGGATTCGGCGTCGATCACTTCACCAGCGGTCTATCGGCCGCCGGGGCGATTCTCTACTACCTCGAATTCACCGAGCACCGCGACATCGCGCATATCACCTCCATATCGCGCATCGATCAGGAGGATTACGTCTGGGTCGATAAGTTCACGATCCGCAACCTCGAACTCTTCTCATCGAACGGCGCCCGCGAAAAGTGCAGTTTCGCCGACGTTATCGACCGTACGCTGACGCCGATGGGCGGCCGTTTGCTGAAACGGTGGATCGCCATGCCGATCAAGGACCCCGTGAAGATCGGGGAGCGGCTGGACGTGGTCGAGAAATTCGTCAGGGACGCCGATCTGGCCGATGTCGTGCGCGAACAGGTAGCGCTGGTGGGGGATATGGAGCGTATCGCTTCGCGCATCGCCGCGGCGCGCGTCACGCCCCGCGAACTGGTGCAACTGAAAAACTCGCTTTTCGCCGTCGAACTGCTTAAGGCCGCGCTCGAATCGACCGACCATGCGCAACTGCACGCACTGGCAGGGCAGATCGATCTGTTGGAAGGGGTGCGCGACCGCATCGCCCGCGAGATTTATCCCGATCCGCTCAACAACCAGATTCAGAAGGGTGGCGTGATCGCCGACGGCGTGGACCCCGAACTGGACGACCTGCGCCGCATCGCCCTCCACGGCAAGGACTATCTGGCCCGCATCCAGCAGCGCGAGAGCGAAGCGACGGGCATTCCTTCGCTCAAGATCAGCTACAACAATGTCTTCGGCTATTATATCGAGGTGCGTAACGCCCATAAGGAGAAGGTCCCGGAGACATGGATTCGCAAACAGACGCTGGCCAACGCCGAACGCTATATCACCGAGGAGCTGAAGGAGTACGAAGAGAAGATTCTCGGAGCCGAGGAGAAGATGCTCGTCATCGAACAGCGCATCTATGCAGACATCATCGCCCACATAAGCCGCTCATTGTCCTCCCTGCTGCGCGATGCGGCCGTCGTGGCCCGCATCGACTGCCTGCAGTCGTTCGCGCGTCTGGCCTGCGAACGCCGCTACGTGCGTCCGGTGCTGGACGACGGCAAGCGCATCGACATCCGGCAGGGACGCCATCCGGTGATCGAAACCCTGCTGCCCGTGGGTGAGGAGTATGTTCCCAACGACGTGATGCTCGACGACAAGGAGCAGCAGATCATGATGATCACGGGTCCTAATATGTCGGGTAAATCGGCCCTGCTGCGGCAGACGGCGCTGATTATCCTCATGGCGCAGATGGGTTCGTTCGTACCCGCCAAGTCGGCCCATATCGGCGTCGTGGACAAGATTTTCACCCGCGTCGGGGCTTCGGATAATATTTCTCAGGGCGAATCGACCTTTATGGTCGAGATGCTCGAATCGGCCAGCATCCTCAATAACATTTCGGACCGCAGCATCGTCCTGCTGGACGAGATCGGTCGCGGTACGAGCACCTATGACGGTATTTCGATCGCATGGGCCATGGTAGAGTATCTGCATAACCATCCGTCGGCGCACGCCAAGACGCTTTTCGCTACGCACTACCACGAACTCAACGAAATGGAGCAGATGTGTCCGCGCGTAAAGAACTACCACGTGAGCGTCAAGGAGATGGGTAATCAGATCGTCTTCCTGCGTAAGCTCGAACGAGGCGGTACGGAGCACTCGTTCGGTATACACGTCGCCCGCATGGCAGGTATGCCGATGTCGGTGGTGTCGCGCGCCGACGAAATCCTGCGCAACCTCGAATTGGTTTACGGCAACAACGAAATCGTGCCGAGTCGGAGTATCAAGAACCGCGGTAAGAAACCATCGCCTTCGGTCAAGGAGGCCGCCGAGAGCGGAGCGCCGCAGAACATGCAGTTGTCGATGTTCCAGTTGGACGATCCCGTGCTGGTGCAGATCCGCGATCAGATCAAGGGACTCGACATCAATTCCTTGACCCCGATCGAGGCGCTTAACAAGCTGAACGAAATTAAGAAGATCACCGGAATATAGGACCAGCGTCATTTATTCCGGTTCGGTCGGTTTCACGACCTACGGGCCGCATGATCCCGAAAATCCGGCTACGTCTGTTCCGTCTGAAATCTTTCTTCCGTGCAAAATGTCTACTTTTGCGGACGTGTCCGGCGCAATGTTAAAATGAATCCCGAATCTCATGTCGAGATTCGGGATTTATAGTCAAACAGGGGAAGCTTGCACCGTTATTCGTTACGCGCGATCAGCGAACTGATATTCTGAATCAGCATCGCCACGGCCACCGAGTTGAAGCCGCCTTCGGGGATGATGACGTCGGCGTATTTCTTTGAAGGTTCGACGAACTCCTCGTGCATCGGCTTCACGGTCGAGGTGTACTGCGTGATGACCGACTGCATCGTACGTCCGCGCTCGCAGACGTCGCGCAGGATGCGCCGCGCAAGGCGAATATCGGCATCCGTATCGACATATACCTTGATGTCCATCAGATCGCGCAGTTCCTTGTTCTCGAAGATCAGAATGCCGTCCACGATGATCACTTTCGAAGGTTTTACGCTCACGGTCTCCGTCATGCGGTTGTGCTCGACGAACGAGTAAACCGGGTGGTCGATCGGAACGTTCTCCTTAAGCGCTTTGATGTGATCCACCATCATCTGCGTATCGAATGCCTGCGGATGGTCGTAATTGAGCTTCGTGCGCTCCTCGTAAGTCAGCTCCGGATGCGCCTTGTAGTAGTAATCGTGGCAGAGCGTTACGACGTCGTCGCCCTCGAAAGCCTCCTGCAGACGCTTGACGAGGGTCGATTTTCCCGAGCCGGTTCCTCCGGCGACTCCGATAACGGTAACTTTCATAGTGTCGGCCATTTAGTGCGGTTATATAAAGAAAAGGATCGCACCTTTCGCAAGTGCAATCCTTCTCCTGATTTCGATTATGCGTCGATGTTCGCGTAATGTGCGTTCTTCTCGATAAATTCGCGGCGGGGCGGCACTTCGTCGCCCATCAGCATCGAGAAGATACGGTCCGCTTCGGCGGCGTTCTCGATATTGACCTGACGCAGAATGCGCGTGTCGGGGTTCATCGTCGTGTCCCACAGCTGATGGGCGTTCATCTCGCCGAGACCTTTGTAACGCTGCACGTGCACGCCCTTGCCGAATTCGGCGGAGATGGCGTCGCGCTCCTTCTCGGTCCAGCAGTAGCGCTCCTGCTTGCCCTTCTTCACCAGATAGAGGGGCGGGGTGGCGATGTAGACGTGGCCGTTCTCGATCAGCTCCTTCATCTTGCGGAAGAAGAACGTCAGCATTAGCGTGGCGATGTGGCTTCCGTCGACGTCGGCATCGGTCATGATGATGATCTTGTCGTAGCGGAGTTTCTCCAGATTGAGCGCCTTGCTGTCCTCTTCGGTGCCGATCGTCATGCCCAGCGCCGTGAACATGTTCTTGATCTCCTCGTTCTCCCACATACGATGCTCCTGCGCCTTCTCGATGTTCAGGATCTTACCGCGCAGCGGCATGATGGCTTGGAAGTTGCGGTCGCGGCCCGATTTGGCCGTTCCGCCTGCCGAGTCACCCTCGACGAAGAAGATCTCGGCGATCGAACGGTCGCGGCTCGTACAGTCGGCCAGCTTGCCGGGAAGGCCCGCACCCGAAAGCACGGTCTTGCGCTGCACCATTTCGCGGGCGTGGCGTGCCGCATGGCGCGCCGTGGCGGCCAGAATGACCTTCTGCACGATGGCCTTGGCATCTTTGGGATTCTCCTCCAGATAGTGGCCCAGCGCCGAGGACATCGCCTGATCGACGGCGGCCGAAACCTCGTCGTTGCCCAGTTTGGTCTTGGTCTGT
>JAJPZH010000020.1 GCA_021204515.1 Alistipes sp. | reverse complement strand
GCGTTACGTCTGTACGGTCGAGAATGACGATACGAAAGAACGGATAACCTTTACCGGTCATTGGAACGGCAAAGCGTTTTACGCACTGGATGTCCGGTTTTCCGATGCGCAGAACAATGTCGTCAAACTGCATAGTCAATCCATCTCATATTGATTCGCGGCTGCCGGGCTGTAAAGACACCGGACCGGCAAATCGGCTGGGAATCAGATAGGGCGTAGGGGGGGGCTATTGCCGTCTGTCTTTGCGCCGCTCCGCTTTCAGCGGACACTGCGCACTGGCGCACGAAGCGCATCCGCCGCGTCTGCGTCCCCGGAAGAAACACCAGAGCCGCCGTGCGAGCAGCGCCGCGACCGCGATTCCGATTGCCCATACCGCATAGTCCTGCCATCCCATATCAGAGCCACATGACCAAGTGATAAGTAGCCCATGCCGCCAGCCATGCCAGCACGGTATTGTAGACTACGCCTGCAACGGCCCATTTCCAGCCGGCCTCCGAACCGATGGCCACGACCGTAGCGATACAGGGAAAATAAAGTAGGATGAATACGAGGAACGCCAGCGCCGAGGCATGGGTGAAATCGCCGCTCGCCGCCAACCGCTGCGAGAGATTCGCCATCTCTTCGTCTTCGTTCGCCGCGGCATTTTCAGCGCCGGTTCCCTGATTTATTTCCGTTCCGCCGCCGGTCGTTTCCGCTATATAGATGGCCGTCGGGCCGTCCGCGCCGCCGATCACGGCGACTTTGCCGTTTTGCAGGTCGTTGATATTCGAATTCGCAGTGTTTGCTGCCTCACCCGATTCCGCGACTATTTCGATCGTCCCGGAAGATTGTGCGTCCGTATGCGCTCCCGCATTCGCCCCTTCGGAGTAAAGCACGCCGAGTGTGCTGACGACGATTTCTTTGGCCGGAACGCCCGACAGCAGAGCCACGCCCGCCTTCCAGTTCAGCCCCAGCGGACTGAATACCGGTTCGCAGGTGCGTCCGAGACGTCCGAGGTAGGAATTTTCGTAATGTTCGGGCGTATTTCCCGCGTCGGTGCGGGGGTAATAGCTCAGGAACCATACGACGACCGACGCGATCAGGATCATGCCACCCATCTTGCGCAGGTATTGTGCGCATTTGTCCCACATATGCCTGAGCGTCGTTTTCCACGTCGGCATGCGGTAGGGCGGCAGTTCCATAACAAACGGCGTTTCGTCCACCGGGAACATGAAGCGCCGCATCAGCCGCGCGGTAACGATGGCCAATATAATGCCCAGTATATAAAGTCCGATCATCACCAGTCCGGCGTTCTCCGCAAAGAAAGTTCCCGCCAGAAGCAGGTAGATCGGAATTCGCGCGCTGCATGACATGAAGGGGGTTATCAATATGGTAATCAATCGACTGCTCCGACTCTCGATCGTTCGGCAGGCCATGATCGCCGGGACGTTGCAGCCGAAGCCCATGATGAGCGGAATGAACGATTTGCCGTGCAGACCGATGCGGTGCATCACACGGTCCATGATAAAAGCCGCACGGGCCAGATAACCCGAATCTTCCATAAACGAGATGAAGAGATAGAGGATCATGATGTTGGGCAGGAAGACGATTACGGCCCCCACGCCGCCCACGATGCCGTCCACCAGCAGGTCGCGCAGCGGCCCGGCGGGCATTACGTAGTCGATCGCACCGCCGATCCTGCCCACCAGCGCGTCGATCCACTCCTGCGGATAGGCGCCGAGGCTGAACGTACACCAGAACATGAACCACATCAGGAAGAAAAAGATCGGGAAGCCCCACAGTTTATGCGTTACGAAGGTGTCGATGAGCGCCGTAGTCGAAGCCTCCTCGCGCTTGCCGGGAGTGAAGGTCTCCTTGAGCGCCCCCTGTATGAATCCGTATTTCTGATTGGCAAACGCCGTTTCGACATCTTCGCCCAGCGCCTCGCTGATGCGTTTGGCTTCGAGATCGCGGATTGCGACCCACTCGGGGTAGCGGCTGCGGTCGTGCAGCTGCTCTTCGACCTGCCGGTCGCCTTCGAGCATCTTCATCGCGTAGTAACGGGGTGGGAAGGCTTTGGGCAGTTCGTCGCGGAAAGCGCTCATGTCGCCGTTCAGACGGCGAAGTCCCTCTTCGATGACGGACCCCATGTTGATATGGATGTGGCGCACACGCTCGTCCTGATTCTCGTATACCGCGATCACCGTGTCGAGCAGCTGCTCGATGCCCTTGCCGTTGCGCGCCTCGACGGGTACCATCGGCACGCCGAGCATGCGGCCCAAGTTGTCGTAATCCAGCTCTGCGCCGCTCGAATTGAGTTCGTCGAACATGTTGAGCGCGACGACCATACGCGGATTTATGTCGATCAGCTCCGTCGTCAGGTACAGATTGCGTTCGAGGTTCGATGCTACGACCGAGTTGATAATCACGTCGGGAGTCCTCTCGGCGATGTGGCTGCGCACGTAACGCTCCTCGGGCGTATAGGCCGAAAGGGCGTAGGTACCCGGCAGGTCGGTCACTTCGAAACGGTAACCGCGGTAATAGCGGTGTCCGATTTTGGCGCCGACCGTCACGCCGCTGTAATTGCCGACATGTTCGTGACCGCCCGAGATCGCGTTGAAAAGCGAGGTCTTACCGCTGTTGGGGTTGCCCACCAGCGCTACGCTGATCGTACGGCTGTGGCGTTTGATAACTTCGTCGATCGTCGCGCAGCCCTCCTCCGGACTGGGTGTTTCGGTCGTCGGGGATTCGGGTTCCGCGGGTTGCCCGTCGGCACCGCACCCACAGTGCTTGTGGTGATGTTCGTGGTGATGATGGTGGTGCGAACCGCCCCCGGCGAGGTATTCGCAGGCTTCGCTGTCGGAGAGCACGACCACCATATAGGCCTCACTGCGTCGCAGCGAGATGTCGTAGCCCATGATTTTGTATTCGATAGGGTCCTTCAGCGGGGCGTTGAGAATCACTTCGACCCGCTGTCCGCGGACGAAGCCCATTTCCATAATGCGGCGGCGGAAACCGCCGTGTCCCGTCACTTTGAGTATCGTGGCCGATTCTCCGGTCTTAAGTTCGGATAGACGCATTGTCGCTCTTTGTTTTTTTGGCCTCAAAGATACGATTTTACGCCGGGTTGTGCAATCCCCATTTATGGGGATATATTACCGAACTGTTCCGTGCGGCAGGTTTATACCGAAGTTCACCACCCGCCGCCCAGCGCCTTGCAGAGATTGACGTAGTTGATGTACTGCTGCGCTACCAGATTCACGAACTCCATTTGCGACTGGTAGAGACTGCGCTGGGCGTCGATCACGTCGAGGTAGTCCGACAGACCGCTGCGGTAGAGCGCCTGCGTCATCGTAGCGATGCGGTCGTTGGAGAGTACCAGCTCGCCGTAGCGCTCCGTCTGTCGGCGGTAGGTGGCGATAGCCACCAGCGCCTGCTCGACGTCCGAAAAGGCCGTCAGCACAGTCTGCTCGTAGGTCAGCGCCGACTGCGTGTAACGCTCCATAGCGGCCTGTTCCGCGCGGCGCAGTCTGCCGAAGTTGAAGAC
>JAJPZH010000159.1:21429-22101 GCA_021204515.1 Alistipes sp. | reverse complement strand
TGCCGCGTTTATTATTGCCGATGGCGTCCAATACTTTCTGATTCATTGTCTCCTGCGTATCCCCCTCCTCGTACAGCGGCAGCGTATTGGTAAATTGTCCGACTGCCGGCATGTAGTCGAAAACTTTGGTGATATAGGGATTCGCCCCTTCCGCAGGCGGGTCGATAGGGGCGTATTCGACAAAAACAGTGAAATAGTAATTAAAGGAGATATCCCCTTGCGATACCGTTAATGTCAAACCGATAGCGCCGCCATGTGAAAACATGTGCTCGAGATTCTTGGTTTGAGCGACTGGCTCCTCATCCTCGAACCATAAGTAAGAAACACCGTCGTCGGACACGCTGGTTACTTCTATCCGAAACAGTTGATCGACCTTGGCCCTGAATCCTCCTTCCGGCTCTTCGATGGTTATATCTTCCTGTTTGAGTACATAATCGGTGGTTACTATGACCTCGAAATCATAGTCGAAGACGGTCGTTCCTTGGCTGGCATGCAGCGTAAGGGTGAATGTTCCCAACGAAGTGAAGGTGTATTCCAGATTCTTCGAATCGGCTATTTTCGAATCGCCGAGAGACCATTCGTAGGAAACGCCCTCGTCCGAGACGCTTTTCACTTCGATCCGGAAAGGCTGGTTGACCAGAGCCTCAAATCCCCCGTCGGGCCGGTTTACGG
>JAJPZH010000159.1:0-21419 GCA_021204515.1 Alistipes sp. | reverse complement strand
TTACGGAGATATCTTCCTTTTTAAGGAGATAACCGCCGCCTCCGTTATCAGCGTCGCTGCACCCGGCAAGAAATCCGACCGGAAGTAACGCCGACAGAAGCAGTAAAACGATTCGCGCGTAATTTTTTTTCATATTCAAGTGTGTTAAGTTACTCTTCCAGCGGTTGTAATTTTTTATGGGTGAATACGATATGTGCCGGGATGTTCCCGGTGCTTATCGACCATTTTCGTATGCCGTCCGGCCCGAAGCAGTGCAGGGTTCCGGCCCGGACGTAGTCTTTGGCGTCGGTAACCAGAAACTCTCCGGTATTCGGGTTGACGGCAATTCCATAAGGTGTCTGGATACGCTTTTCAGTGCCGTCTTTGATAAAGTTGCGCGTAACGATCTCCCGTGTGCGTGTGTTTACGATGGCATAGGATACCGTCCAATCGTTCGTTATATAACTCCATTCGGTGCTGTACAGGAACAGCGAATCCCGACACAGGGTCATATGCGTGTTGGGCAGGTCTTCGAACTCGTATGCAACCTCGTCCGTCGAGGTGTCGATTATGAATGTTTTGGAAGGTATTTCATAATAGTCTCCGCGGGAAGAAACATAGAGATTGCCGTAATTGTCCGGCTGTATCCGGTGAAGGTTGATAGCGACGTCTATTTTTTTCTCTTCCGTAAAAGTTTTCAGGTCTATAACCGACACGGTGCGGTCGTAATTCGGGACACGGTAACCGCCGGAATTGGCGACATAGAGTTTATCGCCCACAATGGCCATCTCTTCGGGCTGATAACCTACGATGCACTCATCGACGACCTGAAGACTTGCCGTATCGATTTTTGCTACATACCCGATCCGGGCGTCCGGGGCTATCTGCACGGGACCTGCGTAAGCGCTCACATAGGCGTATTTGCCTTTGAATGCGAGGTAACGGCAATTGGGGATCGTTATTTTGGTGATATGTTTGGCCGTATTGACATCCATCACCTCGACATAATTGGAACAATTTATAACCGCCCAGAGTTTGTCGCCGTAGATTTGAATGTCGTTTCCCACGTCGCCGAGGTCTTTTACTTCATACGGGTTGCGTTCGCCGTAAATATTTCGCGTGTAGACGCCTGTCTCATAGTCGTAATAGTCGAGCGAAGCCTGATTCGTACCCATATTGCCTTCGTTGAGCAGAAAAAATCCGTATATATCGCCAGTAACCTGTTCCCACGGATTCACCAAGGTCGGCTCGGAGGGCAATACCGGGTCGTCCTTGCGGCAGGAAGCCGCAAGTGTGAGAATGCCGATGGAGACTGCAAACCATTTTAAATAAAACCCCTTCATAATGTAAGACTTAGAATAATCTTGAAATTGGTTCCCGGCATGGGATACCATTTAACCACTTCGTATTGCTGGTTGAAAATGTTATTCACCTCCGCGGTGATACGAAGCTGAGCGTGTTTGAATGGAAAATTCCGCGACAGCGACATATCGTGCGTGTACCACGGCTGGATGTAATTGGCCGGAGTATTGTTCCCGAGCATATATCGTTCTCCCGTGTAGATAAAACTGTAATTGAAATCCCACTTTCGGTAGGAGGCGTTGAGAATCGCGGAGCCGCTGTGCCACGGAATGTAAGGTATCTGGTCGCCGTATCCGTCCATGACGGTTTCCTCCCAACCTTCATCCTTCTCCTCGGTGAAGTCCTGCGCCTTCTGATAGGTATAACTCAACCGGGCATCCAATGCCACGCCGCCTATATTGAAACAGGGATTGAACGTCACATCCATACCGCGTATCTCCACATATCCGAGGTTGATCATCGTCCAGACGAGCTGGTTGGAGGTCGGGGTGGCGATTATCTTGTCTCTCACCTCGTTGTAATAGGCATCCACCGTAAGGTTGAGCGACGACAGCACTCCTTTGCCGAATTGTTTGGAGTAGACAACCCCCACATTGTATTGCGTGGCGTATTCCGGCTTCAGAAGCCGGTTGCCCAACTGCACGTAATAGAGGTCGTTGAAAGTTGGCATCCGGAATATCTCTTTATAAAAGGCTCTTATATCGAGACCGATCTTTTCAAACGGACGGTACGATGCGACTACCGTGGGAGAGAATATGTTTTTATCAGGCGCTGTTTCCATTCTCCGTGCACTCCGGTCATGCACATACGTGTAAAGCAGGCTGGCTTGCACGCTGAAGCGTTTGAGGTTAACCGATGTGGCTATGGCTCCCAGCAACGTATAGCGCCTCGGTTCGATGAAATGCGCATTGAACATGTCGGTGCCGTCCGCATCGAGTTTGTTCCATTGGAAATCCGTGGACAAATTCGCTGTCCACCACGGGGTGAAAGCGAACAGATTGGCGGCCGTAATATAGACCTCCTGCTGCCAATAGTGATTATCCATCGGTTGCACGGTACTCTCGGGCGGCATGACGTAATTCATATAGTCGTTGGCGTATTTGGCTTGGATTTTATAGCTGTAGAAATCCGTCACCTCTTGCCGCAAGGAACCCTGAAAGAAAAAATTACGGTCTTTCTGCCGGTCTTCGTTCAGTAATGAAATACCGTAATCCTTTTTTACGGCTGCACCGGGATAGCCCCGCTCGGAATTGTAGAAATATCCCTTCGCCTGCCATTCTCCGCGCTTTACCTTGCCGAAAAGAGCAGCCTCGGCGCGAAGAAACCAGACATCCCCGTTGCGCCTGACTTCGGTGGTGTCATAGCCGCCGTCCTTATGATAGCGAAATTTATATTTGCCGGAAGTGTTCAGGTATTCGATATTGACCGACGACGAAAGGTTTTCGCTGATCCGGTGCTCCCAAAGGGCTGAAGCGTTGATAAGGTCGAAGGAACCGCCTTTGAGTTTCACATTGAAACGGTTTCTGCGTCCGCTCTCGAAAACAGGTCTGCGCGTCACCATATATACCGCACTTGCCGAGGCGAAATCGCGTGCGGACTGGAATATGTCGCTTTTCTGGCCGTTATAAACGGATACCAATTCCATGTTGTCGAGCGAAAATTTACCGAGGTCCACCGTCCCGTTCTGGGCATTGCCGATCTGTATGCCGTCGTAGAATACCCCCACGTGCTGGCTGCCCATACTACGGATGTTGACGGTTTTCAAACCCCCGATACCTCCGTAGTCCTTTATCTGCACACCGGAAAAATAGCGCAACGCATCCGATACGGAATGTGAGTTGAGCCTTTGCAGTTTCTCGCCGGAGAGGATCTGTGCCGGGACGACCGCCCTGTTCTGTCTCCCAAGCACCGTCACCTCGTCGATAGCCAGTATCCGGACCGAATCCGGGATTTGTCTATTCTCGGCATCTTGAGCATTCGTAGTGCCGCAGGCGAGAAAGTGGAACAGTATCAAAATTACCGATATTCTTTTCACTTCTTGATAGCGCTTGTTAATTAATGGAGTGCCGGGATAAGAAAATCCCGGCACTCCGGGCATTGTCGCAAATGAGGACCGGTTATTCGAACCTCACCGCCAGATCGTCCCACGCAAAATATGCCGGCTGGCTGAACCCGTAACCGTTATCGCTGTCGCCTGTGACGTTGAATTCGATGCGGCTGACTTTTCCGAGTTCGGAAAGATCCCATTTCTGCCAGTCGATGACGGTACGTTCGTAATTGGCGATTTCAAAAGTCGGCTGTACGGAGGCGATTTCGGTGCCGTTTTCGTCGAATCCGATCGCTACCAGTCTGACGAAACCGTCCGGTCCGACCGGATCGGTGAGACCGTTGCCGCTTACTACGCAGTTGAGCAGATAGGTCGTGGCCGTCACATACATGTGGTCGACCACGCGGGCTACGCCGTCTTCGAACCAGATGGCCTGAAGCTTCGTCCCGCCGTAGCCGGAATCGTCCCGATAGCCATAATGCACGCAGAAATTCCGGGAACCGTTGTGTCCTCCGAATCCGGTTTCGGGATGTTTGTAATAAATAGCCAGCTGATGTTGATAATCGCCGCTGTCTACATCCTGTTCCACATAGTTGGAGATGGCCTCACCGCCGCCCCAATACTGATGATCGCCCCATTCATCGGTGAACCGATGCGCGATTTCCGTATTTCCCTGATCGTACCAGTTGTAAACATTGCCCGACGACGGGTAGAGCAGCGGTCCGCCGTATTGGGGCGTATCGATCAGAGAAGACCAGTAATTGGCTCCTTGCGTTCCCTTGTAATCCTCGTCCTCGAAAGTGAGGTAGCGCAGTTCGTAGCTGCTTGAAGTGACATATATCGAGGCAGTCACTACGGCTCCGTCGCTGCCTACTACGCCTACGGTTACTGTTCCTTCGAGTTCCCATCCATCCGCAGCAGGCGCTATGATGCGCAGACGCCCGGCATTGTCTTTAAAACTTGCGCTGACCGTCCAGTCCATAGGCCCGGTGGCAGCTCCGGCAAGGGCTACCGCATTCTCGGTAGTAAATTGGAAAATACGGCTCTGTCCGAATTTGAAATGCTCGGTCGGTTCGGCGTCGATCTCAATGCTGGCATTCAATCGCTTCACGACATCTATCGTAGTTCCGTCGGCAAGGTAGAACGTGTAGTAACGACCATTGTCCACAACATCTGTAAAGAGATAGGTATATCCTTCGGTCGTGGCCGGCAGATCCTTCCCGTTCCACTGAACCCGGTCGCCGTTTACCGTCCAGTAACCTTCTTCGTCTACACCGATCTCCGGTGTCGTTCCGTCCTGTCCCGTAACAGGAATTTTCTGGGTTTTGGCATCGTCGGCATACATGAAATCCGTTTTCCCGTCGATAGTGATCGCCCAATAGTAGATTCCCTCTTCTTCCAGTACGGTAATTATCGGAGCTTGTGCGTCCTGTCCGTCCTTTCCGTGATATAACTCGATGATTTTGCCGCTGGCGAAAGTTACGATCCAGCCCTTTCCGGAATCCATTGCGGAAAATCCCGTAATGGGGTCGCCGACATCTATTGCATTAATAAGCTCCTCGAGTCTGGTGATATCCTTATTCATTTGAGCGAGGGCATTCTCCAGACTGGTCACCCGACCGTCTAGGTCATTTACCTTATTCCAAAGATCGTCGTCGTCATACGAGCAACTCCACATCGCAACACCGAACAGGGTGATTGCCAAAAGGGTAAATAGTTTTTTCATTCCTGTTGTATTTTAAGTTTGACAAATAAAAAATCAACCGTATCCTTGCGGGATACGGCACAACAGAAATTCAAAACGGATTTACACCTTTCGCAGGGCTGTCGGAAGCCTCGTGTTAGACCGGAATGCCGGATGCAGGGGAAATCGCAGTTTTGATTTTCACCCGTACACCCGCAGGTTACAAATCTTATAAAGGCATCGGCAGGTCTTCTGACTTGTTCCAGTTTTACGCCTTCCCAGCCTTGCGGCCAGTGGCAAAGATTGTAAAACCTTTTGCGCCCCATGTTCGGGGCAGGAACTCACAGCAACGGGTATTGTCGCAGATTCTCACTGCATTCCCTTTTCATTCCTCATCGCGCAATCGGCGATTCGGAAACCTTTGCGACGGCAAATATACAAATATTTTTTAATTCGGTATCCTCGATACGAAAAACAATCCTATTATGTTTTTTGATAACCATACGGTTTATCTCTTTTTCTTCGTCGGTTTCGCCGCCTGCTGTATCTGTATTTCCGTTTGCAGTTGAATGTACTGCAGTTCGAGTTGTTGGTATTTCTCTTTCCGCGGCCGGGCTTCGTGGTCGCAGTATCCGACGGCGAACACGAGAAACAGCATCCCGATCAGCAGCCACATCGCCCCTTTGAGCGTCCGGACAGTCGCCCGAACTCGTTTGGTGCGCTGTTCCGGTGCGTCGGCAAATTCTTCCGTCTTGGTATCGAGTGCATCGGCATCGACTTTCAGTATGGGCGATTTGATGTCTTCGAACATTCGGCCGTACTTTTGGCTGTTCTTTCGGCTTCTCCTCCGACTTTCTACGGCGGTCGATCCCGCCGATCAGGTTGTCGGCCAATGCCCGCCTGTCGATCTCCTCGCGCTGTACCTGCTTCTACAGGGGTATTTTGAGATTCCATGCGTTTTCGTCTTTTTCTTTTTACGTTCCAGCATTTCGCATCATTCGGCAAGTGTCGGATCGTAGTCGCTGGCCGAGGGTGTCATCATTGTTTCGATCACCGTGCCCACTTCTTTGATCCATATTGCGCCGAGGGACGGAGCATGGTGCTGCTCGTGTCGTAGACCTCGCCGCTCAGCCCGATGCGGTTTGCGACGAGGTAGATGTGCAGGTTGTCGGTGTCCTTGTGCGTGCAGGCTATTCACTGGTGTTCGCTATGTGCATTTTGTTTGTAAACAACCGCACGATGTTCAACAGGTCGCCCGTCCGGAGTTTCGTTGCGTTCTGCGGGGCAATACATAATTATCGTAGCTTTGTTCATGGCATGCGGGGCTCAGGCCTGCGGGGTTTCATTCCGCAGAAATTGCTGGTATTCGGCCCACATCTCCTTGATACCCTTTTCGGGACCGAACAGCGTGCGCATGGCCTTGTCGAAACTCCAGACATCCATATCGCGCACCGTGATATGGAATTTGCGCAGCGCATTGGGATCCTTCGTCGTCAGCCATTGCAGGAAAAAGCCGGTCGTTTTGTAACCGTCGAGCCAGTGTCCGCCCTGCTTGCGGAGCGCGGCGATGTCGAACAACCCGGCTTCCGCGCGCACGGCATCGGCCAAACCCTCTATACAGGCCCAGAACTCCTTGTTCGTCGAATAGCTGCCGATGCCCTTCGGCTCGAACTGGTAGGCGTGTACTAGCTCGTGGAAGAGTACGCCGCGGGTCTCGTAGTCGAGCTTGTAGAGCGACTCGCGTGCCGACTTTTCGATATGCCGCGTACTGTACACGATCGCCGTTTCCGCCGGATTGCCCGATTTGGCCGAGACGCCCGCATAATCCTTCAGCGTGTAGTCGATCTTCCCCACCGTATTCATCGTGTCGGCTGCCGAATAGAAGAGTATTTCAGCGACCTTGCGGGTATGGTAGCGGACATAGGCTTCGGGATCCTGTACCAGTTCGGCATAAATCGCGGCGCCTTCGGTCTGCGGGGCCAGTACCTCGAAATTCACCTCGGGATAGACGAAGCCGGCCCATTCGGTCTCGCTATTCCGGTCGTAGAAAACGACGTCGCCGACAACGAGCGAGTCGGCACCCTCGTGCGGAAAAAATTCAATCTTATAAGCCTTGTAGTTCGACGGCTCGGCGATCTGTCCCGAGATCTCCTGAAAGCGCGAGCAGAATGAGCAGTCGTCCCGGCGATCGAGTTCGACCCATTTGCGGCCGTCGTACGAACCGCTCAATACCCACCCTGCCGGGTCCGAGGCCGGAGCTTCGCCCGACGAGTAGACACGGTAACTTTGCATCGGAGTGTCGAATCCGTCGAACACGACCCGGCAAGCATTGCTGGCGGGCATCGCATAAGCCGTTGAGGGATCACCGTCGCGAAGTTCCGCGACATTGCGGGGCGGCTCCTGCACGCAGGAGAGCATCGAAAGCACAGTAAGCGCAAAAATCAAATGTTTCATAATATTAAAAAGCAACAGTTTTTGGATTTCAGGTTATCGCACCTCCGCCGTGTCGGACAGCGAAGGAGGAATGGCTGCAGCTGTCACGGCGCGTCGTTTGTCGGGACGCCGTCCCATCACGTAATGCAGGTGCACGCCATCGCGGATATCATCGTAAGTGATATACGACTTGTCCCACACGCGGCCATCGACGTACATGTGGCAAATGTAGACGTTCTCCGGGCTCCAGTTCTCGGTCGTCACGCGAATGGACTTCCCGTTGGAGAGACGCAGTTCGATGCCCTCGACCGTCGGCGAGCCGATATTGTAGACGTTGCTCGACGGCGCCGTCGGATAGAAGCCCATCGTATTGAACAGATACCACGCCGACATCTGGCCGCAGTCGTCGTTGCCGCTCAGCGAACCGGGCTCGTTGCCGTAGAAGGAGTCCGACACGCGGCGCACCCATTGCTGGCATTTCCACGGCTGCCCGAGGTAGTTGTACAGGTAGACGATGTTGTGGCAGGGCTCGTTGCCGTGCCAGTAGGCGCCGATACGCCCCTGTATGTCGTGTGCACCCGGAATATCGTCGGGAAGTTCGGTCACGAAGAGTGAGTCGAGGCGCGTTTCGTACAGCTTGCGGCCCACGCGGTCGATATGTCCCGCGACGTCGTGCGGCACGTACCACGTATATTGCAGCGTGAATCCTTCCGTAATATCGCCCCAGCCGTGTACCGAACCCGGCCCCTGATAGGCGACGGGCGTAAAGGGCGTGCGCCAGTGTCCCTTGCTGTCGCGCCCCCGCATGAACTTCGTCTCTGGGTCGATCAGGTTGCGGTACGAAAGCGAGCGGCGCAGGAAGTAGTCGTAGTCCTCCTTCTTGCCCAGCGCACGTGCCGCCTGCGCGATGCAATAATCGTCATAGGCGTATTCGAGGGTCTTGGAGACCGACTCACGCTCCTTGTCGAAGGGCACCCATCCCAGTTCGGCATACTCCGGGAGGCAGTCGTAATTCGGATTGGTCGCCGTGCGTTTCATCGCCTCGAAGGCCCGCTCGTAATCGAAACCGGGAAGCTGTTTGACGATCATGTCGGCCAGCACCGAGACGGCATGGTAACCGATCATGCACCACGTCTCATTGCCGTAAAACGACCAGACGGGCAACATCCGCTCGACGCTCTTGTCGTAGTGCGCCAGCATCGAGTTGGCCACGTCGGCGCTGACATCCGCCCGTATGAGGTTGAGCAGCGGATGAAAGGCGCGGTAGGTATCCCAGAGCGAGAAGGTCGTATAATTGGTGAATCCCTCGGCGCGCCCGATGCTCTTGTCGTGCTCGCGGAAACGGCCGTCCGTATCTTGGAAAAGGAACGGCGAGAGGAAACAGTGGTATGCCGAGGTGTAGAAGGTTTCCTTCACCCGCTGCGTGCCCTTTACCGTGAAGCGGGAAAGCTCCCGCTCCCACTGCTGTTCACCCCGACTGCGCACCTCGTCGAATGTAAGCCCGTCGATCTCGCGCAGGTTGCCCCGTGCACCCGCCGGGTCTACCGACGAAATGGCGACGCGCACGGTCACCTGCTGATTCTGCCGCGTGGCGAAACGCACCCAGAATTTCAGATCGTCGCCCCACGCCTCGCTGTCGCTGCGGAAACGTTTGGTGTCGTAGCAGACCCGTTTGCCGCCGTCCATGATGCCGAAGTCGTCGAGCGGCTCGGAAAATTCGGCTACGAAATAGATATGGCGCTCTGCACCCCAGCCCTGCACGAGTTTATAGCCCGTGATGGTGTGGTCGTCCTCCTTGCGCAGGTTGGCCCACCGGCATTTCCACCACAGCGTATGCCGCATGTCGACGAGTATGAAAGCGTCGTCGGCTTCGGGATAGGTGAAGCGCAGGATGCCGCTGCGTTGCGCCGCGGTCATCTCGGCCTTCACACCGCTGTCGAGCAGGTCCACGCCGTAATAGGCGGGCGAGCACCACTCTCTTTCGTGGCTGTACCGCGAGCGATAGCCGGCGTCGGGATCGTCGTGCGTCCCGGGGGTGAGTTTGATTTCGCCTACGCCCGGCATGAACAGGAAGTCGCCCAGATCGGGGATTCCCGTGCCGCTCAGGTGGGTCAGCGAGAATCCCATCAACGTCTTGCGGGCATATTTATACCCTGCGGCGGCATCGTAATAGTCGTTGTCCGTATCGGGGCTGATCTGAATGCCGCCGAAAGGAACCTGCGCACCGGGATAGACGTTTCCGAAGCCGTCGGTGCCTACCAGCGGGCGGACATAGCTGATACGCGGGGTGTTGTCGGCCGCGGCCGCGAAGGCCCAGAGCGATGCGACGCATACGACAGCCGTTTTTTTCAATACAGTAATCATCGTTACATTCATTTACCGTTCACAGCTCAGGGAGTAGGGACGTTCGTCGGCCGAAAAACGACGCTGCCGGTCGGGCGTGGAGCGCATGTCAAACTCCAGCACAGCGCCTTCTTTCAGGTCGGCATAGGTGATATAAGCCCGGGTGTAGGGCTTCCCGTTGAGTTTCACCCCGTGCACGTAACGGTTCTTCGAACTCACGCCCGGCGCTTTGATCTCCAGATATCTGCCTTCGCCGACCCGAACCTTCATGTAGGGCAGATAGGGCGCTCCCAGCACGTACTGGTCGATTCCCGGAGCTACCGGATAGAAGCCCATGGCCGAGAAGATGTACCATGCCGACATCTGGCCGCAGTCGTCGTTGCCGCACAGTCCGTCGGCCGTCGGCCGGTACATGCGGTCCATGATCTCGCGTACCCAATACTGCGTTTTCCACGGCTGCGAAGTCCACATGTAGAGGTAGGGCACATGGTGGCTCGGCTCGTTGCCGTGGACATACATTCCCAGTAGTCCCTCCCGGGTCACATCTTCGGTCTGTGCGAAGTATTCGTCGGGCAGGTATTCGGTAAAGAGGCGGTCGAGGCGCTCGGTGAATGCCCTGTCGCCTCCCATCAGGGCGATCAGTCCGTCGGGATCATGCGGCACGTACATCGAGTAGTTCCACGAATTGCCCTCGATGAAACCCTGCCCGTGCGTGTCGTAAAGGTTGAAATCGGATTTCCAGCTTCCGTCCGACATCCGCGCTCGGGCAAACCCTGTCTCCGGATCGAAGACGTTACGGTAGTTCAGCGCCCGCTTCCTGTATTCGGCGGCCAGATCGGTACGCCCCAGCCGCAGGGCGGTCCGGTAGATTACCCAATCGTCATAGGCGTATTCGAGCGTCATCGACGATCCGGTTGACCGTACGTCGAAGGGGACATAACCCAGTCGTTTGTAGACTCCCGTAGCATCGTAGTAGTAGCAGTTGGCACTGCTGACCATTGCGTCGAGCGCATGTGCCGGGTCGATCGCCACGCCCTTGTCCAGAGCGTCGCCCACGACCGACACGCCGTGGTAGCCGATCATGCACCAGTTCTCGTTACCCATGTGCGACCATACGGGCAGCATGCGGTGCACGCTCTGGTCGCAGTGCGTGAGCATCGAACCGACGATATCCCTGCTGCGCTCCCGGCAGATCAGGTTGAAGAGCGGATGCAGCGCTCGATAGGTGTCCCAGACCGAGAAGACCGTATAGTTGGTATCGCCCGCCGCAGCCTGATGGATTTCGTGGTCGAGGCCCCGGTAACGGCCGTCGACATCCTGATAGACCGACGGATTAATCATCGTGTGGTAGAGCGAGGTATAGAGCATACGCAGCGCAGCTTCGTCGCCTTCGGCCTCGATCAGTCCCATTTCGTTGCGCCATCTGCCGCGTGCTGCAGCCGCCAGCTCATCGAACGAACGTCCGGCCGCTTCGGCTGTCAGATTGGCCCGGGCTCCCGTCGTGCCGACGGCCGACAGAGCCACTTTCACCTCCAGCGGCGCAGGGTCGTCACCGAAATCGAACGCCATCACCAAGCCGCAGCCCGCGACTTCGGGGAAATCGGGCTCCGTATCAAACTTGCCCCAGCCGCCGCGGTAGTCGAGCGGCCGGCGGTCGCGCGTACGGTAGTGGAGAATCGGTTTGGAGAAGGTCATCACGAAATAGGTGTAGTTGGTACGCGCCCAGCCGCTGGTGATGCGGTAGCCGGTGATTAGCGTATCGCTCTCCACACGCACATGTGCCCAGCGGGTTTTGCCCGCATAGTTGTAGATTGCGTGTTCGAGGTCCAGAATCAGGTGCTGTGCCTCCCCGGCGGGATAGGTGTAACGGTGCACGCCGACATGCTCCGTGGCGGTCAGCTGCGCCCGGATGCCGTAGTCGTCGAGCATCACCTCGTAATAACCTGCCTCGACCCGTTCGCGTTCGTGTGAGAAACGCGAACGATAGCCCGTTTCGGGCATTGCGGCCGTACCGGGCTCGGTGAGCATTTCGCCGACGGTCGGCATCAGAAGGATGTCACTCAGGTCGGAATGGCCCGTGCCGCTGAGATGCGTATGCGAAAAGCCGACAATCGTCGGATCGTCCCACTGGTATCCGGCACAGTAGCGGTAGGCTTCGGGCTGGTAACGGCCGTCGATATTGTGGGGAATCATCTCCGTATCGGGACTCAGTTGGACGATACCGTGAGGTACGCAGGCACCGGGGAAGACATGGCCCATGTTTCGTGTGCCGATCATCGGATCTATGTAGTGCGCGTTGTCGCGCTGTTGTGCTGCCGTGCAGAATACCATGCACGAGGCAGCGATTGCCAGAATGGGTTTCAACATGTATGCGAATCGTTTTTTTGAAGAGCAGGGGCGCCGATTCCGGACCGATGCACCTGCTTCGTATGTGGATTTAGGCCTCTCGGATCTTGATCCAGTCGGGATAGGCTGGAGCGGGACTGACGAGGACGAAGTTGCTGTTGGGGGCCGACATCACGCACTGCATCTGGTGCTGGAGGTTCTGCCCGCTGTTCATCATGTCGATGTAGTCTACCATGAACGAGAATCCGAACTGGTTGCGGTAGTTGATGTTCGTGTGTCCGTTCTGGCCGCTTGGGGGTGTGATGACGATTACGCCATTGGCGCTGTGCGAACCGTAGATCGCCGTGGCCGAGGTGTTTTTCAACACATGGATGTCGGCGATTCGGTTTTCGAACGTCGTCGATGACTGAAATTCGAGCTTTTCACCCTTCACCTGCGAAAGGAGTCCCGTGGTTTGGGCGCGGCGTACGGTGTTGTAACCTACGGCCACGACCTCATCGAGCCGCTGGACGTTCTCTTCGAGTCTGACTTCGATCGCCGTGCGCACGACTGTCGCCTTCTGTCCCTGCGCCGAAACGGCCAGCTGCGGCAGCATCGCAAGCAGTACGATACATGCAGAGTAAAAGTGTAATTTCATTAATTTGTTAGTTTAGGTTGATAAAAAAGTTCCGTAGAACCGAGGTTCACCGACGGTGCGGAATACGGCGGTCACGGGTCCTGAAACGCCGACCGTCCGGTCGAAGGTTTGTTTTGCAACGTTGACAAATATAGGAAATGGCTTCAGGGATCGAGGTACACTGCTGACAAAAAGAGTATCCTGATTCGCACAAGGTAATTTGACACTCCTTTTGTGCGGATCAGGATACTCTTTCTGTCTGTCAGTTACTCCCGTTTCGTCCGGAACTCCTTGGGTTTGAGGCCGTATTTCTTTTGGAATTCGCGGTAGAAATAGGATTTGTTCGAGATACCCACACGATACATGATCTCCTGTACAGTGAGGTTGGTGGTCGTGAGCAGCCGGGCTGCGTACTCGAAACGGTACTCCTTGATGAACTCGCTCGGTGTGCGTCCCGATATTTTCTTGAACTTCCGGTAGAAATTGCGGACCGTCAGTCCGAGGTGTTCGGCGATGAGCTCCATGCGCAGGTTCTCGCTCTGGATATGTTCCTGCACAGTCTCCACGACAGCCTCCATGAAGAGTTTGTCGGTCTGATGCATCTTCTGTCCCTCGATGACCGTATAGACGCTCTCGGGCGTATTGTAATACTCCTTCAGCATCCGGCGGTTGGCCACCAGCCGCTCGACCGTGGCGCAGAGCACGGGTACGGAGAAAGGTTTGGTCAGATAGGCGTCGGCGCCGGAGACCAGTCCTTCGACCTGTTCGTTTTCGGTGATCTTGGCAGAGATTACGATGATCGGAATTCCGCGCAGGAACTTATCGTTGCGCACGGTATCCACCAGTTCCAGACCGCATGAGCCGGCCATGACGATGTCGGTGACGATCAGATCGGGCGTCATCTCGCCGAGACGGTCGAGTGCATCGGCGACACTGTGGTAGGAGGTGATGCGGAACCGGTCGGAGAGCGCCGATTCGATCAGCCACACAATGTCCTTGTTGTCGTCCACGACCAGCACGAGGGGTTTCTCCCCAGCCGGCAGTGCGGGGTTATTCTCCGATATCTTCTGTGCGGGTTCTGTGTCGGCGGTATCGGCCGTCACCTCGCGCATCGGCAGGCGTACCGTAAATTCGGTATATCGGTCGACCTCGCTGCTTACCGAAATCTCCCCGCCGAGCGCCTGCACCAGCCCGCGGCAGATGAAGAGCCCCAGTCCGTTGCGCGAGGTGGAGTCGGTGTACATGTTGCGGTCCATGCTGTCCAGAATACGATAGCGGTCGAAGACATGCTCCAGCTGCGCGGGGGCAATACCACGCCCCGTATTGCGGACCTTTAGCACCAGACTCTCCGCATCGACGGCGGCCGAGACCCCGATCCGTCCCCGCTGAGGCGTATATTTCATCGCATTGGACACGAGGTTGAAGACCACCTTTTTCAGGAATGCCGCATCGGTGTTCCACACGAGCTGCGGCGGAACGTCCAGCCGTAAGTCGATGTCGTTGCGCTCCGCAGCGTCGGTAAAAGAATGCACTTGCACGGAAAGTATTGCCTTAATATCGACACTGCGGATCCGGACACGGCCGAAGCCCTCTTCCTCGATCTTCCGGAAGTCCAGTACCTCTTGGATCAGTTCGTTCAGCCCCACGACATTCTCGTGCATCACCTCCGTATATTTGCTCAGCCGCGGATCGTCCGCACCCAGTTGTGCGATCCGCTCGTTCATGCCGTTGATCAACGTGAGCGGCGTGCAAAGTTCATGGGAGATATTGACGAAGAAATTGAGTCGTGCCTCGTAGAGTTTCTCGCGCTGCACCTCTTCGAGCCGTGCCACGACACGTTGCTGTTGCCGTCTGTAATGCCTTCGCAGCAGGACGACGAAAAGCCATACGAGCTCGGTGGCGAGCAGAAGATAGCACACGAGGGCCGCCGTGGTTCTGTACCACGGCGGCAATACCGTAATGGCCAGCGTATAGGCCTGCGCGGTCCCGTCCATGACATTACTCTTGTAGCGCACGTGCAGCAGGTAGCTGCCCGCCGGGATGCCCGTAAAGAAGACCCGGTTGTTTTTCTGCAACTCCACCCATTTGTCGGAGTAGCCTTCCAGCAGATAGGAGTATTCGTAATTGTCGCCGTTCAGGTAGTCGACGGCCACGAACGAGACTGCAAATCCCGTCGTGTGGGGTGCAATGCGTACGGGCTTCTCGTCGTCCGTCCGTCCCGACAACGGGACGAGCGTTCCGTCGGGCAGTTCGAGATCCATGAAGCGTAACCGGGGTTTGTAGTCGGCGAGCACTTCGGATGCAGGGTCGATCCAGACCACGCCGTTCACGCCGCCGAAGAAGAGCCGGCCGGTTCGGGGACATCGCCAGTAGGCATCGTCGCAGAACTCGATGACCCGCAGATCGGAAGACGAGTAGTTGTGGAAAAAATCATGGTCGGGGTTGTACTGTACGAGTCCTTTGTTCGTGCTGAGCCAGATACAGCCGTGCCTGTCCTCCAGCACGCCGTGTATCATATCGTTGACAATGCCGTTGCGGCGGTCGAACTGCCGGATGTCGCCCTGCGGCGTGAGCAGGATCAATCCCGAGCTTGCGCCGCAGTAGAGCCCCGATTCCCGGCTCTTGCACAGGCAGAGCAAATCGCCCAAAGCGCGGCTTTGCAGACGGTGCATATCGACGAACTCCGACTCTTTCGTCCGTATGTTGAATCGGAGGAGCCCGTAACCGCCGCGCATGCCCAGCAGCAGCGTCGAGTCGCTCTCGCGGATCAGGGCGTAGAACTCGTTGCAGTCGTGCCGCTCATGCCGGAACCGATAGCGGCGCATCGCCGTCACGAAGGGTCTGTCGCCTCCGTCGATCGTCAGCTCGACCAGCGCATCGGTGTCGCAGGCCAAATAGAGTGTCGAGTCGTTCGCTTCGCACATCTGGTGGACCGAATGCGGTTCCTGCATGCCGAGTTGCAGCGGCAGCGCCCGCATCCGGTCGTCCTTATAAGAATAATAGGTAAGCCCCGGGCCTGAAGTCCCGAGCCACAGGATATTTCGTGCGGGACTGCTGCAAAAACTGAAAACCTCGTTGCTCGTGAGTCCCTTGCTGCGGTCGAAACGGGTCAGTCGGTCGGCGGGAATATTTCCGCCGGAATAGCTTTCATAATCGCGGATACGGATCACACCGTCACCTTTGGTGCCGATCCAGAGGTCTCCCCGATCGTCGGTATGGATTGCCCGCACGGGTTTGAGTACTTTCTGCGGCATGTCTCCCATGAGCAGCGTTGTGAAGGGATCCTTCTTGTCGCAATACATATAGGCCCCGTAACCGTCGGTGCCGACCCACAGAATATCTTGGTTGCAGTCGGCCCGCAGGCAGAAGACCCGGTAGTCGGAAGCGATCAGTTCACACGGCCCGCCCTTCTCGGGAATACGGCCCAGACCTCCGGCAAGGAAACCGACGTAAATCTCATCCCCGAACGAACAAACCGTTGATGCGGTATAACCGGTTTCGCCCAACTGCGAAAGGTCGGAGAGCAACACCAGTGATTCATCCTTGCCTGTATATCGCCACAGCCCACCCGAAGTGTCCACGAAGTGCAGCCTGTCGCCTTTGAAGAACGCCTTGCGTACCGGACGCGCGGAGAGCTGGCGCCCAGATATCCGTACGAAACTTTTCCCCTCTCCATCGTTGAGCCGGTAACGCACCAGCTCCCCGTCACGCCCTAGGGAGCAGAACTCCCGGGGTGTCTCCGACCAGACGGCGACAATCTCCGCAGCGCGGACGCCCGGCATATGCACATCTTCGAAAAAGGCGTTTTGAGGGCGGTAGCAAGCGATAAAATCTTCTCCCGAGAAAAGCACGGTGTTTCCCTCGCTGTCCGAAGCGATGTTCTCCACATCGACATACTGCATATAGCTCTCGACGACGTGCCGCTCGCGCAGGGAAAATTTATTGACACCCAGCGAAGTGGTTACCCACAAGTAGCCCTTTTCGGCCGGGACTATCTCCAGTACGATATTGCTGCACAGCGAAAACTCGTTGTCCAGTTCCATGCGGAAAACAAAGGTGTTCTTGCCGTTGTAGAGGTGCAGCCCGTCGTAGGTTCCTATCCACATATTGGCATCCTCGTCTTGGTACATCGCCAGTACGGCGTTGTTCGCCAGCTGTATGTCCGCTTTGACCAGCGACCGCGCCGAAAGGTCCGCCGCAAGCACCAAAGCGGGCAGCAACAGCAACAATCGGCGGCAGGCCGGCAACCATGACGAATATGAGGAAAGGAAAAACATGAGTTAAAGATAACAAGTTTTAAGGAAAACAGGAAACGAACCGTATTAATAAAGGACAAATCATAGGCGGACAGAGCCAGCGCCCTCGATGCGGGCTGTAATGCATTTCTGGCAAAATCTCTGAAAAAAAGTCAGTTGCTCGGACTCTTTTTTGTGAATTGGTCTGTATGGTTAGTTCTGGTATGCGCCGGCTCGGTGCTGAGTTCCGGTTGATCGATTCGGTATTACGAACGGTAACGGCAGCATGCAACTTTGTTCCGGGAACCGGAGGTAGATCGTTGTATGGCAGACAACGCTAAACTAATCTCTGATACTCCGGTTCCCTTGAACAAAATTCCGTCCCGTTTACGGCCTGCGCCGGAATTGTTCCGTAATGTCTTCCATTGTGCCCTCCGGGCCGATTCTGTACAGCCGCTGATTGGTCGTCGGTGAAGTCAGCGGTCCCAGCGACTCGACCCAGCCGCCCAGTTTGATGTAGTCGAATACCTGCGGCGCGATTCCTTCTGGCAGTTCCGGCCGTCCCGAATACCAGCCGACGTGCAGAACCGGCAGTTCCTGCCGCACGACCTCCGCCAGCCGGGCGATCCGGTACGGTGCGGCGTCTCCGCCCATAAAGCAGACGCAGGTCACCGAACGGCCGTACTTTTCCAGCAGCGCGCGCAGTTCCGCGGCGTCGAGTACATGCCCCGCATCGGCCTGCAGGTGCGGGCTGTGACACCCCGGACAGCGGTTCGGGCAGTTGGCGATGTTGATCGCCAGCGTGGTTTCGCCCGGAATCTCCGCGAATACGATGTCGAAATTGTAGTATCGGACTACTGTTTCCGGAGCAGTCATACGGCCTCCTGAGCGGGCGAACTTTTCTGGCCGGCCGATTCTTTCTGTGCGAACGGTTCCCGCTGCGGGTATGGCCCCTCCTGCGGGTGAGTTCCTCCTTGTCCGGATGCTTCCGCACTGCCCGCCGCCGGTTTCATGCTGCCGTAATAGCGGCGTCCGGCTTCCTGCTGGCGCGCGGCAGAGAAATTCGAGACCCGTTTCATGTAGCCGATCACGCGCGTCAGGTAATCCAGATCGTCGCTGTGGCATGCGGGACACTCTTTCAGATAGCGTTTGTCGATGTGGCCGCACTTGTTGCAGACCGTATTCGGAATGTTGAACGTGAAGTAGTTGCAACCTTCGGCCGCGGCCACGCGCAGCAGATGGCGGTACTGTTCCTTCGAGAGATGCTCTTCGAGATTCATGTGCAGCGCCGAGCCGCCCGTGAGATGGTCGATGTAACGACGCCCGTGCAGCCGGAATTTGTCGATCACGTTCAGCGACTGGTCCTCGACGATGTAGAAATAGGAGTTGTAGCAGTCGCGCGGCACGGCGTATCCGTCCTCGCGGTCCCATTTGGCGTGTTTTACCCCGACGTTCTCGGCCGGGATCATTTCGCAGTTGAACATATGCTCCTTAGAGCGGTATTTCTTGTTGTAACGCTCGATCAGCCCCAGTACGTTCTGCACGAAAGCGACGTAGTCGTCGTTGTCGTCGATGCGGATTCCCAGAAATTCGGCGGCTTCGACCAGTCCGTTTACGCCGATGGTCAGGTATTGGCGCGAAAGGTTGATGTAACCCGCATCGAACAGTGGAAGCATGCCTTTGGCTTTCAGTTCCTTGAGGTTTTCGTTGTAAGCTATCTGCACTTTGTGTACCAGATCCACGACCTCTTCCAGATAGGTGAGATAGTGCATGCCGTTCTTCACGGCGTACTGGATGCAGCGGTTGAGGTTGATCGTCAGTACGCTTTTCGAGCCGGTCGAGACGCCGCCCGCGCCGAGCGTGTAGCTGAATCCGTTGTCCTGAATCTCGTTCCGCAGCCGGCAGCAGCTCGACAGCGAGTCGGCGTTGTCGCTGATATAGGTGAAGAACGAATGTCCTTCGGCGTACATCTGCGCCGTGATGTCGCCCCATTCCTTGTCCATCACGTCGCCGTCTTTGGTCAGCAGCGCCATCGTCTCGACCGGAAAGGTCAGCACGGTCTTGGTGCGCTCGCGGTTGAACCACGTCATAAACCGCTTTTGGAGCCACGACAGCGATTCCCAGTGCGGATGCGAACCGTCGGGAAATACGAACTCCCCGAACAGGCTTTCGAAGTAGTAGCGATCGTAGTAGGCCACGTTCCAGAACACGGCTTGGAAGTTGCGCGCCCCGGTCGGCTGGTTGATCGAGTAGACGATCTGCTCGAAGCAGTCGGTAATCATCTTGTCGATCGTGCGGCGTTTTTTAGACATATCGACCACCTCGTCGGCCCGCTTGTAGTAATCCTCGCCGTACTCCTGCTCGATGAAATAGTTCATGTACATCAGGAATTCGGGCGTGGCGCATGCGCCCGAAAGCATCGACGACACGATGAAAACCATATTGACGAACCCGCCGCAGAACGATTTGAGGTTCGTCGGACGGGTCGAGTTGCCGCCCACCGAGAGCGTGCCGCCCAAGAGCCACGGATACATGGTGATCGAGGCGCAGTAGTTGGCCATCGACGTCTCGTCGTTCTTGTAGATGAAGTGTTCCTTGAGCAGATGCAGGTATTTGTCCGAAAGCTCCTTGCCGTACATCTCCTTGATACGGTCGGTCAGCAGGCGGCGGTTCAGGCGGATGAAATTCTGCTTGGGAAGTTCTCCGATCAGCGTGGCGATGTTCTTGTTTTCGACATTGGCGTTGGCGTCGTATTTCGAGCCGGTCGCCGGGTTCGAAGCGTCGCAGTAGTTGATCAGAAATTCGAGTTTCTCGCGGTCTTCGCGGTCCTCGGTGTGTTTCTGGCGGTAGAGCATGTAGCTCTTGGCCACCACGAAATAGCGTTCGGCCATCAGCGCCACTTCGACCTGATTCTGAATCTCTTCGACGCTCATGCCGTCGGACACGTGCACGCGGCTCAGTATCGACGTGATGTCGTCGTCGGTGGCGTAGCTGCCGACCGAAAGAAAGGCCTTGCGCACGGCGCGTTTGATTTTCTCGACGGAGAACGCTTCGCGTTTGCCGTCGCGTTTCACGATGTAAAGTTCGGAAATGCCCATATCTTCTCCTGTTTTGTTTGTTGGCCGGTTATGCGATAAAGCCCGCTTTTGCTGGCGGCCGACCGCCTGAAAAGCATGGTTTCACCCAAAAAAATCAGTGTAAAAAAAGTTGCTGCACCGCTCTATATCCCGAAAGCAGGTGCCGTATATCGGTCAGGCAGGTCTTCTGACTCGCTCCTTCCGCACGCCTTCCCGTCCGGCGGACAGTGGCTCTGAGAGTGTGCGGAACGCAATGGAGCTTACAGCTACGGGAATAGTCCCTGATTTGCACAGGAGTTCCCTTTTGATCCCAAGCCGGCAGCCGCCGGCGGGGAACCTTGACCGGAAGCAAATATAGAGATACTTCCGGGTATTGCAAATGCTCTCCGCCGGTTTTAATAAACAAATTATGAACAAAAGCCGGCTGATTCGGAATGTCGGATGTATACGATGTCCGGGGCGGTTTCCAGACGGTGGCAATCGTTTCGGAGCGGAGTATTCCTTTAGGGAAGGGGCGGCGCCGAGATTTTTTTCGGAGAATACCGGGACTTTGTCGGTGTGGCGGAGGGGAGTGGCGATTGGGGTCGGCTACCGTGCATCGGGGAATATCCTGCCGAAGATATACCGTACCAGCGGTCCTGCGACGAGCAGCTGCAACGCCAGCGCGAAGGGATAGGTGCGCCCCAGCAGCGCGAGCCATCGCTGCGGAAGCGCGGCGTCGAACCCGCCGAGGGCCGAAGCGATGAAGAAGCTCATCACGGGGCACATCATCGTTACCATCGACAGGGCCATGGCCGCGATGCGCGGCAGCGGGCCGCCAGCCGGACCGGTCAGCCGCAGTGCGATCCGGACCGCCAGCGGCTTGGCGACGGCGAGTTCGTAGACGAGCGCGAACGAATAGGGCAGCCACATGCGTCCCAATGCGGTGAAGAGCATCGGCAGCTGAAAGCCGTTCCGGTTGAGGACGGTGTGGTAGAGCGTGATGGCGTAGGCCATGACGAAGACCATCATGGCGGTAAATACGACGTTCTGAAATCTGTTTCGGGGCATACGTGTCCAGTTTTTGTAAATCGCTGCCTGTAACTGGACTTACGCACTTCGTGTGCGGCACGTTATCGGAATGGCAGCGTGCAAAGATAAACATTTTTTCGCAAAAGCTGTCCGCATGAACCTCTCTTTGGGGGTCGGGTGGCGCAAAACCGATAAATTTTGCTACCTTTGACGCCGTATGAGAGCATCCGTCAAAAAGATATATGTTTCGCTCGGTCCCGACGCCTTGGTCGCGTTCTGGCTGGGT
>JAJPZH010000110.1 GCA_021204515.1 Alistipes sp. | reverse complement strand
TTCTATAACATTAAAATTATCAATAAACACACAACGGACCGGGAGAAATCTGCATCCGGCACTTCTGCGGAGCGGCTCGGCGCCGAAGCCGGGATACAGCGGTGAAGATCCAAGCCCCTTCCCGACGACTCCGCAGCGAACGCCCGTGACAAAAACCGGAACAACAGTCCGTCCAATGCCGCAACGAAACCGGCACGGCCCGAAACGGCATTCCGCCTAAAGCTCATTTATCATGCGCTTGAAGAGCACCTCCATCTTGATTCCGGCTTTTTTGCCCTGACGCTGCACGTCTTCGTGGTCGCCCACTTCATCCGAAAGACCGCAGTTGGTGATGACTGAAACGCCGAAGACCGGGATCGACATGTGCCGCGCCACGATCACCTCGGGAACGGTAGACATGCCGGCCGCATCGCCGCCGATATTCTTGAAATAGCGGTATTCGGCCTGCGTCTCGAACGTCGGCCCCGTGCCGCCCACGTACACGCCGTACTGGAGCTTGATATTCTCCTCCTCGGCAATGGCGGTCGCTTTGGCGATCAGCGCCTTGTCGTAGCAGTTGTGCATATCCGGAAAACGGGGACCGAGTTCGGCGATGTTGGGACCGATCAGCGGATTGGGCATCAGATTGATATGGTCGGTGATGACCATCAGGTCGCCGACGCGGAACGAGGTATTGATACCGCCCGAAGCGTTCGACACGAAGAGGTATTTGATGCCGAGCTGCCGCATGACGCGCACAGGGAAGGTCACCTGCTGCATGCCGTAGCCTTCGTAATAGTGGAAACGGCCCTGCATGGCCACGACCCTGCGGCCCTCGACCATGCCGAAAATCATGCGGCCCTTATGGCCCTCGACCGTGGAGACGGGAAATCCCGGGATATCTTTGTATTCGATGGCGAAGCGTGTCTCGATCTTATCGGCGAAACCGCCCAAACCGGTGCCGAGGATGACGCCCACCTCGGGGGCGAAAGAGTCGGTGGCAGCGTCGATGAAAGCCGCCGTTTTTTTAATTTCCTCTAACATCTTCTTCTAGTTTTTGCAGAAAATCCGTAGCCGAATCCTCTATGAATGAAATATTTATCGGTAAATAGTATATACTGCGCCGGATCTCTTCGGGAATCTTGGCGCGGTTGGTCAGCTTCACGGCATCCTTCTCGGTCGTCACGACAGCCGCACCGGGATACCGGGCCAGCAGTTCCCGCAGCCGGTTCAGATCGCGGACCTTGTAAACATGGTGGTCCTCCAGCGTCATCTCCTGCACGACCTCATAGCGTTCGCGCAGGGTGGCGAGGAACGGTTTGGGATTGCCGATGCCCGAAAGCGCGATGACCTGCCGCCCGTGCAGAAGCGGTTCGTCCGGAGCCGAATCGGGATAGAGCGGCTGAGGCATGAAACTTTCGAAGCGGGTGAAATAAACCCGCTGGTAGGCGACCTGAATCAGCACCTTGCGCATGATGCGGCGATCGATGGGGGCCATCTTTTCGGGACACTTAGTGACCACGAAATAGTGGGCTCGGTGCAACTCTTCGGGCAGGTCGCGCAGCGTTCCGAGCGGCAACATCCTGTCGTGCTGAATGGGACGCGTCGCATCTATCATCACGATATTGATCTTAGGCTCCACATAGCGGTGCTGGAAACCGTCGTCCATGACGATAAGGTCTACTTCGGGATGTTCGGCCCGGATGCGGCGGATGCCCTCGGCGCGTTTTTCACACACGACAACCACTGTGCCGGGAAATTTAAGTTTGATCTGCAGCGGCTCGTCGCCCACGTCGCGGTAATGCGAATCGGACTTCACCTCCAGATAACCTTTGGTCCGGCGGCCGTAACCGCGCGACAGAAGGGCCACGTTGTGCATCTGCGACATGTAGGCGATCACCATTTCGGCCATCGGAGTCTTGCCCGTGCCGCCGACGGTGATATTGCCGATGCAGATGATCGGGATGTCGAATTTCTCGCTTTTGAGCACTCCCCAATCGAACAAGCGGTGACGAAAAGTCACCCCTGCTTTATAAAAGAGGGCCGCAGGCGCTAGCAGGCATTTCAACATCTTCGGTCTGTTTATCTACACAATTTTTCAAAGGTAGAAATAAATCTTCGGAACGCAAAACAAAAAAAAGCAAATCTCGGGCCTCACTCACAAACGAATAATAAAATTGGCGGAAGCGTCGTTTTTTTCATATCTTTGTTTCGTTTATGAAAAGTCTCAGATTACCCATATGCGCCCTGCTGCTGGTTGCAGCGGGGGCGTGCAGCAGCACAGAGCAGCAGGCGGCCGAAGAGGAGGTCGCCGAACAGCACAACATCGTATACGGCATCAACGCCGACAATTACCGCATCGAGACCGGCGAGGTGGGCAGCGGCGAAACGCTGGGCAAAATCCTGAACGGATTCGGCGTTTCGGCGCTGGCGATAGACCGGCTCGACAAGGCTTCGAAGGATATTTTCCCGCTGCGCAACATCCGCGCGGGACACAAGTACACGGCCTTCATCCACGAGGATTCGCTTTATGCTCCGCATTTGGATTATCTCGCCTACGAACGCAGCGTCGCCGAATACGTGGTCTTTGGATTCCACGACGATTCAGTGAGCGTCCGTACGGGCGAAAAACAATTCACCGTACGCCGCACCAAGAAGAGCGCCACGATCAATTCGTCGCTCTGGGGGGCTATCATGGAGCAGCACCTGCCTTATGCGCTGGCCGCCGAGATGGAGGACATTTACCAGTGGACGGTGGACTTCTTCGGCATCCAGAAAGGCGACAACTTCACGGTTATCTACGACGAACGGTTCATCGACGACAGCGTTTCGGTCGGCATCGGCCGCATCTGGGGCGCGAAATTCTGTCAGGGCGGCAAGGAATATTATGCCATCCCCTTCCGGCAGGGCGGCAAAATCCGCTATTGGGAATACGACGGCGCGAGCCTGCGCAAGCAGATGCTCAAGGCGCCGCTGAAATATTCGCGCATCAGCTCGAAATTCACCTACGCCCGCAAACATCCGATTTACAAGGTTTACCGCCCGCACACGGGCGTCGATTACGCCGCACCGAAAGGCACGCCCGTACATGCCGTCGCAGACGGCGTGGTGACCTTCAAGGGCTGGGGCGGCGGTGGCGGCAATACGCTCAAAATCAAGCATGCCGGCAACCTGATGACGGGTTATCTGCACCTGAGCGGTTACGCCAAGGGCATTTCGAAGGGTTCGCGCGTGTCGCAGGGTCAGCTGATCGGCTACGTCGGTTCGACGGGCGCTTCGACAGGTCCGCACCTCGACTACCGCATCTGGAAAAACGGCACGCCGATCGACCCGCTGAAAGTTCCGCAGGAACCTGCAGAGCCGATCTCGAAAGAGAACCGGGCGACATTCGAATTCGTACGCAACCGCATCGCTGCCGAGCTGAACGGCGAGGTAAAGGATGAAGAGCGCATCACGCAGCTGGATTCGCTCGTAATTCCGCAGGTCCCGGCGGCTTCCGCCCCGGCAGGCGAAACCGCAGCGGAAAAATAACGCATATGGCGGCAGCGGAAAAACCGGATGCGGAATCTAAAGCCCCGGCAGTGGAAACGGGAGAAAAACCGGCTGCCGAAGGAATGAAGGCTGTGCTGGAATTAGCTTCTTCCAGA
>JAJPZH010000275.1 GCA_021204515.1 Alistipes sp. | reverse complement strand
CCGTCGAAAGGTACCATCACCTGCTTGACCATCGAATTGGCCATCAGCATACCGTAACCGGGCATCGCAGAGAGCATCGAATAGAGCTTTTCGCCGTTGAGTCCCAGCGACATCGTGCCGATCGAAGCAGCCGGCACATAGCGCAGCAGCGCTCCGGTCTGAGGTTTGACATAGGCGTAGAAATCCGTCATTTTGGTTTCACTCTCCTTGTCCTTGTACGATATTGCAGCGTCCGCAACGATCCGGCCCTTCTCGAAATTGACCGAACCGACCATCGTCGCCCCCTTCAGCGCATCCATCATAGGCATCGAACTGAGCATCGGATTGCTCATCATGGGGAGTATCGCGCCGTACGAAAGCACCATATTGATATCGTTTTTCCGGGAGAGCTGCTCCGCAACGGCCTTGTCGCCCATCAGGCTCTCGCCGCTCTTCTGGGCGAACAGTTTCCGCACGTCGCCGGCCAGATCGTCAGCGCCGTTCTGCACGAAATAGACCATGAACGCGATGTCGTTGTAGGCACACAAAACGCCTGCATCGCCCTCTTCACCCAGCTCGACGACCGAAACGCCGCCCTTGGTTTCGGGTGCGATGCCGCTTTTTTCGTTAATCCGCGCAAGCAGACCGTCGAATTTGGCCTTGTCGCCGATCGGCAGCAGCAGACCGCCCCGCATGACGGGAGACTCCACGGAACCCTCCATCGCCGCAAAGAAGAAGAAATCCTTTTTCACGTCGATACCCGACTCACCCGGGTTCTCCAGCAATGCGAGCAGGTATTCCTTTTCCTCGGCGGACATGCTCTGATCCCCGTCGAGTTCGGCCTTGATCCGGGCGTAAAGCGGATGCTGGTCGAAATCGCCGGCGTCACACTTCTGCATCAGCGATGCGGGATTGACCGAAACGGTCATAAACGAATCTGCGGGCAGAATGCTGCGGTAATCCGCGCTGCCGCCGCAGGAAACAATCAGCATGGACGCCGCCGCAAGGCAGGCCAGCTTCAACGGTTGTAAAAAATTCTTCATATGGTCTAAAATTAAAATGAATCCAATTAAGTAACAAAACTATAAAAAATAGGCATACGCCGCGCCATTTCAGGCAAATAAATTCGTACTTCGGACCAAAATATTTCGCACGTGCTCCGAACGGCTCGTTTTCCGGGAATAAATTGCTATTTTTGCATGGAATACATTACCGCATACGCCATGACCCCGACCTCGCTTTTCATACTGACAATCTGCTGCCTGACGGCCGTCCTCGTCATCGTCCTGCTGCTATGGCACAGGGAATCCCGCCGCCTCGGCGCGGCGAACGCCGACGCCGAAGCGCGCGAACGCGATGCCGCCGCCCGTCTTTCGGCCGCCGAAGCCCGGCTGGCTGCAGCCGAGCAGGCCGTCTCCGCCGAAAGAGAGCTTCGCCAGCGGTACGAAGCGCAGGCACAGGCGCTGACCGAACAGCGGACCCGCACCGAAGCGGAGCTGGCGGCGCTCCGGGCCTCGTCCGAGACGGAACTCGCTTCGCTGCGGGCGAAAAACGCCGAGGAGCGTGCGGCCGAAAAGGCCGAGCGCGAAAAGCTGGAAGAAACGTTCCGGGCGCAGTTCAAAAACCTCGCGACCGAAATTCTGGGCGAACACTCGGTGCGCTTCCGCCAAACCAGTCAGGAGCAGATCGACAGCCTGCTGAAACCCTTCCGCGACAACATCACCGACTTCCGCAAACGGGTCGAGGAGATCTATACCACACAGACTTCGCAGCGGGGCGAACTGAAGAACGAGCTGAAGAACCTCATGGAGCTGAACCGCCGCATCACGGCCGAGACGACCAACCTCACCAACGCGCTGAAAGGCAACTCGAAGGTGCAGGGCGACTGGGGCGAGATGCTGCTCGAAACGATCCTCGACAGCTCGGCCCTCATCAAGGGGATTCATTACCAGACCCAGTACAACATCAAGGACGAGGAGGGCCGCAACCTGCGTCCCGACGTGGTGCTGCACCTGCCCGAAAAGAAGGACATCGTCATCGACTCGAAGGTTTCGCTCACGGCGTTCGTCAGCTACACCTCGGCCGAAAGCGAGGAGGAACGCCGCCGTCACCTCACGGCGCATGTGGCCTCGGTGCGCCAGCACGTCGCCGAGCTGGGCCGCAAGGAGTATCAGCGGCGGCTCAATTCGCCCGATTTCGTCATCATGTTCGTTCCCAACGAACCGGCATTCCTCGCCGCCCTGCAAAACGATCCGGCGATCTGGGCGGACGCCTACGACCGGAAAGTCATCGTCTCCTCGCCGACGAACCTGTTCGCCCTGCTCAAACTGGTGGCCGACCTCTGGAAATACAACGATCAGGACAAGAACACCAAGGAGATCGCCGCCTGCGGACTGAAACTCTACGAACAGCTGGTGGCCTTCACCTCGTCGCTCGAAGGGGTCGGCACGGCACTCGACAAGGCCCGCGACGCATACGAGGACGCCCACAAACGGCTCTGCACGGGCAACGACAACATCGTCCGCGTCGGGGAGCGGCTGCGCAAAACGGCGAGCCTGCAAACCAAGAAACGCCATTCGGCCCGCACGCTCGAAATCGCCGGAGCCGACGAAGACCCGGCGGCTCTCACCGCACCCGAATCCGCACCTGAATCCGCGGCAGAAACTGCTGCGACCGATACGACGGCGCGATAGCGCCATGGGCACACTTACTTTCCGAAACTAATAATTTTCGTTTCGAAAGGAAAATATTTGCGGATTCATTCTGAATTATGTATCTTTACCCGGTAACCAAGCTAACCAAATAAAGATGAAACGAATTTTCGCTTTACTGACGGCGCTCGTCTGCGCGCTGTCACCTGCAATCGCAGACAATCCGAAAGCCGATGCCAGAGCGGTCGTAACTTCGGGAAATGCCCGGTTCACGGTGCTCACGCCGCAGTTGATCCGTATGGAATGGAGTGCCGACGGACAATTCGAAGACCGTGCGACGCTGACGTTCGTCAATCGCGAGACTCCGGTTCCCGAATTCAAAGTCCGCGAAAGCAAATCGAAACTCACGATCACGACCCCGGCTCTGACGCTTACGTATATCTTATATCTTAAGAACGGTAAGTTCAGCGACAAAAACCTGAAAGCCGTATTCACGCTCAACGGCAGGGAGGTGGTCTGGACTCCCGGCATGGAAAATCCGCAGAACCTGCTGGGCACGACCCGCACGCTCGACGGCGCCGACGGTTCGAAACTCAAGGAGCCGATGGAGCAGGGAATCCTCTCCCGCGCGGGCTGGTCCCTGATCGACGATTCGCAGCGTCACGTGCTGACGCCCGACGCTTCCGCATGGGAAGAGTGGGTCGAAGCGCGTCCCGAAGGCGACCGTCAGGACCTCTATCTTTTCGCCTACGGACACGATTACAAGCAGGCGCTTGCCGATTACGCGCTCGTCGCCGGCCGCGCGCCGATGCCTCCGAAATATACGCTGGGCTACTGGTGGAGCCGCTACTGGCAGTATTCGGACAACGAATTCGTCGATCTGGTGAACAAACTCAAGTCGATGGACGTGCCGATCGACGTGCTGATCGTCGATATGGACTGGCACGAAACGTGGGGTCTGCGCAAGAGCAATTCGCCGAAGGACGAATACGGACAGCGTATCGGCTGGACGGGCTACACG
>JAJPZH010000256.1 GCA_021204515.1 Alistipes sp. | reverse complement strand
CACTTGAAGGCTCTTATAATGCTGCCGATGCAGAGTTGAAGAGTGCCTTGGAAAAACAGGCTTCGGATCTGGCTGCAGCGAAGAGCGCACTCGAAGCTTCGATCAAGTCGCTGAAAGACACGCATGATGCAGACATACAGAAGCTCACGGGCGATCTGAACACTCTGAGCAGCAAGGTCGAAAGCTACAACAAGACTCTCTCAGAGGAAATCGAGGCTGTCGCCAAGGATTTGACCGACAACTATTATGACAAGAAGACTATCGACGAGAAACTCGCCGCACTGGATTCCAAGTTTGCGGGTCAAATTTCCGCATTGGACGCCAAGATCACGGCCTGCAACGAAGCGATCGACGCCATCGAGGCGCAGATCGAGACGATGAAGGAGCAGATCGGCGGTAAGGTAGACCAGTCGGACTACGAGGCTTTCACCAAGGCTACCAACGAAGCCATTCAGAAGAACACTATGGCTATTTCGGTGCTGACGGGTCTTTGCGAAGGCATTCCCGAAGGTCAGACGATCAAGGGTTATATCGACGCCGCCAAAGCTGACGTGGTAGGCATGCTCGGCGAGCTGGAAGAGACTTATGAAGCGTTTGTTGAGGCATATAATAAGCTCAAGCTTGACGAGCGCTTGGCCACTGCCGAAGGCGAAATCGATAAGCTCCAAGAGTGGAAGGAAGAGCTGATGAAGGAGGAGACCGGCACGCTGGCTCTGCTCGAACAGCGTCTGCAGGAGCAGATCGACGCCAAGACGACGCTCGACGAAGTCAAAGGCACCTATAACGCGGATTGCGACGAATTCCTCAAAGGTGTAAATGAAGTCATCGAGCAGGCTCTTGCCGAGGACGGCCTTATCGATGCGAAACTGGAATCGAAACTCTCGACGCTCTCGGAGACGTTGCAGGGTCAGATCAACGCGCTTAGCGACCGTTTGGATGTGCTCGAAGGTCAGGTAAGCGACCTTGCCGGCCGCATCCAGTCGCTGGTTTACGTTCCCAAGACCATTGACGGCTATGCAAACTTTGGAGGTCTCGTTCTTAAAGATGCTGACGATAACGTCATCCGTCTGACGACAGGCGCCAAGAGCGAGATGACTTTCCTTGTTTCGCCCAAGACGCTGGCACCGAAGCTTGCCGCTCAGCACAATGCTACAAAGGATGTCTTCTCGTTCGTTCCTGAAAAAGTTACGCGCACCGAGGCCATTGAATTCCAGATTGAAGGCGATGTTGTCGGTTCCGAGGATGGTAAGATTACGATGCTTGTAAGCACGAATTACACCTATCCTGAGGCTACTGACTTCGTATCGGCAACAGAAACCTACGCTGTCGCCCTGAAAGTGACCAGCAAGTCGTCGGCTGCCAAAGCCGAAGAGGAGTCGTCTGTCGATACCAGCATCGAATACACGACGGCCTTCATTCCGACGATCGGTGGAGATGAGGATGTGACCTCCAATATCGTTCTTGCTAAAGAAGAGGGTGAGGGCGATGCGAAGAAATACGTCGAGTTCCCCTCCGCGGGTGCCGAGTATGAGAAGGTTTACAACGAGGTGAACAAGCCGTGGACCATGTTGGAGGAATACGGTTTCGCTTACAAGATGGGGGAGACGATCATTTCGCTTGAGAAGGCTGCCAAGGATGGCAACTGGGACGTCGAACTCGATTCGAAGCCGGTATATACCCGCATTGGCTGGACGGTTGCAAGCGGTATGGCTGAGGTGACTTACGCTCCGGCCAAGCCGATGGAGGCAACAGGGGATCTCGTTGAGATTACGATTAATAAGGCCGTTGCCGCCAATGTAGGCAAAACGATCAAAGATGAGGTGAAAACCGCAATTCGCGTTGTCGATGGCAGCGTGAATGTTGCAACGAACGATGGTGACAGCTACATTGGAACGACTACGCTTACGCGCTACCAGCTGCCCGCTATCGAAAACCTCGATGCCGCCATTACTTGGAACTATACTCGTTATAATGCAGGTAGCTATACTGTGCCGAACATCGTCTTCGATGCTGCCGGAGAAAATAAGCTCACCAAAGCTCAGTTTGATGCCCTCGAGAACGCGTTCTCGACTAATGACAAATGGACGGTGACGTACGGTGAGGATGCCGGAACGGTCAATAAGGGTATACTGGTAGGTAGTGTAAATTTGCCCACGATCAATGTTGACGGCGACGCTAAATATTTCACCTATTGGATCGGCGGCTACAAAGGCGGTTCGGGTACGCTCGAGATTGAGAAAACCGTAGAGCTCGGTCAGGCCGAGGAGATCACGCTGAAAGGCAAGATCACCTTCAAGGGTCTGCCTGAAGATCTCACCTACACGTTGGATATGCCTGAGGCTAAGATCGCAACTTATGGAGAAGATGTACTGACGGTTATCGCACAGGAAAACTTTGCGAAAGAAGCCGTTTACGAACTGCTTCCCGATGGCCAGACATTCTTCGCCAATGCCGATGAATTCCTCGCTTTCATGCGTCAGAGCACCAACCCCGGCGAAATGAAGAATAACGAGCAGAAAAACGCCATGACTCAGGAGCTTGAAGCCGCTGTCCGTTACAACGGAATCGGTCAGGTAGCGGCCAGTCGCGACCGTCTGTGCGTAGACTTCCAGCGCTCCTATGTAAACTTCGACAATGCAGAAGCCTATACTTTCGAAACAACCGACGCACGCTACGAGATCGCCGATGCAGTCTTCTCGGTCGCAATCAAGGGTAGCGTAACGATCAACAAGGATCAGGGCTTCTATTTGGCCAAGGGTACCAGTGTCAATGCCGAGGGCAATGTAGTAGTCATGGGTACGCCAGACACGGAGAACAACGCGTTCACGGTCAAAGCCATTACCCTGACCAATGCCTACAATGCGGCTTATCCTGAGGGTACTGATGTTACGAAGGTCGGTCTGTCGTTCAAATTGGCCGAAGATACGCCTATTCTAACTTCGCGGCCGGTTATCTCCAACGGAAACGACCTTAGTAAGCCGGAAACGTGGACAATGGATTGGAGCGGCTGCGGTCTGAACTCCGTAGACGTAGTTGCCGAGATGACTTACGAAGGTCTGCCCGTCGATTCGAAGACCTTCAAGGTTATCCTCACCAACCCGATCGACATCACAAGCTGGGGTAAGAACTTCACCGAACTCGCCACGCCGATCGCTGTTAATGAAGAAGCAACTGTCAACGTTTGGGAGAAAGTACTGGCCGCTAAAAACTACGGCTCTCCGAAAGCCATGCTCCCGCTTGACATCTTCGGCAATGAACTGGTTGATGCAAATGGTGAAACGGCTTTTGCAAAGGGTGCATACGACTTCAAGGTTGAGTTCGGCAAGGCTTCGTACTCGAGCCTCGTACCCGATGCTGAGAACTACGCGCGCTTCGATTTCGATCCGGACTCCGGTATAATGACTGTTGCCGCATCCGAAGACCTGCTGGGCGGTAAAATAACGGCTCAGATTCAGGTAATCTTCACCTACAAGTATTCGCTGGATGCAACCAATGAGTACGAGTATAAGGAGTACCCGATGAACATCACGCTGACGTTCGACAACAAATAATAGAAATCCCCCTTTTTCGCTGCTCCGGCGCCGTCCTTCGGGACGGTGCCGGGAGCGCGGGAAAGTCAAATCCCTGAAGCAGGAACGGCACATCCCAAAGTTTTTTGGTTAACAACTCCCACTTTTAAGTA
>JAJPZH010000149.1 GCA_021204515.1 Alistipes sp. | reverse complement strand
TCTTTTTCTTGACGCAAAAATAAAAAACATGTACCTTTGCAGGTGAAAACCAACGAATAAACAACTGATTACCACCCGTTCGGAATGGGAGGCATATTTTGATCCATGTCTTTCTGTTACCTGCGGGTATTGCATGGAAGACGTGAATTTGTGATATGAGGGTTAGGACTGTTATATTATTTCTGGCTCTATTTTGCATCCGACCTGTATTGGCTGTTCCCGTTGCAGATTCCGTACGGATCTATTTTCGTCACGGATATTCCGTTTTGGATCTCTCGTTTCGGGACAATCGTGGTACACTGAGCGAACTCGCCCAGCAGTTGAATGCTTTTTCTTCCGATACGACCTGTTGTTCAACTCCTTTTCTTGTGATAGCGGGCAATGCATCGCCCGATGGTCTGAACGGAGCTAATCTCCGGTTGAGCCGTAAACGTGCGGAGAGTGTTTTGGCATATATCCGTTCGCATACGACGGTTCCAGATTCATTAGTAACCATGTATGCGGACGGTGTCGCATGGGATGCACTGACCGCGCAGGTTGCGGCTGACCCTTCTATCCCTGCACGGGACGAAGCGCTGGATATTCTGCGGCATACTCCCGTGTGGATTTATGACGAGCGGGGCCGTATCGTCGACGGGCGAAAGAAACAGTTGATGGAGTTGGATGGCGGCAGGGTTTATCGTATTTTACAGGAACGGTTCTTTGCCGATTTGCGCAATGCAACGATCGTACTGGTCTGCCAGGCCGGTTCGCTGGTGACTGAAAAGTCGCAAACTGCGGTTCCTACCGATCTTGTCGAATCCCGGGTCGACACTCTTTCGGATGTACGTTCCGGAGAATGCCTTGATGCCGTATCGTCTGTTCCCGAGCGTGTACTTCGGGATGATACGAAGAATGAACCTCTGCATCGTTTGGCTTTGAAAACCAATCTGCTTTACGATGCGATATTGATGCCCTCTTTGGAGGTGGAATACCGCATCGATAATCGCTGGTCGGTTAATCTCGAAGGCGAGGTCGCTTGGTGGTCGAGCGACTCGAAACACAAGTATTATCAGATCGCTACGATCAGCCCCGAGGTCCGTTATTGGTTCGGAACCAGAAAACCGTGGCATGGCCATTATGTGGGTGTCTTTGCAGGCGGCAGCTGGTACGATCTGGAAAATGGCGCCCGCGGTTACAAGGGAGAGTCGGTCATGACGGGCCTGAGCTACGGTTATATGTTCCCTGTCGGACGTTGCCTTTCGCTGGAAGCCGGCCTTGGCGTGGGGTTCCTGCATACGAAATACGAGGAGTATATGCCCATCGATGGGCACTATGTCTATCAGCAGACCAGCCGGACAAATTATTTCGGTCCCGTAAAGCTCAAGTTCGCTCTTGTCTGGCGGCTTTGGG
The DNA here is from genome assembly GCA_021204515.1 of Alistipes sp. Lineage (GTDB taxonomy): Bacteria > Bacteroidota > Bacteroidia > Bacteroidales > Rikenellaceae > Alistipes. Next base: position 2,308 of record JAJPZH010000149.1, on the reverse strand, counting down.
ATGTAAACAGGAAAGGAGGAGGTAGGCGATGAGGCTGCGTTTTCTTAGAGGATTGCTGCTGTTGAGCTGCGTGGCGTTTTTATGCGGCTGTCGCAAGGATTTGTGTTACGACCATGATCTGCACGGATTGAATGTCCGAGTCGTGGTGCAGTCCGATTGGGAATGTGTCTGGGAGCGCGACCATGGTATGAATTGGGACGATAATTGGCAGGAGGAGTTCTGCTGCACTTACGAGGAGTTATGCCCCGAGCCGGCCACGGGTATCGCAGCTTTTGTTTACAACGAGGATGGTACGCGTACGGAACGCCATCTGCCGGCTGGGGGCGGAGAGTTGCCGATGAGCGAGGGGCGCAAGTCGTTGTTGTTTTACAACGACGATACCCGTTATATCGTTTTCAGTGAGATGGATTCGTGGGCTACGGCTTCGGCTACCACGCGCACGCGCATCCGGTCTACCTATAGTGAAATGCACTCCGACGAGCGCACGGTCAATGCTCCGGATATGCTTTACGGGGAGTGGATCGAGGAGCACGAAGCTATGCTGACGACGGAGCCCGTAACTGTGTCTGCGCAGTTGCAGCCTCTGGTTTATACTTATTTGGTACGTTACGAATTCGACGAGGGGTTGGAGTACGTGACGTTGGCGCGCGGTGCGCTGTCCGGCATGGCCGAGTCGGTTTACTTGCAGGATGGCCGCACGGACGGCAATGCGGCGACGATCCTCTACGAGTGCGAGTTGAAGGAGTTCGGCTCCGAGGCGCGTGTCGCCTCATTCGGGGTTCCGGACTTTACGCCGGGAGAGCCCCGTAGACGTGCGGAACACCGCTACGGATTGAATCTGGAAGTAAGGCTTCGGAACGGAAAGATCAAGACTTTCGAGTTCGACGTGACGGATCAGATGGCTTCGCAGCCCCGTGGGGGTGTTATTACGGTCACGGGATTGACGGTTACGGACGATGAGGCTGCCGGCGATGCGGGTTTCGAGGTGGATGTGGATGGCTGGGGTGATTACGAGGATATCGACCTGCCGCTGAACTGATCCGACATGGTATGTAAACGAGAAAAAGATAGATATACAACAACCATTATCAAAAGCGATAAATATGAGAAAAAGTTTTCTTTTGCTTGCCGGAGCCGCAGCGGTTCTGGTGAGTTGCAGCAAGACCGAGACGGTCGACAAGGCTTCTACGAACAAGATCGGCTTTACGGGAGCCTACATCGGGAACACGGTAGAATCGAGAGCCGTGACGGAGAATGATCAATCCAATCTCTCCAAGTTTCAGGTTTTCGGACAGTATGCCAAAGAGGAAACCACTGTTCAGATTTTTAACAATGTGCCTGTGACCAAGGGCGAGGACGGTATGTGGACTTATTCGGGCGGCGACCGGGTATGGCTGAAGGATAAAAGCTATGTTTTCGCCGCATATGCTCCGGCTAAGGCGTTGTCCTCTCCGGACGTAACCAACAATGGCTATCTCAATATCGGTTCTTATACTTCGGATGCGAATCATCAGTACGATCTGATCTACGCCACGCAAACAGCACAGGGAAAAGAGACAGGTAATAATACTCCGGTGCAGTTTACCTTCAAGCACCTTTTGTCGTGGGTAAGACTGTCCCTCGTCAATAGCTTCAGCGACGAATATGAGGTGACGGTATCGAATATATCAGTCAGTGGTATTTTACCGACGAACACCTTTACGACTAGCGAAGAGGTAACGGGTACGGATAAAAACGGCGGTTATTGGAACGAAGCCACGGGAGAGACTAGAGCATTCAACTTCGCTACCTCTGACGAAACGATTGACGCAATGAACCCCAAAACTTACGACATGGTGGTTGTGCCGCAAACTATCGGACCGGTAACAGTGACCTTCAACGTTACGGTGAAAGAAATCTCTACAAGGCAAATCCTTGTTGACAATAAATCGATGACGGCTACATTGCCGACAACGAACGGCAATCCTTCGGCATGGGATATGGGAAATCGGTATAACTATAAGGCTACTATCGACTATACTTCCGTGAAGCTGGATGTTATCGAGTTCGAACTTTCGGAAGAGGGGGTAACTTCGTGGACGAATTCGGGTGACATCATTTTGGATGCGCAGTTCTCGGAGTAGACGGGAGATGCCGTTGAAAGGGAACATCCGGGACTGTCATATATTATGGTTCCGATGAAATTGGCCGGGCGGGGTTGAATGTTCCCCTCCCGGTCGCAACGAAGAGATGAAAAGAAGCGATGATGAGACGAAACGATAAGTTACGAACCGTGGGCTTGCTGGCGGTCTGTTTTCTGTCGGCAGGT
>JAJPZH010000215.1 GCA_021204515.1 Alistipes sp. | reverse complement strand
GTGTAGGTCAGCACGAAACTGGCCGCCCAGAGACAGAACGTCGAAAGCGCCATCATCGCCCCGCGCAGCCGGGTGGGGAAGATCTCCGACAGCACCACCCACACGATCGGAGCCAGCGACATGGCATAGGCCGCAATGGCCAGCACGACCAGTATCAGCATCACCAGACCGCTCACTTCGAAATAATAAGCCGTTCCCAGCACGGCGTAAATTACGGCCAGCCCCGCCGACCCCATCGTCATCAGGGCGCGGCGTCCCCAGCGGTCCACCGTATAAACGGCCAGCAGCGTGAAGAGCACATTCGTAACGCCCGTCACGACAATATTCATCAGCACGTCCGACACGGCGTAACCCGCCGCGGAGAATATTTCATGCGCATAGTTGAAGATCACGTTGATACCGCACCACTGCTGGAAGACGGCCAGCACCACGCCGATCACGAGCACGCGCCGCACCGACGGATGGAAAAGACTCTTCAGGCTCAGCTTCTCCTTTCGGCCGGAGAGCTGGCGTATCTCCTGCAGCGCCTCTGCGGCATACTGCTCGCCGCCGATGCGCACGAAGGTCTTCCGTGCCGCCTCCTCGCGGCCGTTGACAGCCAGCCAGCGGGGGCTTTCCGGAATGACGAACGAGAGGACGAAGAAGACCACCGCAGGCACGGCGCCTACCCAAAACATCCATCTCCACGCCCACTCCACGCTCTGCGGATTGAGCGTCTCGCCTCCGGCCGTAAAATGCCGGGCTATGGCCCAGTTGACGATCTGCGCGGCGAGTATTCCCAGCACGATGGTCAGCTGGTTCAGCGACACGAACCGGCCGCGGATCGAAGACGGAGCCACTTCGGCGATATAAATAGGAGAGACGTTCGACGCGATTCCGATGCCGAAACCGCCGACGATACGATAAATGACGAACCACGCGAAACCGTTCGCGGCGCCCACGCCGACCGCCGAAACGGTGAAGAGCACCGAAGCGATGATGAGCATTTTCTTACGCCCGTAGCGGTCGCTCCACATACCGGCCAGCAGCGCCCCAGCCAAACATCCCACCAGTGCGCAGCTCATCGCCCACCCGCGCATGGCGGGTAGCCCTTCGAGTCCGAAAAAAGGTTCGTAAAAGATTTTCGCGCCGCCGATTACGACCCAGTCGTAACCGAACAAAAGACCGCCCATCGCCGAGACAAGGCTGATCAGCAGAATATAGAACATATTCGTCTGCTTCATAAGATCGTTTCAGGTTATTAGGTTTGATATTGCAAAGGAAAGAGAATAAAACACGCTGGAAAATAGACTGTAAAAAATAAAACATGGACTATTTTATGTTTTACAGATTTATTCCCTATCTTTAGGGCGGGAATTTCCGACCGGTCGGAAGCCGGTCTCAGTCCTCAAATATAGAAATAAAGGATGATATAATGAAAAGAAAAGACGGATTCAGCGGCGAAAGAGCATTGGTACTTCCAACCTCCATTATCAAGGAAATGGAGAAAAACCCGTTATCGGCCCAGTTGCACATCACCGACATAGGCTATTATCCCAACGCCCGCTTCCACTACCGCGAACGTCAGGAGCCTATTACGCAATATGTCCTGATCTACTGCGTCGGGGGAAGCGGCTGGTTCCGGCTCAACGGCGAACTCTATCCCGTGAGCCGGAACCAGTTCTTCATCCTCCCCGCAGGCCTTCCCCACAGTTACGCCGCCAACGACACCGACCCGTGGACGATCTACTGGGTCCATTTCAAAGGCAATCTGGCCGGATTCTACGCCGAAGGCTTCGCCCACCCGACCGACATCCGTCCCAACGTGAATTCCCGCATCAACAACCGCAACGATCTTTTCGAAGACATCTTCCGCACGCTCAGCATGGGCTACAGCATGGAGAACCTGCTCTATGCGACCTCCGTCTTTTTCCATTTTCTGGGTTCCCTGCGCTACCTGCAGTCCTACCGCAATGCGGCGCAGCCCGCAGCCGAAGAGTTCGACATCGTAACGGCCGCGATCCACTTCATGATCGAAAATGTGGAGAACAGGCTGAGCCTCTCGGAAATCACCGATCATATCGGCTATTCGACATCCCATTTTTCGATGATCTTCCGCAAAAGGACGGGTTATTCGCCCACGGCCTACTTCAACCAGATCAAGATCCAGAAAGCCTGTCAGCTGCTCGACTTTACCGATATGAAGGTGAACCAGATCTGCTATAAAATCGGCATCGAAGACTGCTACTATTTTTCCCGGCTTTTCACAAAAATCATGGGCGTCTCGCCCCGGGAATACAAAAAAGCGAAAAAGGGCTGACCCGGTTCATGGATCAGCCCGCAGAAATCCGTGCCGGCATACGGCCTAACGCATTTCAAATACGTATTCCGTCCGCTGACGGTAAGGATGCTCCGGATCGACCGCTATGGAGGGAAATTCGGGCCGGTTCGGCGCATCGGGAAATCCCTGCGGTTCGATCGCAATGCCGGCATTGGCGAAGTAGGGAACCCCGCCGTGCCCGCTGTCGCTGCCGTCCATAAAATAGCCGTTGTAAACCTGCACCGACGGCTGATCGGTAAATATCTCCAGCGAACGTCCGCTCGCAGCGTCTTCGAGCCGGGCCGCGAAACGGCAGCGTCCTTCGTCGTCTGCGCAATCCGCTCCCGCGCGAAAACCGTCCAGCGCATAAGCGATCGTAAAACCGTTATCCGCCCGCACGCGCTCATCCCCGGCAGCGATCGCTTCGGCCAATGTCCGACCCACCGTGAAATCGGCATAGGTACCCGCGACCGGCGTCAGGACTCCGGTCGGAATCAACTCTTCGTCGCACTCCGCCATCCGTCCGGCCGCAAGCGTCAGCCGCTGCTGCGCCGCATTCATCGGAGCCGCATGTCCCGCCAGATTGAAAAAGGCGTGGTTGGTCAGATTGACCACGGTCGGCCTGTCCGTATCCGCCCGGCACTCCATGACGAGCGTATCGCTGTCGCTCCGCAGCGTATAGGTCACCCTCACCCGCAGATTCCCCGGATAGCCCTCTTCGCCGTCCTGCGAACAGAGCGAAAAGGCCACGGCTTCGTCTCCTTCGGGAGTCCGGAAAGTCTCCGTCTCCCAGAACCGGTTGTGAAACGCCTGCACGCCGCCGTGCAGATGATTTTTCACCGGCCTGCCGTAAACATCGTTGGAAACCAGCCGGTACCGCCGGCCGCCCAATTCGAACGAAGCTCCGCCGATACGGCCGCAGACCCGGCCGACGATCGCACCGTGATACTTCTCCCCGGCCTCCATATAGGCCCGCAGCGTATCGAATCCCAGCACGACCTCCGCCGGCTCTGCCGCTCCTGCGTCCCATGACGAGCCGGACAACGGCTCCCCGCACAGCGGCGACTCCCCCGACAATGCACCCTCCTGCGACGATCCATCCTGCGATGCACCCCCCTGCTGTGATCCGCCCAGCGACATTCCGACCCAGCGCGCGCCGTAATTGGTAAAACAGGCCCGGCAGCCCTTCCGGTTCCGGAGCGTTACCAAACAGGCACCCTGCGCCTCGAACCCTTCGCAAAAATCTTTCTCTGTAATTTCCATCATGGATTACCAACTGTTACCCGGCCCGCTCCCATGCCAGTCGCCCGAAGCGTCCGAAAATTTTTCCGACCAAAATTATACATAAAAAACATATCCGGCCAAAAAACAGACTATTTTTTCCAACTCGGTCATTCAATA
>JAJPZH010000098.1 GCA_021204515.1 Alistipes sp. | reverse complement strand
CCTACCGATCTGCCCCAGCTGCTTCTGGACCGCGACGGAAAGACGATCAACAACTATGTTTACGGCGGTACGAGCGTCGAGACTGGTGCCATGTTCAAGCATTACGAGCTGCTGACGGACGATCCGATGCTGGATATAACGGGTATCCTGATCAAGGTCGGAAACGAATGGGCGCTCCGAATGCGCAATATCAACGACCGCGACAAACTGACCGAAGCCCGGCGTTATGTACCCGTCACCGAGTTCTATTGGCCCGAAGCGCTTCCGGACAAGGAAGTACTCGTCCCGAAAACCGGCACAGGTCAGTTATATACGAATTTCGCCCCCAAGGCTGTCAATAACAGCAGTGCAGACTTCAGACTTTACAATGCCGCCGCCTATATTCGCGTCGATGCATCGGTGATCGGCTCCGACAAGGGGTATTATTCCGCCAACTGCACCGGCTGGGGACCCAAAACGAACGACATATACACGGTAACGCAAAAAGCATGGTATTTCGAGACCTCGACAACCGGGATTACGGACGACCTTTACATATGCTTCAGCACCACCAGTTCGCAGTCCGGCCCCGGTCCGTTCGCAATCGAATGGGCTACGTCGGAAGCCGGTCCATGGACATACATAACCGAGTACATAGCCGGAAACTGGGAGGTGACTCCGGGTCCCAAGAACTTTGCGGTCAAACTTCCCGACGGATGTAAAAACCAGTCTTCGCTGCTGCTCCGGTTCCGAATTTCATCCGACGAGCGCGTAGACAACAAGGGAAATGTCGCATCGGGCGGTACGAACCGCATGATTTACATAAGCCTGAAGAAAAAAGTCAACTAATCCGGTGTTATGCAGGATAATCTTGCTGAATCGCTCCTCTTGCGGAGCGGTTCGGCAGGATTAGACAAAAAAATCTAAACAATGAGAAAAATGAAACGATTGATAAAATTCAGATTACCGCATCTGTTCGTAGCTGCATTTCTGCTGTTGTGCATCGGAATCAGTTGTTCGGAAGATCCGACATGGACCAAACCGACGCCCGAACAGGAGGAAATTATCCCCGCTGTCTTCATCGAGGATCTCGTGATGCCCGATGCGGAAGAGATATTTATTCCGGAAGATCCTATCAAGATCATGGGAACCGGATTCGACAAATACGATGTGTTCCTGTTCCGCTCCACGTCGGAAGACCCGGCCGAGGAGACCAAATATTTTCAGGCCGAAATCAGCGAAGTGGCTGAGGACTACGTCATAATAACCGTTCCCAAGACGATCGACCTGCGCTCGTACGAACTCATCCTGAAGCGTTACAACAAGCAGCAGGTACTGGGTTCGATGACGATCTACAAGGCCCACTTCCCCGTCATTCCCGATCAGGCGGGCATGACGATCAAAGGCCGTGTTTACTGCGGTAAAAAGGCGATCGCAGACGTGGTGGTATCCGACGGCGTAATCGTTACCAAAACCGACAAAGACGGCGTTTACTACCTGCCCTCGGAGAAGAAAATGGGCTACGTATTCGTTTCCATCCCCTCCGGATACAACATCGAAAGCGAAGCGGGTTATCCGGCCTTCCCGGCCATGAGCCAGCAACTGCTCAACGAAGACAACGAACAGCACGACTTCGCGCTTACGGAGGTTCCCGGCGGAAACACGAACCATGTGATGATGGTATTCACCGACCTTCATCTGGCAAGCAAAACCCCGAACACGGCCGGTAAATACGCCGACATCGACCAGTACAAGAACAAGTTCATTCCCGACATCACGGCCGAGATGGCGCAGTATGCGAACGTGTATGCGCTCTGTCTGGGCGACATCACATGGGATGCGTTCTGGTACAAAACGATGAACGAGGGTCCCGATAACATGGTGGAGGTACGCTACCAGTTGCCGAACTACAAGGATCTGATGAAAAACTTCCCCTGCCAGATTTTCAATGTGATCGGCAACCACGACAACGATCCGAAGGTAATCGGAGACTATTTCACGGAGCTGCCTTTCAAGCAGCACATAGCTCCCACTTACTATTCGTTCAACATCGGCGACGTACACTACATCGTTCTGGACAACGACCAGTACGACAATTACAACGGCGGCAGCCGCATCGAAAGGATCGGATTGAACGGCACTTCCGATCCGCAGAAATGGCAGATGGCGTGGGTGGCCGAAGACCTGAAATATGTAGATAAGTCCAAGAAGATCGTGATCGCCATGCATGCCCCGATGACCTCGGCGGGCCTGAATCCGATCGTGACGCTTTCGGGCGGAAACGATCTGCTCAGCCTTCTGCAGGGGTATCAGGTGGAATTCCTCTCGGGACATACGCACAACAATCATCATGCGAAGATCGCCGAAGGCATACGCGAACATAATGTCGCGGCCGTATGCGGAACATGGTGGTTCAACGTGAAAAGCGCCAACGGAGGTGCCGACTACGACCTGTGCAAGGACGGCTCCCCGACAGGTTACGGCGTTTTCAAATTCAACGGAACGGCCGTGCAGTGGTATTATAAAGGTATCGAAGTGGCACGCAACGAGCAGTTCGCCGTGTATGACATGAATCTCGTAAAGGACGACTACAAGAGCGCAGTAGGCGCCAAGACGAACGAAGTACTCGTAAATGTCTGGAATTGGGACGAGGACTGGACGGTATCCGTGACCGAAAACGGACAGCCGCTCACGGCGACCCGCGTGTACCGCAAGGACCCGACGCACTACACATGGCAGAAAGACGTACTGGAACCGGCCCATGCTCCCGGCTCGCCCAACAGCACCTACCTCACGGGCTACAATGCCCATATGTTCTCCGCCATAGCGCAGGTTCCCGGCTCGACGATCAAGGTCGTAGTAACGGATCCGTTCGGCGGCGTCTACGAGAAGACGATCGTACGGGAAATTCCTTCGAATCTGCCGGCGCAATGGGTATTTACAAAGGGCGTCAACGTCGATGAATTCGTCGTGGACAACAAAATGCCGTCGGCGACCGGCAAGGGCTATATCAGCTATATCAGCAACTGCGATCCGGCGCTCGACGTAAACAACAAGATAGCCCGTGCCAATACGGCCGGCGAGCCTTATATCACGGGCGGATGGCCGGGCGACTGGTGGCTGTTTACCATTCCGGAAATGACCATAAAGGCCGGAACAGTCATCAACGCCAAGTTCCATGCCCGCGCATCCGGAAGCGGTATGAAATACTGGATGCTGGAATACTACGACGGCGGCGAATGGAAACCCGGAGCACCCCTGCAAACGGCGACCGTCGGAGAGGGCGATCAGGCACAAACGTTCTCTTACAATTACGAAATGGTAAATACGAATCATCATCTGGTTGATCGCGACATGACGTTCGAGAATGCCATCAATAACGGGGATATACTTATCCGGTTCCGTTGTATGGCAAACTGGCAGGCCAACGGAACAGGCGGAGCCTTAGCTGCCCCCCAATGGCGGCACGCACCGTATCTCCGTCCAAAACGGCATTAACCCCACGATCTCCATCGTTCAGTAAACGGGCTCGGAAAGCAGAAAACAAGAACGGCCGCTTCATTCGCTGAAGCGGCCGTTTTTATTTATAACGTCTCGAAAGCCCACAGGCTAGTCCCCGCACCCACAAACTTTTACCTAAAAAATGAATCGCAAAATCTGTGAGATTTTTTGTGTGGTTTATCATGGGGCTTCCTGAAAAAAACACGGCACGATTTTACAAT
>JAJPZH010000142.1:10527-22626 GCA_021204515.1 Alistipes sp. | reverse complement strand
TTCGTACGCAGCGAATCGCCCACCCGGGGCAGTTCGCCCTCCACCAGCCACCCGCCGAACGACGACCAATCGTAATCCCCGTCCACGCCCTTGAGCATCACCCCCTGCACGGCATCCGCCGTGCGGACGATACCGCCCTTGACGGCATAGGGGGCCAGCGACACGAATCCGTCGGTGGTGCGGATCAACTCCTCGGCATGCGCACTGCGGCGCACCGGATCGGAGTCGAGCGTCCCCACGCCCCGCACGCCGTTCACCACGGCATGTCCCGAAAAGGCGGCCACCTTGCGGGACACCTCCTGCTTGAAACCCATGATCACGGCCATCGCCAGAATCATCACCGCGACGCTCAACGCCACGGAAATCACGGCGATACGCTCCATCACCCCGGGTTTGTTCTCCGGGGTGCGCTGCGCCGTCCGGCGGGCGATGAAAAAGGCGAGATTCACGGCTGCTTAATTTGCTGGAAAATTTATGCAAAGTAACATAATAATTTCGTATTTTTGCCCATCATAAACCCACTTTATGAAAAAACAGGCATTGATTACAGGAGCCACGCCGGCCATCGGACGCGCCGCGGCGCGCCGGCGCGCGGCCTAAGGATACGACATAACGGCGACGGGACGCCGCGCCGAACGGCTCGAAACGCTCCGCCGCCAAATCGAAGCGGCGGGCGGCCGCTGCACCACGCTCGTCTTCGACGTGCGCAGCGAAGCGGAGGTCCGCAAATTCCTGAGCCCCCTCGAACGGGTGGACCTGCTCGTCAACAACGCAGGACTGGCTGCCGGACTGGAACACATCGACCAAGGCGACACGGCCGATTGGGACGCCATGATTGACACCAACGTCAAGGGACTGCTCTACGTCACGCGGGTCGTCACACCCAAAATGGTCGCCGCGGGCGGCGGCCACGTGTTCAACATCGGCTCGATCGCCGGCACCGAAGCCTACGAAAACGGCGCAGTCTACTGCGCCTCGAAACACGCCGTACACGCCATTTCGCAGTCCATGCGCGCCGACCTGCTGTCGAGCGGAATCAAGGTGACGGAGATCCGTCCCGGCATGGTCGAGACCGAATTCTCCGAGGTGCGTTTCCATGGCGACAAGGAGCGCGCCGACCGGGTTTACGACGGCGTCACCCCGCTTACGGGCGACGACATCGCCGAAGCGATCGCATGGGCCGCACAATTACCCGCCCATATGAACGTTAATGAAATGGTACTGATGCCCTCCCAGCAGGCGGGCGCCTACTATACATACAGAAAAAACCGATAGACTATGACACACATGCTTTTGACCCTGCTTCAGTCGGGATATTACGCGGATTCGGGTTCACAGGGAATCCACTACTCCGCGGCCATGATCGGAATGTACATACTGATCATCGTGATCGGCATCGCCGGTTACGCCGTGCAGGCGCGCCTGCAGTCGGTGTTCCGCAAATACTCCAAGGTGCAGTTCCCCGGCGGACTGACGGGCGCCGAGGTGGCCGAAAAAATGCTGCGCGACAACCACATCCACAACGTCAAGGTGACGCACGTCAGCGGACACCTGACCGACCACTTCAACCCGCAGACGATGACCGTCAACCTGAGCGACAGCGTCTACTCTTCGACCAGCGTCGCCGCGGCCGCCGTCGCCGCCCACGAGTGCGGGCACGCCGTGCAGCACGCACAGGGCTACGCGCCGCTGACGCTCCGTTCGCAGCTGGTGCCCGTCGTGCAGTTCTCCTCGACGGCCGCGACGTGGGTCATCATCCTCGGACTGGTGCTCATGACCACCACGCAGAACGCCCTGCTGTGCTGGATCGGCGTGGGCATGATCGCCATGTCGGCGATCTTCTCGCTGGTCACGCTTCCCGTGGAGTACAACGCTTCGGCCCGCGCGCTGGAGTGGCTGCAGGTCAGCCGCACGATGCAGGGAGCGCAGCTCGCTCAGGCAAAAGAAGCGCTGGGCTGGGCCGCACGCACCTATCTCGTAGCCGCACTGAGCGCCGTCGCCTCGGTTCTCTACTGGGTTTTCCTAATCCTCGGACGGCGCGACTGATTCCCGGATGAACTCCCCCGAAAAAGACTGCACCCACCGGGGATGGATCGCGGCGCTGGCGCTGATCGCCATGCTGCTGGCCGTCAGTTTCATCCCCCCTCAGAGTCTGGGCGGCGTAAAACTCCGCCGGGCCAATATCTTGTCGGACCTCATGGCGTTCGACGACGCGGTCGCCGCGGCCGAGGAACCCGCGCTTTTCGACGAGGAGGATTTCCACGTCGATATGGAGCAGGTCGCCGAGCGGATCGAGGCGGAACGGATCGAAGCCGATTCCGCGCCGCGCCCCGTACAGATCACCTTCGAATGGACGCTCGCCCCGGACAGCGCCCGGCGTATGCCGGTCGTCCCCGACAGCGCCCGGCTGAACCCGGCGCTCGTGGAGATCGAGGATTTCGGCACGCCGGATTCGAGCCGCCTGCGGGCCTTCTACGACACGCTGCTCTGCGCCCGCCGTCCGGTACGCATCGCCGTACTGGGCGACTCGTTCATCGAAGGCGACATCCTCACGGCCGATCTGCGCGAGAAACTCCAGCAGGCTTACGGCGGCGGGGGCGCGGGTTTCGCGCCGATGGCCTCCCCCCTGACGGCGTTCCGCCGCACGATCAAAACCCAATCGAAAGGCTGGACCTCCTACAACATCATGCAGCGCAAGGCCGCGCCGCAGAACCTGCGCGAGAACTTCTATGTCTCGGGCTGGGTCTGCCAGCCTGCGGCCGGAGCTTCGACCCGCTGGGAGAACACCGACTTCCGCAAACGGCTCGACACCTGCACCACGGCGCGGGTCTTCTTCATCAGCCCGAACCAGAGCCGCGTGGAACTGACGCTCAACGACTCGCTGCGCCGTGAATTCACGGTCGAAGGCGCTCCGAACATGCGCCAGATCGCCGTCGCGGCTCCCCGCATCCGGTCGCTTTCGTTCAAGGTGCTCTCCGGCAACGAGGGATTCATCGGCTATGGCGCCGTCTTCGAAGCCGGCGGCGTAGTGGTGGACAACTACTCGGTACGCAGCAACAACGGACAGGCGATGTTCTGGACCAACCCGTCGGTCAATGCCCAGATGAACGCCCTGCTGGGTTACGACCTCGTGATCCTGCAATACGGACTCAACATCATGCAGACGGGCGTCGGCAACTACACCAACTACGCCGGTCAGATCGAGAAGATGGTGGCTTACGTCCGCCAGTGTTTCCCGACCGCCGCCGTGCTGGTGCTGGGCGTCAGCGACCGTTCGGTGAAGACCGACGCCGGATTCGAGCCGATGGACGCCATTCCCCACATGCTCGGTTACCAGCGGGGCGCCGCCGAGAACACCGGAGCAGCCTTCTGGCCGACCTGCGACGCCATGCGTTCGCTGGGCGGCATGGAAAAGTTCGTCGCCAACGGCTGGGCCGGCAAGGACTTCACGCACATCAACTACGCCGGCGGCCGGCGCGTGGCGTGGTCGCTCTTCGACGCCCTCAACGCCGGGGCGTTCCGGGCCTATAGCGAAGCGGAGGCCGCACGCATCCGCCGGCAGGCGGAGGAGGCCGTGCTCGACAGCCTGCGGCGTCAGCGGATCGAGCGTGAACTGATCCCGGGCATCTCGCCGGAAACCCTCAACGCGCCCCTGAAATGACACTCCCCGCATTGGACGGCATCCCGGAAAAACTGCAGGCGCTGCTCTCGTACGACGCCTCTTCGCCGCTGATCTTCAGCAGCGGACTGTTCCTGTTTCTGTTCGCCGGATTCATGCTCGTCTACAGCACGTTCCGCCGCGCCCCGATGGCCCGGATCGTCTATGTCATTCTCTTTTCGCTCTACTTCTACTACAAGTCGAGCGGCATCTATTTCCTGCTGCTGATCTTCGCCGCGACGAGCGACTACTGGATCGCCAAGGGCATCCATACGGTCCGCTCGACGCGGGCAAAACGGTGGCTCGTAGTGCTGAGCGTGGCGGTGAACCTCGGCATGCTGGCTTACTTCAAGTACACCAACTTCCTGATCGACATCGCTAACCAACTGTTCGGACAGGGCTTCATGCAGTTCCAGAACATTTTCCTGCCCGTCGGCATTTCGTTCTTCGTCTTCCAGTCGATGAGCTATACCATAGACATTTACCGCGGTCAGCTCAAGCCGCTCGCCAACTGGTGCGACTACCTCTTCTACCTCTCGTTCTTCCCGCAGCTGGTCGCCGGACCGATCGTCCGCGCCCGGGACTTCATCCCGCAAATCCGGCAGAACCCGATCGTCGTGACGCGCGAAATGTTCGGCACGGGCGTCTTCCTGATCCTGACGGGTCTGTTCAAAAAGGCGATCATTTCGGACTACATCTCGCTCAACTTCGTAGACCGCATCTTCGACGAGCCGCTGCTCTATTCGGGCTTCGAATGTCTGGCGGGCATCTACGGCTACGCCCTGCAAATCTACTGCGACTTTTCGGGCTATTCGGACATGGCCATCGGCATCGCCCTGCTGCTGGGATTCCGGTTCCCCAAGAACTTCGATGCGCCCTACAAGTCGGCCACCATCACCGAATTCTGGCTGCGGTGGCATATTTCGCTTTCCACATGGCTGCGCGACTACCTCTACATTTCGCTGGGCGGCAACCGCAAAGGCAGGCTGCGCACCTACGGCAACCTCCTGATTACGATGCTGCTGGGCGGACTGTGGCACGGCGCCGCCGTCCGCTTTATCCTCTGGGGCGCACTGCACGGTGCGGCGCTGGCGCTGCACAAGCTCTGGATGACGGTCGTACCGGGCGCCAAGGCCACGGGCGATCAGATGCACTGGTGGAGCCGCGCGGCGGGCATCTTCTTCACGTTCAACCTCGTCTGTCTGGGCTGGCTGATGTTCCGCGCCGAATCCATGCAGACCGTCGAACTGATGCTGCACCAGATTTTCTACAACTTCAACACCGCGATGATCCCGCAGGTCATCTCCGGCTATGCGGGCGCCTTCGCCCTGATCGCCGCAGGCTTCCTGCTCCACCTGATGCCCGAGCGCGTCGATCGCGTCGCACAGCGGCTGGTATCGCACGCGCCGCTGGTCCTGCAGATCGTCATGGCGGCGGCGATGATCTGGTGCGTGATGCAGATCAAGTCGAGCGACATACAACCGTTCATCTACTTCCAGTTTTAAAATGCGTATGACGGCCGCCCTGCATCCCGGTATGTTCCTCCCACGGCCGCCGGCCGTGTTCGCAGGTCTGACACCACCCCGGATTCCTCCCTCGGGAGGGGCTTCCGACAATGCGGCCAAAACGGCTCACAGCCATTTACGACAAATCCATTGACCCATGTATACTTTCGACCACGGCCTTTTCATGGCCCTCAATTTCGACGGCGGCACCGCCTTGGACCGCGTGATGCTCACCATCTCGGGTACCGCAATGTGGCTGCCGCTCTACGCCCTGATTCTCTGGCTGGTATGGCGGCGCAGCGGCTGGCGCGGCATGCTGATCTTCACGGTGCTGATGCTGGCGGCGCTCGGACTCTCGGACATGGTGTCGGGGATCTTCAAGAGCAACGGAGTGCTGGGCGGCCTGCTCCCGGATTTCGAAGCGCGGCCGCGGCCGATGTTCACCCCTTCGCTCGAAGGACTCGACATCACGCCCGATTCGCTGCGCGTCATGCGCCGCGAAGCAATCCCGCACGACTGGGCGGTACACGTCCCGCCCGAAGCCGTCAGCGGCATGTACGGCACCGTCTCGGCGCACGCCGCGACCATCGTCGCACTGGCCGTGCTCGCCTGCGGCGCAATCCGCCGCCGCTGGTTCACATGGCTGATGGTCGTCTGCTCGGTGGTGATCTGCTATTCGCGCATCTACCTCGGCAAACACTTCCCGATGGACCTCGTGTGGGGCACGCTGGTCGGCGCCGCACTCGGATACGCCGCCCTATGGGCTTACCGCCGCCTGACCCGCCGCCGGGATTCCGCCGCCGGCTGACGCTTCCCGGACGCCAACATTCCGGACGACGCTTCCGGACGACGCTTCCGGACGACGCTTCCGAACGACGCTTCCGAACGACGCTTCCGAACGACGACACCCGAACAACAGCTTCCGCCCCGGACAACTCGCCCGAACAACTTATCCGGACGAAACAGAGAGCCGCAAAAAATGCGGCTCTTTTTTATTCCGTGCCGCGCCCGGTTCGTATTTCGGCAGAATTTATTAACTTTGCACGGTTAATAGTCAAAACATTCAAAAACATACGATATGAGCATCGAACTCAGTGAACAGGAACAGCTCCGGAGACAGTCGCTCGCAGCCCTGCGCGGACTGGGCATCGACCCCTATCCCGCCGCCCGCTACGAAGTGACGGCTACGGCCCGGGAAATCGCCGACAACTTCGACCAGACCAAGGGCAACTACGGAGACGTTCGCATCGCAGGCCGCATCATGACGCGCCGCATCATGGGCAGCGCTTCGTTCTTCGAATTGCAGGACCATACGGGCCGCATTCAGGTCTACATCCGCCGCGACGACATCTGCCCCGAAGGCGATCCCACGCTGTACAACACGGTGTTCAAGAAACTGCTCGACATCGGCGACTTCGTCGGCGTCGAAGGCTTCGCATTCCACACCAACACGGGCGAACTGTCGGTACACTGCCGCAAGTTCACGGTGCTCTCGAAGTCGATCCGTCCGCTGCCCGTGGTCAAGGAGAAGGACGGCCAGACGTTCGACGCCTTCACCGATCCCGAAGTCCGCTACCGCCAGCGCTACGTCGATCTGGTGGTCAATCCGCAGGTGCGCGAGGTCTTCGTCAAACGCGCCAAAATCATCTCGACCATGCGCGAGTTCTTCAACTCGAAAGGCTACGTCGAAGTCGAAACCCCGATTCTCCAGCCTATTCCGGGCGGCGCCGCGGCACGTCCGTTCATCACGCACCACAACGCGCTCGACATCGACCAATACCTGCGTATCGCCAGCGAACTGTATCTCAAGAAACTGATCGTCGGCGGATTCGACGGTGTCTACGAGTTCGGCAAGAACTTCCGCAACGAGGGCATGGACCGCACGCACAACCCCGAATTTACCGTCATGGAGATTTACGTGGCCTACAAAGACTACCTCTGGATGATGGAATTCACCGAGCAGATGCTCGAAAAAGTCGCCGTGGCCGTAAACGGCACGACGGAGGTGATGCTCGACGGCAAGCAGATTTCGTTCAAAGCGCCGTTCCGCCGGCTGTCGATGACCGACGCCATCCGCGAAAAGACCGGCTACGACATCACCGGACAGAGCGAGGAGCAGCTGCGCGAAGCGTGCAGGCGCCTGAACGTCGAGATCGACGAAACGATGGGCAAGGGCAAGCTGATCGACGCCATCTTCGGCCAGTACTGCGAGGAGGAACTTGTCCAGCCGACGTTCGTCATGGATTATCCGATCGAAATGTCGCCCCTGTGCAAGCGTCACCGTTCGAATCCCGAACTGACGGAGCGTTTCGAACTGTTCGTGAACGGCAAGGAACTTTGCAACGCCTACTCCGAGCTGAACGACCCGATCGACCAGCTGGAGCGCTTCCAAGAGCAACTCCAGCTGAGCGAAAAGGGCGACGACGAAGCGATGTTCATCGACATGGACTTCGTACGGGCGCTGGAATACGGCATGCCGTCATGCTCGGGCATGGGCATCGGCATCGACCGCCTGACGATGTTCATGACCGATCAGGCTTCGATTCAGGACGTGCTGTTTTTCCCGCAGATGCGTCCCGAAAAGAAAGCCGTGAGCGATCCGGCGGAGAAATACACCGAGATCGGCATTCCCGAAGAGTGGGTGCCCGTGATCCAGAAAATGGGCTACATCACGGTCGAAGCGCTGAAAAAACTCGCTCCCGGCAAGTTCTTCAACGACTTGTGCGGCTTCAACAAGAAAAACAAACTCGGCCTGAAGGCTCCTTCGATCGAAGAGGTCAAAAAATGGTGCGAGGAATAATTCCGCTTGGAAAATTTATTTTACTTATAAAAACAAACCGAATATGAGAAAGAAAATTGTTGCCGGCAACTGGAAGATGAACACGCTTCCCGCCGAAGGTGTAGAACTGGCCAAGAACATCGTCGCAGGCCGCGGCGAGGTCTGCTCGTGCGTTAAT
This sequence comes from Alistipes sp., assembly GCA_021204515.1. GTDB lineage: Bacteria > Bacteroidota > Bacteroidia > Bacteroidales > Rikenellaceae > Alistipes. The sequence goes on along the minus strand of JAJPZH010000142.1, from coordinate 14,506 downwards.
TTCATCGTATGCCCTCCGTTTACGCATCTCTCGATGGTTGCCGAAGCGCTCAAGGGTTCGGACGTCGCACTCGGAGCGCAGAACTGCGCAGCCGAAGCCAAAGGCGCCTACACGGGCGAGATCGCCGCTTCGATGATCGCGGCGCTGGGCTGCAAATACGTGATCCTCGGCCACTCGGAGCGCCGCCAGTACTACGGCGAGACTTCCGAGACGCTCAACAAGAAGATGGTTCAGGCTTACGCGAACGGCCTGACTCCGATCTACTGCGTGGGCGAGAACCTCGAAGAGCGTGAAGCCGGCAAGCACTTCGACGTGGTGAAGGCGCAGATCGAAGAGGTCGTCTACAACCTCACCGCAGAGCAGTACAAGGACCTCGTGATCGCTTACGAACCCGTTTGGGCCATCGGCACGGGCAAGACCGCAACGGCCGAGCAGGCGCAGGAGATCCACGCCTACATCCGCAAGGTGCTGGCCGAGAAGTTCGGCGCAGTGGCCGAGGAGACGGCGATCCTGTACGGCGGTTCGTGCAAGCCCTCGAACGCCTGCGAACTCTTCGCAAAAGAGGACGTGGACGGCGGTCTGATCGGCGGCGCGGCCCTCAAGGCGGAGGACTTCCTCGGCATCGGCAAAGGCTTCGCGAAATAAGCAGGCCCGACCGCAAACAAAAAAGCTCTTCCTCCGGGAAGAGCTTTTTTTCATATTCGTCGCGGAGCATCCCGCCCCGAAACGCCGCCGGCCTATTTCCCGGCCGGATCGGGCAGATTATCCATCGCTTTCCGGTAGAAATCGCGTACGTCGTTCCAGCGGTAGTAAGGCGCCAGATCGCTTACGACGGGAATCCGCACCTCGCATTCGTTATAGAGGAATTTCACCAGCACGTCGTCCGAAGCTTTCTTACGGTAGAAGACCAGCTGGATATTGGCCGCCATCGGCGAAATCCTGTATACGGGCCACGCTTCGGCGATCTTCTCGGGATCGCTCTCCACGACGTCGCACCCCTCGAACTGCAGCAGCGATACGAACGTCATCAGGTTGCCGTCGTGTCCGAACCGCAGGTCGGCCGAAACCGCTCCGCCCTCCACGGCCCGGTCGGCGCGCGTGAGGAAATCCTCCAGCAGCGCCTTGGCATAATACTGCGGAAAGCGTCTGTTGAGCGGCGAAGGACCGCGGATCACGTAATACTTATAGTTGTCGTACACGTTCAGCCCGTAAAGCTCGTCGGTGGTAAAGAGGTCGTAAAACGAAATTCCCAGACCGACGTTCTGCATGTCGGCGGCGAAATAGAAAAGGCCCTTCATCAGTTTCTGCGCGTCGATCGTCCGCACGAACTCCCTGTCGGCGAACAGTTCCGACATCAGCCGATCGGGACGCACGAATTCGTTCTCGATCCGCTCGTACTCCTCCAGCCAACCGCCCTTTTCGATGAAGTCGAGGTACTCCGGGCTGAGCGTCGGGTTGGTCGGCTTGCTGTAGAAATTGAGGTAGCGCGTCGTCCTGCGGCCCGCCGTGCGCGACACCTCCAGACGGGGATTAAGCTCCTTGAGCCGTTCGCAGAAAGCCGCCATGCTCAGCACGCACCGCACCACGAGGGTCGCCTGCGCATCGACGACCGCGCCGGAGCGGAATACTTCGGGAAAATTGCGGTACATGCGTCCGGCGATCTCCCGGTGCTGCCCGGCGCCGAGGGGCGAAAGATCGCCGCCCCGGTCGATGCCGTCGTCGTAGACGCGCTTCACCCGGCCGTAGACCTCGCGTCCCCGCTCGGTAAAGGCGTTCGCGGCGTCGGCAGCCCGGAAGACGTCCATCACCTCTTCGTATTCGCTGTCGTGCAGCAGCCAGCGCGAACCGTGGCGGCCGTAATGGCTGATATAAAAAGGTTTATAACCTTTCGGGGCAGGCGTCAGCACAGGATCGTCGTACGTGTAGACATAATATACGCCGCCGGACTTGCCGGGATTTGCAGCTATTTCGTCCCGGAGGCTCTGTCCCGAAGCGGCCAGCGCCGCGAGGGAGCAGAGAGCGGCTGCGAACAGTTTTGTAAATCTCATCTGTGTTTCGTTCGGTTACTGAATGATAAAATCGGACATCAGGAAGTAGTGGTCGCTGGGGTACAGACCATCGACCTTGTCGCGGAGAATCTCCGCCGCAACGGGTCGCAGGTCGCCGCGCACGAAGATAAAGTCGATGCGACGCGCGTTTTTCTTCTTGTAATCCGGGCCTTTGAACCCGTGGTAGGTGAAGCCCGCTTCGCCGGGACCGTGTACGGCTTCGTACGCCTCCTGCCACCCGGCGCCGCGCAGACACGCGACGGGTGCGTTCCCGATTCCCGAATTGAAATCGCCGCAGATGATCTGCGGGAAACCGTCGGCATACTGCGCGCACTCTTCGACAATCATCTTCATCTGCTCGCGCCGAGCATCGTCCGACTTGTGGTCGAGGTGGATGTCCAGCACGCGGAACTCCGCGCCCGTCTTCCGGTCGCGCAGACGCACCCAGTTGCAGTGACGGGCGCGCATCGTGTTCCACGAACAGCTGCCCGCGACGAGCGGGGTTTCCGACAGCCAGTAACAGCCCGCCGAGACGAATTCGTAGCGTTTACGGCTGAAAAAAATCACGTTCTTGCCGATATAATGGTACCCTTCGGTATAGGGATCCATCTCCGGACCTGCGAATCCGTAAGCGACATAATCCGAGAATTTCTCCTTGAAATAGTCGTACGAATCGTAGATTACCTCCTGCATGCAGATCACATCGGGTTTGTACATGCGGATCGCCTTCAGACAGACCTCGCGGCGGTCCTCCCAGCGGCGGCCTTCGACCTCGTCTTCGGGAAGTCCCGTGATGCGGACGTTGCAGGTCATGACGCGGGTCGCCGGCTGCCCGGCCGCCGGACGCGCCGCAGTTGCGGACAGCGCCGTAACGCAGGCCGCAAGACAGCCTGCCAGACACAGCATAAAACTCTTCTTCATCGGTTCAAGTCTTTTAAAGCAAGCGCTATGGCGGGCAAAATCCGACCCGCCACAGGCTTACCCGGTTTAAACATTATCTAACCAAAAAACCGTATCAACGAAGGTATGCACCGGTTCGGCGCAGTTCTTCCCGCACCTTCTCCACATCGACTTCCGAGGGGCGTACGCCCTCCTCGAGCGCGATGCGCGCCGCACGTCCGGCGGCCTCGCCCAGCGCCATACAGGTGGACATCACGCGCGTCGAAGCCATCGCTTCGTGGTTCATCGACGAACAGCGGCCCGCAACCAGCAGGTTCTCGACCGCGGCCGGCACGAGCGACCGGTAAGGAATGTCGTAGCAGTCCTCGCACCAGTGGAGCGTACAGTCGCCGCCCGTGGCGTGGTGAATATCCACCGGATAGCTGGCCACGGCGACCGCATCGTCGAAGCGGCGGCAGGCGAGGATATCCTCGGCCGTCAGGATATATTTGCCGACGATCACGCGGCTCTCGCGGATGCCCATGAAAGGAGCCACCTTCTCGCGCCATGCGTTTTCGAAGCCGGGAACGAAGTTTTTCAGGTAGCGTTCTAGCTCGTAAATCTGCTTGCGGCCTTCCACCTCGCCGTGCGTATAGCTTTCCGGCCGGGTAGAATCGACGCCGCTCACGCGCGACATGTTCACCCAGATTTCGTCGTCCTTGATGCCGGTGATGAGGATCGTACGCGCCACGGGAATCTTATACCCCGCCTCTTCGGCCTTGCGGATCTGGTTGCGCAGGCCGACGGTGATGAATTTTCCGGTCCGGAACTGCTCGGCGGGCATGGTGTCCATGTCGAAGACATCGGGCCGGCCGACCAGCGCATCGCGCAGTTTCTGCACGTCGACGCCCTTCATGCAGAACATCAGCGTCGGGGGCTGCATACCGCCGTCGGCATCGCCCTTGCGGCACTCGACGCCCGCACGGCAGGCCACGTCGCCGTCGCCCGTACAGTCGATGACCGTCTTGGCGAGGATCGCTTCGCGTCCCGCC
>JAJPZH010000142.1:0-10517 GCA_021204515.1 Alistipes sp. | reverse complement strand
CTCTCGATGACGACACCTTCGACGGCGTCGCCGTTTTTAACGACGTCCACGCAGAAGACGTACATCAGCACCTCGACGCCGACCTCCTGCAGCATCTCCAGCGCCACGGTCTTCGCCTCTTCGGGGTCGATGATCGTCAGGCTCACATGGAGCCTGCAGGGACGGTGTTCGCCGGCGGCGCCCCGCGCACGCAGGCGGTCGATGAAGAGCTGGGGCAGTCCTTTGATGATTTGGTTGCCCTTGCGTCCGAGGTAGCCCAAGATCGGCAGACCTATGGTCAGGTTGCCGCCCAGATAACCACGGCTTTCGATCAGCATGACACGCAGGCCCCTGCCTGCCGCCGCACGTGCGGCCATGATGCCCGCAGGGCCGCCGCCCACGACGAGCACATCCACTTCGGCGCGAACCGGAATCTCCCGAGCGGGTTCCGTAATCGTTTTTTTCTGATTTGCCATATTTGCAATGTTTTAAGGTTTATTTTACGGTTTTCGGAGTTTCGTGGCGTACCATGCGCCACAGGATAACGGCCGTGACGAGGTGCATCACGCCCATAACGGCGAACAGCACATTTCCCATCGTCGCCAGCAGCGAACCGATGAAAATGTTGAACACCGCGCCGCCCACAGCTCCCGCGCCGGCCGTAATACCGACCACGCTGGCGACGTTCTTCACGGGGAACGCCTCGGCGATGACCACGCAGATCGTATAGAGCCAGCTCAGGCACATGATCGCAATCAGACTGAAGATCGCCACCACGAGTCCGATGCGCGCATCGAACGACACAGCCTGCCACTCGCTCACATAGGGCGTGAGAATGCACAGCGGCGCCACGAACGCCATGATAATCATCATCGTCTTGCGGGCTTTCAGCGCCGGCATGCCGCGGCGCACGAGCCAGTCGGACCAGACCGATGTGAGGATACCGCCCACGGCACCGAACAGGAACGGCAGGCCGCCGATATACTGAATCATATCGAGCGTAGCCTGCTGCGAAAGTCCCTGCGCTTCGCCCATGCTGCGCAGGTATCCCGGCAGCCAGAAGCAGCAGAAATACCAGACGGGATCGCTGATCAGACGGATCAGCAGCACGCCCCAGAGCGAACGTGTCGTCCACAGTTCGCCCCACGTGAAGGCCCGCTGCCGTTCGCCGTTGTTCTGTGCGATTTCGTCCTTGTCGGGCGCCATCGTGACGTCCAGCACCTCCTGCGGCGGATTCTTATAGATCAGCGCCCACGCCACGGCGATCACCAGACCGACCAGACCGGCCACGATGAAGACGTCGTGCCACGGCAGGAACCGGGCCATCCAAGCGATGACCAGCGGCGCGATGACCGTCCCCAGCGAACCGCCCGCCGTACAGAGACTGTTGGCCGTGGCGCGGTGGCGTTTCTCGAACCAGAGCGTGACGGCCACGATCTGTCCGGCGAAGATCGTCGGCTCGGCCAGTCCGAGGATGCCGCGGCAGATGGTGAATTCGACGACGTTGGTCGAAAGGCCGCCGCCGATGCAGGCCAGCGACCAAGCGACAATACCCCCGAGCATCACCTTCTTCGAACCGAAGCGGTCCACCAGAATACCCGATATGGGATACATGACGGCGTAACAGATCAGGAATACGTTTACGATCCACGCATACTGGAGGTCTTCGATGCCGAAATGGGTCAGGATTTCGGGTTTGAGGATCGACAGCAGCTGGCGGTCGAGGTAGTTGCAGATAATTGCGACGAAAATCGTCGCCACAATATACCAACGACGCTTGTTCGGGTTTTGAAGTAAATTCATTCGGGTTTCTTTTGGCTTATCGGTTTATAAAAAGGTTCTCGGTGAAAGCGCCCAAGGCACGGTAGCGCTCATAGCGAAGCGCCAATATACCGGACTTCGCGGCATCGGGCGTGTAAATCCGGACGACGGGCGGGCAGAGCGCCTGCTGCGCCGCACCGACCGACGGATAGAGTCCCGCCGCAGTCGCCGCATGGACCACGGCGCCGAGCGCGCAGGAATGCGCACTGCCGGATACCCCGATCTCCATGCCCGTCACATCGGCGAGCAGCTGCATGACAAAGGGGGATTTCTGCGAAATGCCGCCGATGCCGACCAGCCGCCCGATGTCTACGCCGTTATTCGCCAAATGGTCGAGTATGGCCTTCGTTGCGAAAACCGTCGCCTCGGCAAAGGCGTAATAAAGCTCCGGTGCAGTCGCCGAAAGGTTCAGCCCCACGACCGAACCGGTCAGCCGGTTGCAGGGATAGGGCGAGCGGCGGCCGTTCAGGTAATCGGTCGCCAGCGGCGCATCGGCCCGCAGGGGCAGCTGCGCGGCGGCTTCGGCCAGTTGCGTCAACAACCGCTCTTCGGTCTGCGCGGCCAGCGCGCGGAGCGCTTCGTTTTCAGGATCGGCCGGCAGCAAGACTTCACGCAGCGGCCAGCAGAGCAGACGTTTGAACCACGCATATACGTCGCCGAAGGCCGACAGGCCCGCTTCGAATCCTACCATGCCGGGAAGAATCGAGCCGTCCACCTGACCGAAGATGCCTTCGACCATCCGGCCGCCCATCTTTTCGGGCGGCATGACGGCCATGTAGCAGGCCGACGTACCCAAATTCAGCACCACGGTCCCGTGACAAATACCCGCACCGACGGCGCCCGAATGGCAGTCGACATTCCCCACTCCGACGACGACCCGCTCCGACAGCCCCAGTTTCGCGGCCCATTCGGGGCTGAGTGTACCTGCGGGTGTATCGCAGCCGTACGTCCTGACGGGCAGACGCCGCAGGATGGGCAGCAGGACGGGGTCGAGTCCGGCGAAAAATTCCTCGGGCGGATAGCCGCCCCACTCTTCGGCCCACATCACCTTCGACCCGGCGACGCAAAGCCCCGACCGCAGTTCCTCCATATCGCGGCAGCCGGTCAGCACGGCCGGAATCCAGTCGCACAACTCGACGACGGCCCACGCATCGCGGCGCAGGCGTCCGGAACCCCGCAGCAGGTGCAGGACCTTCGACCAGAAACACTCCGACGAATAGTGGTTGCCCGAACGGCGGGCATAATTGATTTCGCTGCGGGCGCAGAGATCGGTGATCTCCTCCGACTCCCGCTGCGCCGTATGATCCTTCCACAAAACGAACATCGCGTCGGGATCCTCCTCGTAGCCCGCCGTCAGCGACAGCGGTGTACAGGTGCGATCGACCAGACAAGGGGTACTGGCGGTCGTATCTACGGCAATGGCGCGTATCGCCTCCGGCACAGGACACTGCGCAATGACCTGCCGCAGGACCTGTTCCAACCCCTCCAGATAATCCAGCGGATGCTGGCGGAACTGCGATTTCGCGGTATCGCAGTACAATCCACGGCCCCAGCGGGAGTAATTGCAGACGGCCACGGCGATCTCTTCGCCGGATCGGGCGTCTGCGAGCAGCGCCCGTACCGAGTCGGTGCCGTAGTCTATTCCAATAACGTACAGGTGTTCCATCATAGCTTATTTTCAGTGCAAATCGTCCGGCAAATGAAAGGCAAAAGAGAGCAAAACCCTTTACTTGACTTTGCGAATATATTAAAATATTGCTACAAAAAGAAAATTTTCAGCAAGAAATTTTGCAAATACAAAAAAATAAATATAAATTCACCCCCGAAAAAGATAAGAAAAACAAACAAAAGCAAATAATGACTAACTTTACAGCACAGACCACATCCCCGGCCTATCGGAAAACCGGACGTTCCGTTTTCCGGGCGGCATATCCGGCGGAGCGGGCATTTCGCTGTAATTCGGGCCGTTCTTCCGTATCCGATGCGGCAGAAGCACATGCACTCTTTAGCCCGGTGCGCCGTTCGTATACCTATATTTTATATAATAAACGAAAAACGGCCCGAATAAGTACCGGACTCGGGACCTCTGCATAATCCGACTCCGAATTTTCTTTCGGATACACTCTGTTTCAAAAAAACACCTTAAAACAATAAAAAGAAACTTCACCCATAATTCCGACAACAAAGAGAAAACACCCGCACACACAACCAAGACAAACCTCATCGCATTATGAAACCTGAATTTCCGGCCCTTTCGGGCCAATAGCCCGGATTTCTTCTGACGGACAGGCGCACCGATCCGCGTCTGCCCCGTGGTGTTTTTATCCCAAGACCGAAGACCTTAAAATTTTACTAATTTCACCAACTATGAAAAAACAGCTACGCACCTTAACAAAACTACTGGCAGCAGTCATCGCATGCTGCCTGAGTGTGGCCGTGCACGCCCAGACGACAGTCCGCGGAACAGTCACCGACGCGGACGGCATGCCCCTCGTAGGAGCTACCGTGATCGTCATTACAGGCACCCAGCCGGGGGGGGGTACCACGACCGATGCAAACGGTAAGTTCGCCATCGCGGCGGCTCCCGGCCAGAGACTTTCCGTCTCCTACATCGGCTACAAGGAGACTTCGGTCGAGGTAACTGCCAAAACCGATTACGACATCCGGCTCGAAAGCGACAATGCGCAGATCGACGAAGTCATCGTCGTAGGCTACGGCACCCAGAAGAAGGTGAACGTGACGGGATCGGTGGCCACCATCGACTTGAAGGCGTTCGACAAACGCCCGATCGTCTCGACCTCGGCCGCCCTGCAGGGCATGGCTCCGGGCGTTACCGTCACCACGCAGTCGGGCGCCCCGGGCGGTGACGGCGGTGCAATCCGCATCCGCGGCATCAACTCCTTCGGCGGCAGTTCCACCGCACCGATGGTGCTGATCGACGGTATCGAGGGCAGTCTCGACAGCGTCGATCCCAACCTGATCGAATCCATCTCCATTCTGAAAGACGCGGCCTCGGCATCCATCTACGGCTCGCGCGCCGCCAACGGCGTGATCCTCGTAACCACCAAGCGCGGTTCGAAGGAGCGGTTCTCGATCACCTACAAAGGCTATGTGGGCTGGCAGTCGCCGACCGACCTGCCCGATATGGTCAATGCGCTCGAATTCCGCGAGCTGACGAACGCCATGAATATCAACGACGGCAAAGACCCCACTTACGACGAAGAAACAATGGCGCTCTGGCGCAAAAACGTAGGAAAGGATCCGGATCTTTATCCCGACACGGACTGGCAGGACGCCGTGCTGACGGGCTCGGGCTTCACCCACAGCCACAATGTTTCGCTCAGCGTCGGCAGCGAGCGCGTACGCATGCTCACCACACTGGGCTATGTCGATCAGGAGGGTATTATCAAAAACACGGATTACCAGCGTTACACATTCCGTAACAACGCCGACGTCAAATTCAACGACAAGCTGTCGATGAAACTCGACCTTTCGTTCTCGAACGGCGACCGCAAGGTTTCACCTTATCAGGGCACGATTTTCAACTACATGAACACCCGCCCGGCGGATATCGCCAATCAGTTCTCGACCGGACTCTACAACGGTCTTGGCATGCAGGGTATGAACCCCGTAGCCCTGACGCTTTACGGCGGCAGCAACAACACCAATACGCTCCGGCTTTCCGGAGCGATCACGCTGACCTACGAACCGGTCAAATGGCTTTCGCTGCAAGGCATGCTGGCCCCGCGCTACGCGACCACCAACCGCCACAACTGGAAAAAGCCCGTTACCACCTATCAGGACTACGAAGGTACCGCAACGCTTTCCTCCGCATCGTATGCTACCTTGACGGAATCGGGATCACGCACTTTTTACGGCAACTACAACTTCCTCGCGACATTCAAACAAAATTTCAAGGGACACGATCTGAAATTGATCCTCGGCGCCGAGCGCAATACGTACGATTATAAATACCTGATGGCCTATCGTCAGGTCTTCAATTATGACTACGATCAAATAGACGTCGGCGAAATCAATAACATGGACAACAACGGCCGTCAGTACGAATGGGCCATTCAGTCCTATTTCGGACGTCTGAACTATAACTACAAAGAACGCTACCTGCTGGAGGCCAACCTGCGTATCGACGGATCGTCACGGTTCTCCAAGGCGAACCGCTGGGGTTACTTCCCCTCGGTGTCGGGTGCATGGCGCATCTCCGAAGAGCCGTTCATGCAGGATGTCAAGCATATCCTCGACGGAGTCAAACTCCGCGCATCGTACGGTACGCTCGGCAATCAGAATCTATCGGGCAGCGACGACGTAGCCAACTATTACCCGACGACCGCAAATCTCGCGTTGGGGCAGATCTCGATGAACGACAATATCTATTCGCTCGTCACGCTGAACACAATGGCCAACCCGGACATCAAATGGGAGACTACCACGATGCTCGACATCGGTATAGACCTCTCACTCTTCAACAAGATCAACATTACGGCGGACTGGTACCGCAAGAATACCAAAGATATCCTGATGAAACTCGACCTGCCGAAGGGCTATGGTCTCAATGCCCCCTTCCAGAATGCGGGCAAGGTCCGCAACACCGGCTGGGAGGTAAGCGTAGGTTACAACAACCAGTGGCGCGACTTTTCGTTCGGCGTGCAGGCCAACCTGTCCGACGTAAAAAACGAAATCGTCGATATGCGCGGCATGACAGCGACCAGCGGCGTACTGCGCAATCAGGAAGGATACTCCATCGGCAGCATCTATACCATGAAGAGCCTCGGTATCATCCGCACACAGGAAGAGGCCGACTGGGTCAATGCCAACTGTCCGCAGTTCGGAGAAACGGTTCAGATCGGCGACATCCGCTATGCAGACATAGACGGCAACGACAAAATCGATGAATCGGACAAAGACATCGTCGGCAGTACGATTCCCCGCTACACCTACAGCCTGAACCTGAATTTCGGCTGGAAGGGTCTGCGGCTGGGGCTGTTGTTCCAAGGCGTCGGCAAGACGGACGGCTATCTGAACAGCTACTACGTGATGCCCAGCAATCAGGGCGGTACGTTCCGCAAGGAGCACCTCGACTGGGCCGGCGCGGACAATCCCGGCGGAAAAACGCCGCGTCTTACGAGCGACAACAAGAATAACTGGTACGACTCGTCGTTCTGGATGAAAAGCGCAGCTTACCTCCGTCTGAAAAACATCCAGCTGGGATACGAACTTCCCAAATCGTGGATGCACCGGATCGGACTCAATTCGGCATATGTTTACGTAAATGCGCAAAATCTCTTCACGGTCACCGATTTCTGGGACGGTTACGACCCCGAGGTAGGTTACGGCGGCGATTCGAGCGGCGACTTCGACGTCGTGAAACTCGGCTCGGCGAACAACTATCCGCAGGTAAAGATCGTTACGGTGGGACTCGAACTCAAATTTTAACGTATTACAACCATGAAAAATAAAATAATCACAGGTATCGCGCTCTGCAGTCTTTTCATCTCGGGCTGCTCGCTCGACAAAGCATATCTCAACGGTCCGAATGCGTCTACGTTCCCGGCCACGAAATCGGAAGTGGAAGCCGGCGTATTCGCAACCTATAAGAGTCTGACGCTGATCGACGCATCCTCTACGCCTTTCCCGGGCATTCAGGACAATGCGACCGACATCGGAGCATCGCGTCTCAACGCGGCCAACTACAACTACCAGCAGACATCGAAACTCACTCCTACAAACGCATGGATTACGAAAGTATACACCCAGATTTATAAAACGGCAGCCCGTGCAAACCTCGTATTGGACGGCATCGACAACATCCGCGACCTGATGAGCGAGGAAGAGTACAACATGTACAAGGCCGAGCTGCTGCTCGTCCGTGATTACCTCTATGAGTGGGGCTGCCAGCTCTACGGCGACATTCCCTACATCGACCACTGCCTGAAACTGGGCGACATGTACACACGGACTCCTCGGGAGGAAGTAATTTCACGCATTCTCGACGAAGACCTGAAAGACGAAATGATCGACTTCCTGCCCATCCGCCACAACAAGAACGATTACGGTTCGGCCCGTTTGGGCCGCGTAGGCGCCTATGGACTCAAAGCCCGCATCTGTCTCAACTGGAAACGTTACGAAGAGGCCGCCTACTATGCCGACAAAGCCCTGAAGCTGGCTGAAGAGGGCGGGTATTCACTGGAAGCGTACGACACCCGTTACTGCGGCGAAAACTACACGCAGGGCGAACCTTCGGCGACGAACCTGTTCGGCATCAGCGGGCACAAGAACAGCGACGAATGGATCTGGGCGCTGCAATACAATACGGCTATCTCCAGCAACCAGCACAATGCCGGCTATTATGCGGCTCCGCGTATCGCGGGCGGCTGTTCCTACTTCAGCCCGACGCAGGCTTTCCTCGACGCCATTCAGTGTACGGACGGCAAATCGATCGTGGAATCGCCTCTGTTCGATTACCAGAATCCGTGGAAGAACCGCGACCCTCGTCTCGACCTCTTTTGCGTACGTCCGGGTTCCCGCGTGCTGGGCATGCAGTTCGAGACCAACCCTTCCGTCCAGACTATCATGAACTACAACGACAGGGAAGAAGGCGTTCCCGTCGCCAACTCGGAGGCTTACGGCAGCAAATCCGAATACGGAGCCAACGGCTCGAAAGGTCCCTGCGGCTACCTGTGGCGCAAATACCTCGACATCCAAGAGTATAAATACAACAACGGATTCGGCACTAATTCGGTATGTGTGGTAAGCTACCCGCTGATGCGTCTGGCCGAGCTTTACCTGATCCGCGCCGAGGCCAATATCGAATGGAACGGCGGCAGTCTTTCGGTGGCAAAAAACGACATCGAAACGATCCGCAGCCGCGCCCACATGCCGGGCCTGACGGACGAGAGCAGGGAAGGGCTGCGCTCGGCACTGCGCTACGAGCGTATGGTCGAACTGTGCAACGAAGGTTTCCGCTGGTTCGACATCCGCCGCTGGGATATGGCCGAATCGGTTATCTCGGGAACGCTCTACGCACCGGCGCTCGACGGTTCGGTTTCGAACGCCGTACCGACGATCGACTCCGACTGGCACGTAACATACAGCGGCCAGACGTTCGACGGCAAGGAGATGAATCTGCGCAGATTTATCACGATGTCCTACGACCCGATGAAAGACGTCCTGTGGCCTATTCCGGAGGACGAGCGCATCGCCAATCCGCTGATAACCCAGAACCCCGGTTATGCCGGTCATTCAATCGAGGAATAACAATAAAAACGAACACACCATGATACAACGGATAAACAGACTCCTGCTCATCTTCTGCTCGATCGCGGTTTTCGCGGCCTGCTCGGACAGCGAGGGCAAAGGAAATGACGGCGGAAACGGCGGAGAGATCGTTCCCGACGGCGGCGATACCTACGGATACATCACGGACGCAAACGGCAGCCCCATTCAGGGGGTTGTCGTGAGCGACGGCTTCACCTGCACGCAGACCGACGCCGAAGGCCAGTATGTACTGACCCGCAACGCGGAATCGGGTTTCGTTTTCTACTCCCTGCCTTCGGGCTACAAGGTCAACATGCACAAAACCTACAAACTGCCGAAATTCTTCACCAAGCTCAAACCGGGAACGGCCCGCTACGACTTTACGCTGACGGCGCTGGACGCTCCCGAAACCCGGTTCGACCTGATCTGCATCGGCGACCCCCAGATCAACGAAGCGGCGCACGCCGTCCGGTTCAAGCGCGAAGCGGCCAAGGACATCCGGGAATACTCCACCTCGGCCGGCATTCCGTGCTACGCCATTCATCTCGGCGACTTGGTAAACAACAAATGGGCGCTCTTCAGCAATATGGTGGTAGCCCTGCAGCCCGAACAGACGGGAATCCCCGTGTTCTCGACCATCGGCAACCACGACCACGAATTTCCGACGGCCAACGAAAAGGAAGCCCGCGCGAAATACGAAAGTTACTTCGGACCGGTGGACTATTCGTTCAACCGCGGCGACGTGCATATCGTATCGATGGACAACGTAATACACGAATGTCAGGAAAGCGCGGGTTACACCGGCGGTTTCAGCGCCGAGCAATACGAGTGGCTGAAGCAGGACCTGAGTTATGTTTCGAAGGACAAAATGGTGATCCTGTGCGTTCACATTCCCTTCCGCAACAGCAAATACGCCTACTACGACGAAGTGCTGGAACTGCTCTCGCAGTACAAATACGCAACGATCATGTCGGCCCACACCCACTCGAACATCAACCACATCCACACCAAGAACGGCAAGGAGATCTTCGAGCATGTCACGGGCACGTCCTGCGGCGCATGGTGGCGTTCGACCGTCTGCACGGAAGGCACGCCCACCGGCTTCGGCATCTACCGCATCGACGGAGCCACGATGAAGGAGTGGACCTACAAATCGGTGCAGCACGACGAGGACTTCCAGATACGGCTCTACCGCGGTTCCGACAAATTCACCGGCGGCGGCGACGCTTCGTACTACTTCACGAAGAAAAACAACGATCAGATCGTTGCGAACATCTGGAACTGGGACCCGACATGGACCGTCAATGTCTATGAAAACGGCGCGAAAACCGGCACCATGACCCAATATTCGGACAAGGACGCATGGACGGTGGCTTACCATATCCGCATCCTGAACAACAGCAGCAGCTACAACAAGTCCACGGACCACATGTTCTACTACACGC
>JAJPZH010000287.1 GCA_021204515.1 Alistipes sp. | reverse complement strand
GCCTACTTTTGTATAGACGTGCCGGGACATTCCGGCCGGACAGTGACGCTAAAATTTATCGAATGAAAGAATACGAAATCCTGCAGGAGATCATGCGGGATGCCAAGATAGGTTGGTGGCAGGCCGACCGCAAACGTCGTATGTTCCACATATCGGAAGGACTCCGCGACCTGCTGGGCCTTGCCGCGTGCGAAGTGGGCTACGAGGAATTCCGGGATATGATAAGCCCGACCTACCGTGACTATGCTTTCGCTTCGGTGGGGGTGCGCGGGGGCGGTTTCGGAAACGAGCACCTTTATCCGCTGCAAGGTCCGAAAGGCGAAATCTGGTGCTATTGGAAACTGCTGCGCGAGGAGACGACCGAGGACGGCGGGATGCTGCTGACGGGATATTTCAGGGTGACCGATCCACCGCAGGAGGCGAGCTCGCCGGAAAAGCAGCAGATCAACGACCTGCTGTACCGGCTCAACAGCATTTCGCATACGCTGCTGTCGCTGCTGAAGACCAACGATATGGATGTAGTCATCAATAAGATACTGGCCGACGTGCTGAACATGTTCGGCGGCGGACGGGCATATATCATCGAGTCGGACTGGGAGCGGTGCATGTACGACTGCACGTACGAGGTTACGGCGTCCGGCGTGACCAGCGAGCGCGAACTGGTGAGCAGCGTCTCCATGGAGGATGTGCCTTGGTGGACGAACCGCATCCGGCAGCGGGCGCCTATTATTCTTTCGACGCTGGACGAACTGCCTGACGAAGCCTTCCGGGAACGGGACGTGCTTGCGGCACAGGATATCAAATCGCTGATCGCCGTGCCGCTCGCCTCGCGCGACAAGGTATGGGGGTATGCCGGCATCGACATCGTGAACGACCCCCGGACATGGAGCGGGGAGGATTACCAGTGGTTCGCATCGCTGATGAACATCATCAGCCTCTGTATCGAACTCCAGCGCTCCGAACGGGAAGCGCAGTCCGAACGGACTTACCTCGAAAGCCTTTACCGCCATATGCCGCTGGGGTATGCGCGGCTGCAGATGCTGCGCAGCGATGCGGGCGAGCCGGTCGATTTCAGGATTCTGGATGCGAATTACGCCGCCGATAAGATTTCGGGCGTATTCAAGGAACAGTATATCGGCAAACGTGCGTCCGAGCTGAAACTCGACATCCGGTTCTACATGCCGATTTTCTCACAGGTGCTCGGCAGCGGCGATTATATCGAACACGACAGTTACGACGAGAAATCGAAACACTGGATCCATTCGATTCTCTACACCACCCACGAGGACGAGGTGATCTGTCTCTTTTCCGACACGACGGACGTACACAATGCCCACGAAGCGCTTTTCAACAGCGAAAAACTGCTGCGCAACATCTTCGACAACGTGCAGGTCGGCGTCGAGCTGTACGATAAGGAGGGGTATCTGGTGGACCTCAATAACAAGGACCTCGAAATCTTCGGACTCAAAACGAAGGAGGCGGTGCTGGGCGTCAATTTTTTCCGCAATCCGCTCGTTCCGCAGGATATCCGCGAAAACGTGCGCAACGGACAGGAGCAGGCTTTCAAACTCGATTACCATTTCAACCGACTGGACGGCTACTATCCCTCCGACAAGGAGGGGAACGTTCAGATATACACGACGGTCACCATGCTCTACGACATGTACGGCGAGCTGATCAATTTCGTGGTCATCAATATCGACAACACCGAGATCAACGAAGCCTACAGCCGCCTTGCGGAGTTCGAAAGCTCGTTTTCGCTGGTGAGCCGCTTCGGCAAGGTGGGCTATGCGCGATTCGACCTGATGACGCGCGACGGCTATGCCGTGCCGCAGTGGTTCCACAATATCGGGGAGCGGAGCGATACGCCGATGCCGCAGGTGATCGGGGTTTACGACCATGTGGATCCCGAAGACCGCGCCGCCGTATTCCGGGAGATCGGGCGCGTCAAGGCGGGCGAATCCAACGGCTTCACGCTCGACCTGCGCGTCACGCCCGAAGGCGAACCGACGGGGTGGACCCGTGTCAACGTGGTGCGCAATCCGCTGAATACCGACCCGTCGAAGATCGAGATGGTCTGTGTCAATTTCGACGTCACGGAGCTGAAGCAGACCGAGAAGAACCTGATCGAGGCCAAGAACAAGGCCGAGGTCAGCGACAGACTCAAATCGGCTTTTCTGGCCAACATGAGCCACGAAATCCGCACGCCCCTGAACGCCATCGTGGGATTTTCGAACCTGCTGGCCGAGACGGACGACATCGGGGAGCGGCGCGAGTACATGCGTGTCGTCGAGGAGAACAACGAGCTGCTGCTCAAACTCATATCCGACATTCTGGACCTTTCGAAGATCGAAGCCGGCACCTTCGAATTCAATTACGGTCGGGTGGACGTCAACCGCATGTGCGAGGAGACGGTGCGCTCGCTCAGTCTCAAGGTCAAGGACAAACCCGTCGAGCTGATCTTCGGGGAGCACGAGGCCCAGTGCTGCGTGGTCGGCGACAAGAACCGGCTGGTTCAGGTCATCACCAACTTCATCAACAATGCGGTGAAATTCACCGACGAAGGCTCCATTACGCTGGGCTACCGCACGGTGGGCGGCGAGTTGCTTTTCCATGTCGAAGACACCGGATCGGGCATCTCCGAAGAGCATCGTCAGAGCATCTTCGACCGCTTCGTCAAACTCGACAGCTTCGCGCAGGGTACCGGACTGGGGCTTTCGATCTCGAAGAGCATCGTCGAGCAGATGGGCGGCCGTATCGGCGTGGAATCGGATGTGGGGCACGGCTCCCGGTTTTGGTTCACGATTCCCGCCGTGACGTGCGACGTCCCCGAAAAGAAGAGTGCCGCTCCCGCACCGCGTCCGGCGGCGGTGCATGGCGACGGACGTCTGCCTCGGCTGCTCGTGGCCGAGGATACCGACAGCAACTACCTGCTGGTGTCGCTGATGTTACGCAGGGAATTCGACATTGTGCGTGCTTCCGACGGTGAAGAGGCCGTGAAGGTGTGCCGCGAACTCAAACCCGCCGCGATTCTCATGGACGTCAAAATGCCCGGCATGGACGGTCTCGAAGCCACACGGCAGATCCGCACCTTCGATCCGGCGGTTCCGATCATCGCCGTCACTGCCTTCGCCTACGACCGCGACCGGCAGAAGGCGCTCGACGCCGGAGCCAACGAATATCTGTCTAAACCCCTTAACGGCGAGCGGCTGCGGCAGACGCTCCGCGAATTGCTTCCGGGCGAATAGTGCCTGTTTCCCTATCTTCCGCGATGAGAAGATACGGGTATAGGTCGGACATTCCAGATACAAAAAATCCCGCAACTGTCAGAATTGCGGGATTTTTACTTGTAAATACTTGATTTTCAGTGGAGGTGGCGGGAGTCGAACCAAATGTAATACACTCTGATAATCAATAATATAAACAATCATAAAAGTTAACTCCCATGAAAACTCCAAGTGCCTGCTATCGTGCAGACGATGTAAAATAGTGCAAAATTAGGAAACATACGGCAAGGTTGCGGAAAATGTTTGGAAATGTCAAATTTTTTACGGACTTTTGCATCATCATCGTTTACAACGGGGACGATGAAAGATGCACCGGCCGTTGCGTAAGTCCGGAAAGCACAGCACCGTTATTCACGTCAGTATGGCAAAAGAAGCCGTAATTTGTCGTGGATTTTTTGTTGCCGTCGGTGACAAGGTTCTTTGACATGCGAAGAG
>JAJPZH010000254.1 GCA_021204515.1 Alistipes sp. | reverse complement strand
ATCCGGGCTGCAAAAATCATTTTACCTGAATGTACGACGCAAAACGCCCCGGCTCCGAAGAGCCGGGGTTTTGTAGGTAAACGAAAATATAGAAAAGAGTAAATATCATGTTTACAGGTATTTAATTCTTTTCTCTGCATGTGCTCCGAGCAATAAAATTGCAGAATCGGGCAGGTTTAACGGTAAGTTGTGTTACTTATCCGTTACCTGCCCGAAATGCTTTAATTTGCATTTAAGACAGTAGTTTTCAGTGTGTTGCATCGAATTTCCGCATAACAAATAACTTGACATTACGTTTAACAAACCCTCAAAGTTCAAGTTATTATGCAACGCAGTACTTTCAAAGTCCTTTTCTATGTGAAAAGGCAGTCGGAAAAATCGGGTCAGGTTCCCGTCATGGGCCGTATCACCATCAACGGTACGATGTCGCAGTTCAGCTGCAAACTTACCGTTCGTTCCTCTCTCTGGGATGCCAAAGCCAACAAGGCCTCCGGCAAAAGCCTCGAAGCCCAGCGTCTCAATGAAAAGCTGGAGAACATCAAAACCAATATCGGCAAACAGTATCAACGCCTCTGCGACCGGGATTCGTATGTCACGGCCGAAAAGGTCCGCAATGCCTTTCTGGGTATGGGTGACGATTGCCGCCTGCTGTTACAGACTTTCGACGAATATCTTGCGGAGTTCCGCAAGCGTGTGGGTAAAGACCGCGCTTATTCCACCTACGAGGATTACTGTCTGCGTCGCAGGCGTCTTGCCGCTTTCCTCGAATACGAATACCACGTCAGGGATATTCCTTTCAAAGAGCTGAAACGGGAGTTTATCGAAAAGTTCGTCGTCTACCTCTCCACGGTAAAGGGTCTTGCTTCCGGAACGATCTGTGCCGGGGTCAAGAAATTGCGCCTGATGACCTACACGGCGTATAAGAACGGCTGGATTGCATCCGACCCTTTCGCCGGGTTCCATGTCAGGCCCCAATACGCCGAACGACGTTATTTGTCCGCTTCGGAACTGCAGGCCGTCATGGATGTCAGGCTTCCCAACTACCGAACGGACATCAACCGGGATGTCTTCGTCTTCTGTGCCTTTACGGGTCTGAGCCATGCGGACGTTGCAAAGCTGACCCATGCGGACATCCATACGGACGACAACGGGGATCGTTGGATCATCGACAAGCGGCAAAAGACGGGTACACAGTTCCGTGTTAAACTCCTTCCCGTAGCTGAAATGATCTACGACCGTTATAAAGACCTGCATCTGGAAAGTAACAAGGTCTTCCCGATCAAACGCTACTATAAGACGATGAACATGTCGTTACGACATGTCGCCAAACACGCCGGTCTGTCATTCAATCCGACGATGCACATGGCGCGGCATACCTTCGCCACGACGGTCACGCTCACGCAGGGCGTACCTTTGGAAACGGTCAGCAAGATGCTGGGACATAAACATATCACCACGACCCAAATCTACGCCCAAATTACCAATGATAAGATCGGCCGGGATATGGCGGCATTAAGCGAGAAATTGAACGGTATCTTCAAGGTCGCACAGTAACCCGGCAGTTAAATTTATGTAATTTTCCGCCGGCAGGGAATTTATCGCCGGAGATGGAAATCCGCAAGGCCATGCGAATCGCCCGAGGGGCGAGCCTTGCGGATTTCCATCCCCGGCGTTTTGCTGGTCGCTACCGACGGAAAAGGCGACATTCTGCGGCTCCTGACGATCCGGTTCTGATGTTCAGCCGCGAGCGGCCTGCCCGTTCGACGGCCCCTTCCGTCCTGCTATCTGCCGTCGAAATGCCTCCGCTTTTTCAAAACGGCCTTCTGCTATTCTTCTTCTCGTGGAGATAATTCAGCTCGTCGCGGTAAATGTCCATGACGAACCGCAGCATATTGTCGGCCAATGCCGTAAGCCTTGTCGTATCGTCTCCCAGCAGGTGGAGGATTGCCGACACTTTGCACTTGGTTTGAGTGCTGACATAGATCGCAGAGCGATTACGGCAATCTATCGGAGCGAAGAACGTGCGTTCGAAATCCGGCAGCGCGATCTTTTTACGCCGGAATCCGGCCGACTCCTTTCCAGTAGTTGTTTGGGTGTCGACGTCTGTTTTTTCAGCAGTCGGTGCCGATGCTCCGGATGCCGTTTCCGATGTGTTTTCCTCGGGAGCGTCCGTATTTTCCTCCTCCGGTTCGGGAATCCGGCGGACGATTTTCGAATCCAAAGGAGCTTGTCCGGCGATCATCTGACGCATCAGTTCCTCGTCGACTTCGATACGGGGATGTTTAGAAGGATTGGGTGCAGGTTTGTCTGTTTCTTTCAATGAATCCATGGTGCAACGTTTTTGAGATTGATTGTTAGCTATACTGTCGTAAAGCGTGTATGTCCGGTTTTATGTTTTAAACCATTCAAAATACCGTTTTCTATTTCATGTGGTTTATATCGGAATAATGAACAGAATAAAAAAACCAGCCTTTCATGCTACAAGATACAACCGACTGAAATACCTTGGTTCCGATGTCCGCTCACGACCGCTCCAGTCCGCACCGAGGGCTTTTTTTGCGCCCGGACGGTTGTAATATTGCACCGGGAACCGCCCTGTCCCGGAAGCCGTAGCGGAGGTTTTTCAAAGTTTTCACAAAAAATTTTCCGGCACGGATTTTTGTTTCTGCAAAGGTACAGCTCGCTCTGCGAGGCCGTGGCCGCTCCCGAGTCGCGACCGTTTTTTAAGCTATCTATGGATACCAACCGAAAACTGACAGACATAACCGACAAGAAGCCCCGAACGCCGAGTTATAAATACTCCTTCCGGCTCAATGAAGAGCAAAATATCCGCTTCAACGAGCTGCTCTGCAAGGCCGGATCGGAGCATAACCGCAGCCGGTTTATCGTCAAACGCATCTTCGCCGAGGAGTTCGTCGTCATCAGACGCGACCCTTCGAAGACGCAGTTTACCGCCCGTCTGAATGACTTTTATTTCCAATTCCAGCGTATAGCTGCGAATTATAATCAGGTCGTAAAGGCCATCAATTCGCACTTTTCCAACGTTGCTATCCCGCATCAGATCGCCGCATTGGAACAGCGAACCCGCGAGTTGAAAGCCCTCAGTATCGAGATTTTGAACCTTGCCAAACAAGCTAAGGAGTGGTTGCGAATATAAGATCGGGCTCCTCGCCCGGCGGGGCGTTGCGCTATAACAAGGAGAAAGTGGATAAGGATGAAGCCGAAGTACTGCTTTGGCAGAAGATGCTCGAACCGTTCGACAAATACGGGCGTATGGATGTCGATGCCTGCATGGATAGTTTCCGGCCGTACCTCGAAGCCAACCGCCGGACGACCAGTACGGTCTTCCATGCTTCGCTGAACCCTTCGCCGGAAGACAGGCTGACCGATGAACAGCTCCGTGAGATTGCGCAAGAATACATGCAGAAGATGGGATATGGCGAACAGCCCTATATCGTTTTCAAACATAAGGATATCGACCGGGAACATTTGCACGTCGTGTCGCTGCGCGTCGATGAGCAGGGCCGCAAACTCCCGCATGATTTCGAGGCCCGACGTTCGATGGAGATATTGCGTGATCTGGAGTGTAAATACGGCCTGCAGCCGAGTGTCAAGGGGCAGGAACTGACGGACAGGGAGGGCCTGCGGAAAGTGAATTATCCCGAGGGGAATGTCAAGCAACAGATCTCGTCCGTCGTCCGGTCGTGCCTGCGAAATTACAAATGCTCATCCTACG
>JAJPZH010000039.1 GCA_021204515.1 Alistipes sp. | reverse complement strand
AAATCGAACCTTCGTTGGCGTTGTAGTAGGTTCCGTGCGGGAAGACGAACTGGAGATTCTTGATCGTCACGAGTGTACCGAGCATTTCGTCCGTCAGTCCCTGCGTGCTTTCCATCACCTTCGGTTCGATCGGAGCGCCGCCCGAGGCCATGACATCCTGAATGCGTTCCGTCGAAATAGTGATGTAGGGCTGTCCGTCGTCGTCGATCACCGACTGCGTGTTCATAAGCGGTACGGTCACCAGCGAATTCAGCAGGAGCGAGTGCGAACCTTCCTGAACGCGGAACTGAATGGCGCGTCCGCTGGCATCCTGTACGAAGAATGCCGCAGGATTCGGACAGTTGCCGGATACCCGGTCGCTGATTACGGTGCCCTGTATCTTGACATTCTCACGAATGTTACCTTCCAGACCGCCGATTTTCTCATATATCTCGGCAATGGTCTTGAGTTCGGCATTTTCGCCGATATCCAGCGGAATGCTCTGATATACGATCAACTCTACCGTCGTCATGCGTTCGGTCGTGGCGTTGAATTCGATACGTCCCGTACGGGGTACCGTTCCCGCATATTTGGGCACAGTGAATTTGATTTCGTTGTCGCTGATCTCGTCGATCGTGATCCAGCCCTCGCCGGAATCGCCGACCTTGGCCGTCCACTCTACATTGCTGGTGACGCCTACCGAATATTTCTCCTCGCCGTTGCTGTTGATAACCACCTTGGGAGGTGTCGTGGTTACTCCGAGCTTGAGCGCCGGATCGACGTCCCGCTGCGAAATGGTTATCTCTTGGATGATATTGTCGTGCGGCTGCTTGCCCACGACCCGGAAACGCGCTTCCCGCAGAGCAGGGTCCTTCGTCGGCTGTTTGGATACCTTCACGGCGAAAACACCGTCGTCGGAACCCTCCTTGGGCCAGATATTGACCCATGTCTGAGCGGTGTCGGCCATTTCGACCTTCCAGTCGATATTGGAATAAACGGTAAAACTGTGTGTTTCTCCCGCTGCATTATACAGGAAACTATCTTCCGACAGCGTGATATGGGGGTCCCGGACAACGTCGGTATCGTCGTCCTTGCAGGCGACGAATGCCGTTGCAGCCATCGCGCAGAGAGCGAGCGCCTTCAGGCCGGGCCATCTTCCGGAGATGTATTGTCTTATTTTCATAAAAATTGTTTTTTCGTTATTTACGGGTTAATTTCAAAACTCGGTCGGGATGCTGCGCTGTGCGGTCCCGGGGCGATTTGTTTTACGGACGGCATTACCATTTGATGTCCGCATCCCATTTGTGACCGGCATAACCGAGGTTGTTGTCCTCCTCCGGATTTTCCAGTTTGACAGCTTTGCGGCTCCACCATACCGGCGTTTTCATGTTGTCCGCGCCCATTTTAGCCAGCTGGGTCGCATAGTTCTTGTTGGAAGAACGCAGTACCAGCGGATAGGGGAAGCGGGTCGGATGCACGCCGTCGTTACGGATGGCTTCGCCCATCACCAGCAGCGGATAACCCGTCCGGCGGTATTCATGCCAAGACTCGTAACCCACCGTGAACAACGAAATATACTTTTGAGTGATGATGATCTCGGTCGTGGCGTCGTAAGCCACGGCTCCGTTCTGCAGGAAGGTCTCGATGGCGGATTCGGAAATGCCGGGAATCCACTGCCTGAGGGACGCCGTGATCGCTGCGTAATATGCTTCCGAAGCTTCGCCGTCCATCATTCCGCGCTGAATGGCCTCGGCCTTGATGAACAGTACCTCCGAATAGGTCATGAACGTATACGGGGAGGTGTACTGTCTGAAGGTCGTATTGTTGCTGTTGGACGCGCCGTCGGACGACTGCTTGGAGATGACCGAAGCCGGGGCGCCGCTCGTGATTCCCACGTAGCCGCCCGCGTTGACGCCGGAGCTTACGCGGTTGCAGTAAACCGAGATACGGGGGTCGCTGGAGTCCACCATGAGGTTGATGAAGCGTTCGCCCATCGCGCTGTCGTCGGTGGCGTTGTCCCCGAAATCATTGACGAACGGGCGCGTGCCGCTGTATTTCAGCGTGGCGTTGTCGTCGTTGCTCTCGAATATGGGGTACTGCGAAGGATTCTCGAGCACGGTCTTGATACGTTCCGCCGAATTCATCTCCCTGCGATTGCTTACGCGCATCAGCAGGCGCAGATAGAGCGAGTTGGTAAACTTCCGCCATTTGATTACGTCGCCATTGTAGAGCAGGTCGCGCTTGGCGTCTATCGTGGAAGTCTTTGTGTAGAGCGTGTTGGCCCGTTCGAGATCCATCAGCAGCGAGTCGTAGATGACTTTCTGATCGTCGAATTTCGGCTGCATGATATTTTCTTCGATACCTTTGAACGCCTCCTTGAACGGCATGTCGCCGAACAGGTCGGTCATGTTCGAAAGGTAGAGCGCCTTCATGGTCAGGGCGATGGCCTGCGCGTTGGTATTCTCTTCCTTCTCCGCAAGTTTATACATCTCTATTGCATTGACAGCCCAGCGCCCGCAGAAATTCCATGCGCCCTTGAATTCGCTGTCGGTGAGTACGAAGCGGTGCAGCTGGTTCAGCGTGCTGGTCTCCACCGTGTACTGCATGAACTCGTTGTTGTGGCGCCAAGTACGGTATTTCAAGCTTCCGGCGCCCTCGAAAATCAGGTCTTCGAGCATCTGGGAGGAGTTGGCCTTGCCGACCTCCGCCCGGTTGGGGTCCTTGTTGTAATCATCGAAATTGCTCGTACAGCCGCACAATCCCAAGATTATCGCTCCTCCGGTCAATATATATGAATTGATTCGTTTCATCGTATTATTAGAATTGAAGTTTAAGATTAACGCCATACGTACGGGTCATAGGGAATGCCGCTGTTTCGAAACCTTTGGTGATTTCCGAACCGTTCATCGTAGCGATCTCCGGGTCGAACTGCGGCCAGTTGGTCCAGCAGAAAAGGTTCGTTGCGAAGAACGCAAGCGATGCGCCCTGCAAAACCTTGGTCTTGGCTGCGATCTTCTTGGGAAGTGTGTATTCCAGACGGATATCCTTCATCTTCAGGAACGAGGTGCTGAAAGTGTTGTTCACCACGTTGTCGCGGTTGAATACGCGCAGGTTGTAGTAGCTCTCGATGCTGGCCGTTACGGTCTTGTTGATTGAGTACGTGCCGTCGGCGTTCTGGTTCACGCCCTTGTGGATCAGACCGTCGTAACGGCCGGGAAGCGTCGCTTTCGTTTTGCCCTGATAGCCCAGCATGGCGTTGGTGAAGGAGTAGGCCTGTCCGCCCCATTGTGCCGAGAACGAGAAACTCAGACGGAAATTCTTGTAGGAGATCGAGTTCATCCAGCCCGCTTTCCAGTCCGCCTGCGTATTGCCGAGGTTTTCGAACTCCGAAGCCAGCACCGGATAACCGTCCGAATCGACGATGTCCCAGCCCGATACGTCGATCGTCGATCCGTCGTCGGCCATAACGTAGGAACCCTTGGGAGCCTTTTCGTAGCCCGAACCGTACAGGTCGCCCAGCGAGCCGCCCGGAACGGCGCGGATCTCTCCGCGGGGACCGGTTGCGATCGTCCAAGAATCCAGATTCGGAGCCAGCTCCACGGCCTTGTTGCGGTTGCGCGACCATGTGAAGTTCATGTCCCAGCGGATGTTTTTGTTCCGCACGGGCTGTATGCGGGCCGATACTTCCCAGCCGCGGTTGTTGATTTCGCCCGCATTCACGATCGTATTGTAGACGCCGGTGGTGATATCGACGGGCACCTG